>JAWOHG010000165.1:0-10700 GCA_046485245.1 bacterium
AGGTCGAGACGCCGCTGGCGGTGACGCTGTCGCTGGGCGAGCGCCGGGTGGCCGAGCTCGAGCGATGGCGCGCGGCCGGGGCCGACCGATACCTCCTGAAACACGAAACGTCGGATGACCGGCTATTCGAGCGTATTCACCCGAACTGCGGCGACGAGGAGATGCACCGACTGGACCTGTTGCGGCGGGCCAAGGCGATGGGATATGAAGCAGGCTCAGGCGTGATGGTCGGCATACCGGGGCAGAGTTTCGAGTCGCTGGCTGACGACATTTGCCTGTTCCGCGAGCTTGACCTGGAGATGATTGGCTGCGGGCCGTTCGTGCCGCACCCGCAGACGCCGCTGGGGACAATGACGAATGACGAAGCCCGCACTGCTTCTGCAGGGGCGAAGCCAATGACGAAACCGGACGGGCAAGTGCCGAATACCGACGTGATGACGACCAAGGTGATGGCGCTCGTGCGGCTGGCTTGCCCGAACTCGAACATCCCGACCACGACCGCGCTGGCAACCGTGAATCGCGAACAGGGGCGACAGCTCGGTCTGCTGCGGGGGGCGAATGTCTGGATGCCGAACCTGACGCCGCTGAAGTACCGTGCCCTCTACGAGATCTACCCGGGCAAGACCGCGGCCCCGGACACTGCCGAGGCGTTCCACGAGAACCTGCTCAAGGTACTCGATTCCCTCGGGCGCAGGCCAGGCAAGGGTCCGGGCGGCCGTCCCAGTTGACACGCGGCCGGGCCATGCGGATAGTAGCGCCGTGGCCGTGATACGCCGTATGGCCGAGGACGACCTCGACCGCGTGCTCGAACTGGAGCACGCCATCTTCCCCAACCCGTGGCGCCGTTCCTTCTTCCGTGCCGACATCGGGCGTCAGCTGGGGTTGTGCATCGTGGCCGACGATGGCGGGCAGGTGGTCGGGTACGCGGTGGCGTGGGGGACTGACGAAGTGCACCTTGCCAACTTCGCCGTCGCACCAGAGGCACGGCGGGGCGGCGTCGGCAGGACGCTGATGGCCGAGGTGCTGCGTTACGCCGCATCGGTCGGCGCGGCGTCAGTCTACCTTGAGGTCAGGGTCTCGAACGCGGCGGCCCGCTCGTTCTACGCGGCGCACGGTTTCGTGCCGACCTTCACGCGCAAAGGCTACTACGAGAACGGCGAGGACGCGCTGATAATGGAGCGCGACGTCGAGCGGGCTCAGCAGTAGCTGTCCCAGCAGACAATCTCGGACAGGTTCTTGCGCGGGCGCGGCTTGGCCTCGCGCGCGGGATACCCGAGCGGGGTCAGGGCGATGGGCTTGACGCCGGCCGGTATGGCCAGCACCTTGCGAACTTCCTCTTCGAGAAACGCGCCGACCCAGCAGGTGCCGAGACCTTCGGCGGCAGCGGCGAGGACGATGTGCTCGAGCGCGATGGCGACGTCGACGACCTCTGACTTCCAGTAGCCGCCCATGTTGCCCCAGGCTTCCGCTTCGACCGCGCAGGCGCAGATAACGAGGGGCGCTTCGCCGACAAAGGCCTGGCCCCGGCAGGCCGGGACGAGCGCGGCGCGGACCGCGGGGTCCTTGACCACGATGAACCGCCACGGCTGGAGGTTCTTGGCCGAGGGCGCGAGACGGCCGGCCTCGAGGATGCGGCTGAGCACGTCGTCGGGAATGGGGTCGGGCTTGTAGGAGCGGATGCTCAGGCGGGATTCGATAGCTTTGTAGAAGTCCACGTCGCCTCCGTTGTTGTCAGGGAGAAGTGAGAAAGCGCCCGACGCGAGTTGAACGCGTGGCCTGCAGATCCGGAGTCTGCCGCTCTATCCAGCTGAGCTACGGGCGCGTGAGCAGACTCTAGCCGAGGCACCTGCTCAAGTCAAGCCGGCCGCCGTTGACGGGCGCGCGCGCCCGTTCTAGACTGCCCCTGAAGGCCATGAACTGGAGTGCATTGCTGTGGGTCGCAGCCGGTTTCGGAGCCGGGTCCCTGCCTTTCTCGGCGTGGCTGGTGCGGGCCTTCTCTCGGAAAGATATCAGGCAGACCGGCGACGGCAACCCAGGCGGGGTGAATGCCTGGAAGGCAGGGTCGTGGAAAGTCGGCCTGCCCGCGCTGCTGCTGGATTTTCTCAAGGCGGCCGCCCCGGTCGGGCTGGCGCGGTGGGTGTTCGGGGTCAGCGGTTGGTGGCTCGTGCCGGTCGCGGCCGCGCCGGTGCTGGGGCATGCGTTTTCACCATTCCTACGTTTCCGTGGCGGCAAGGCGATAGCAGCGTCATTCGGCGCGTGGTGCGGCCTGACGCTCTGGGAAGGCCCGACCGTGCTTGGCGCCGGGTTCGCGCTGGGCGGGTTGGTGGTATCGGGCAACGCGTGGGTGGTGACGACCGGGCTTATCGCGCTGCTTGCCTACTGGCTGTTGCGTGGTGCAGAACCTGCCCTGCTGGCATTCTGGCTGGCCGACACAGGTCTTCTGCTCTGGAAGCATCGTTCCGAGCTTGCCCGTCCGCCGCGGCTCCGGGCGTTCGTTGCGCGCAGGGCACGGCGATGAGCGTGTTCTGGCTCGAGCAGCAGGCCGGGACAGCGGTGTTTCTCGCGGTCATCGTGGCCATCGCTCTGTACAATGCGCTGTCTTTCCGGCGGCTGCGGCGCTACCGGACCGGCGCGCGCCGGCCGCGCGTGTCGATATGCCTGCCGATGCGCAACGAGGAACACAACGCCGGAGCCGTGGTGCGTTCGCTGCTGGCGCAGGATTACCCTGACTTTGAGCTGCTGGTGCTGGATGACGAATCGTCGGACCGGACACCGGAGATCGTGGCCGCGCTGGCGCAGAGGGATTCGCGGTTGCGCCTGATCAGAGGCGCCGAACTGCCCAACGGCTGGATGGGCAAGTCGTGGGCGTGTCACCAACTGGCGCAGGCCGCGACCGGCGAGTTGCTGCTGTTCACAGACGCAGATACGCGACACGGACCACAGTGCCTGGTGCGGGCGGTCGCGGCCCTCCAGTCTGAGGACGCGGACCTGCTCTCGCTCGTGCCGCGCGAGGAGGTTGGCACGCTGGGCGAGGCGCTGACCGTGCCGATAATGCTCTGGAGCATCACCTGTTTCCTCGCGGTCCGAGTTGTCGAGCGGTGGCACAGCCCGGCGTTCACCGCGGCCAACGGCCAGTACCTGCTGTTCCGGTGGACGGCATACGAGCAGGTCGGCGGACACGCGGCGGTGCGCTCGAGCGCGGTCGACGACCTGGCGCTGGTGCGGCGGGTCGCGGCGGCGGGCCTCGAGTGGCGGCTCGTCGACGGGATGGCGGACCTGAGTTGTCGGATGTACCGGTCCGGGCGCGAGGCATTCAGGGGATTCAGCAAGAACCTGTTCCCGGCCTTCGGTGGCCGCGTGGTGCCGTTTCTGTTCGTGTGGCTCTGGCTGGTAGTGGTGTACTGGCAGCCGGTCGTGGTGCTCGCGCTGGCCGCAGTCGGTGTGCCGACGAGCGACTACTCGCTGCTCACCGCGGTCACGGCGTCGGCGCTGGGCGCGGCGCTCTGGGCAGTGACTGCGACTCGGTGGCGCTACCCGCTGTACCTTGCCCTCCTGGGGCCGGTTGCCATCGCCGTCGGCGCAGTCATCGCCGTCCGCTCGATGTTCCTGACCTTGACCGGCCGGGCGCAGTGGAAGGGCCGGACCTTGCCCGGCAGGAGCGGCTGACCCGTGCTGTCCTTGCCCGGGGCTGCGACAGCCGCTAGAATCGGGCACACCTCACGATGAAGCCAGACACTGCACGATTCCCAAGCGACGAGTCAGTCCGCGCCCTCGAAGCGGAGCTGCCCGCCCTCGCTGCTGCCGCGAGCGAGAAGCTCGCGCTCGACGCGCGGTTCGAGTGCCTCGGGCCGGGATGCGAGAATGCGGCGCTGGTCGAAGAGTACAACCGGCTCTTCGGACGCACTTATGCGGCGTTGCTCGACGCTGGGCTGGTCGAACACCTCGCGGGTGAGTTTGACTGGCTGGCGCGGGTACTGATGCGGCGCGGGTTCGAGGTTGGGTTCTTTCCCCACATGCTTGATGCCTGGGTACTTGCCCTGAATTCGCGGTTGAGCAGGCCGGCTGCCACGGAACTGACCGGGCCGCTCGACGTATTGAAGCGGCGGCCTGCGGCGGGCGCATCCCAGGCTTCGACCGCCGCGGTCGCGCCAGAAGCGCGGGCGTTCCTGGACTTACTGCGGGCGCGCCGGCGCAGGGGTGCGACCGGGTTCCTGCTGGAGCGGTCGAGCCGGACCCCGGGCGACCGCGTGCGCACGATTGTCCAGCCGGCGCTGGCCGAAGTGGGCAGGCTGTGGGAACAGAATGAGATGTCGGTCGCGGAGGAGCACGCGGCGACCGAGGTCTGCCGCTACGCGCTGATGCGGATGTACGACCAGCTGCCTGAACCCGCGCCTGCCGGCAGGGTCGGCCTGGTCGGGTGCGTGCCGGGCGAGGACCACGAAGTCGGGACGTGGCTGGTCGGGGCCGAACTCGAGCGGCGAGGCTGGGACATCTGCTACATCGGGCGCGGCGTGCCCGAGGACGACCTCGTGCGCGGCATCCGCGCGGTGAAGGCCGAGGCTGCGTTCCTGTCGTCCCAGCACGTCACGAACCTGCCGGCAACGCGACAGCTGGTCGAGCGCCTCCGGCGCGACCTGCCGAACGTGAGAGTCGTGCTCGGCGGTCACGCCGCCAACCTCGCGGCCGAACGCCTGGCCCGTCCGGGTGTGGCCGTGGTGAACCAGTTCGACGAGGCCGACCGGGCGGCGGGGGAAGCTGCGGGCGATGCGTAGGCACGCGGCGGTCCGGATGCTGCTGCACGACCGGTCGACCACGGCCGGCGCCGTGCTCGGAGTCATCGCGATAGTCTTTCTCGTCGGGCAGCAGTTGGCCGTGCTGTTCGGCCTGTTCACCCTGATGTCGGCGCTGGTGGACAACAGCGGGGCCGACATCTGGGTCGTGTCCAAAAACGTCACCAACACCACCGAAGCGGGTAGCCTGCCCAGCCGGTATGTCGATCGGCTGGCCGGGCTCGAAGAGATCGAGTGGGCCCAGCCGGTCATCTACGGCGGCGGCCAGCTCAGGCTCGAGGACGGCACCTACCAGTCGGTGACGGTCGTCGGCGTGGTGCGGCCGGCGATGGCGGGCGGGCCGTGGCAGTTCGCGCGGGGCAGCAACGCGGCGCTGCTGCCGTACGAGGGCGTGACCGTGGACACGTTCGACCTCGCGGACCTGGGGTCGCCCCAGGTCGGGCAGGTGGTCGAGATCAACGCGCGCCGGGTCCAGGTCGCAGGGTACACGCAAGGGTCGCGCGCGTTCGGCGCGCCGCTGGTGTTCACCAACGCGACCAAGGCGCGCGAGCTCACCGGGCTGGCCGCGGACCGCTGCAGCAACATTCTCATCCGGCTCAAGCCGGGCGCGGACGCGGCGCGGGCACTGGGGCGCATCCGGGCGCTGCTGCCCAAGGCGGGGGCGATAACCACGGCCGAGCTTGCCCGCAACACGATTCTCTACAACCTGACCAGCACCGGCATCGGTTCGAGCTTCGGGCTGTCGACGCTGGTCGGCGTCCTCGTCGGCGTGGTCATTATCACGCTGACGATGTACACCAACGTGCTCAACCGGCAGCGCGACTTCGCGGTACTGCGGGCGCTAGGGGCGCGCCGGAAGGACGTGTTTCTCATCATCCTGTTCCAGGCGCTGACCATCGGCGCAGTCGGCCTGCTAGTCGGCTTCTTCCTGCTTGCCGGTTTCCTGTTCGGGGTCAAGGGCTCGCGCCTGCCGGCCAACCTGCCGCTGTGGCTGCCGCCGGCCCACGCCCTGCTGACGCTGGCACTCTGCTTCGGCGGTTCGGTGCTCGCGCTGCGCCGCGCCCTGAAGATCGAACCGGCCTCAGCATTCCGGTGATGGCGGGCACAACCGGGCAGGGCCGGACCGTGCTTCGGCTGGAAGGCGTGGCGCGTGACTTCTCGGACGGGCGGGTGGTGCGGCGAGTGCTCAAGGAGACGACGCTCGACATCTACGCGGGCGAGTTGACCGCACTGGCCGGGCCCTCGGGCTCGGGCAAGACCACCTTGCTCACGATAATGGGACTGGTGCTGAGCCCAAGCAGCGGCAGCATCGCCGTCGACGGCGCTGACGTGACCGGCCGCTCGGAGGACGAACTCGCCAGCCTGCGCCTGGCCAAGTACGGGTTCGTGTTCCAGCAGGCGGCGCTGGTGCCGGCCCTGTCGGTGCTGGACAACGTGCTCATCGCCGGGGCGATACAGGGCGGGCGGGTCAGCGCCGAGTCGCGGCAGCAGGCGGTGAAGCTGCTGGGCGACCTCGGGATGGGCGACTACGTGAACTCGCGGCCGCAGCAGCTTTCGGGAGGGCAACAGCAGCGGGTCGGCATCGCGCGGGCGCTGTTCGGGAACCCGGTGCTGCTGTTATGCGACGAGCCGACCTCGGCCCTGGACGTTGATTCCAGCCACCTCGTGCTGGATACCCTGAAGCGGCTGTCGCGTGACCCGCGGCGCGCCGTGGTGCTGGTCACGCACGACCCGCGGGTGTTTCCTTACGCAGACCGGCTCGTGAAGATGGAAGACGGCGCGGTCGTGTACGATTCGGGCGGCGCCGGGACTGGAGGCAGTCAAGATGGCTAGATTCCTGCGGCGGGCAATCATCCCGGCCGTCGTCGTTGTCGTCCTGTTCTTTGTCGTGTTCGCCATCGTGCGCTCGGCGCCCGAGAAGTCGGCCCCGGTTGCGCCCGACGTCGGCAAGGCGCCGGTGCGCGTCTACGGCACGATCGAACCGCTGGGCGGGCCGGTGTTTGTCGGCGCCCAGGCGGCGCGCGCCGTGGCGCGCATCGCGGCGGCCGAGGGCGACACGGTCGCGGCCGGGCAGGCGCTGGTCGTGTGCGAGAATTCCGTCGAAGTCGCGCAGGTCGCGGCGGCCGAAGGCCGGCTCGGGGCGGCGCGCCGGGCCTGGGCCATCAGCCGCGACAGCTACCAGCGGGCCGCCGGCCTGTACGCGGCCAAGGGAGTGTCGGAGCAAGACTTCGTCCAGGTGCGGCTTAAGGCGGAGCTGGACTCGGCCACGATGACCGCGGCGGCGGCCGACCTCGAGCTGGCACGGGCACAACTCGATCGGCTCACGCTACGCGCGCCCGTGCCCGGCGTGGTGTACAGGCTCGACGTGCGGCTGGGCTCGACCCTCGCCGCGGGCGACGACTCGAAGATAACGCTCGGCGCGCCGCAGATGCAGGCGCGGCTGTTCGTCGAGTCGTTCTGGCTCGGCCGGGTAAAGGTCGGAGACCGGTACCGGCTGCGGGATTCAGAGACCGGGCAGGAGGTCGGCGCGGCGCGGGTCGTGTCGGTGTCGCCCTATGTCGGCGGCCGGACCGTGCGCAGCGAGGATGCGGGCGAGCGGTTCGACGCCGAGTACGGCGTGGTCATCGCGGAACTGGAGGGTGCAACGGCACTGCCGCTGGGCCTGAACGTAGTTGCCGAGGTGGCCGAGTGAGCGCGGGCGTGCGGCCGCGCGTCGTGTTCAGCCGGTGCCTCGGGTTCGAGCACTGCCGGTACAACGGCGACGTCATCAACGACGAGTTCGCCCTCAAGCTGCGCGAACACGTCGACGCCGTCACCGCCTGCCCGGAGATGGCGATCGGGCTGGGCGTGCCGCGCGACCCGATTCGCATTGTCCGCACCGCCGGCGAGAAGCGTCTGGTCCAGCCGGCGACGGGCGGCGAGTTCACCGAGAAGATGCTCGCCTTCACCGCCGAGTTTCTCGACGGCCTCGGCCCGGCTGACGGGTTCGTGCTGAAGTCGCGCTCGCCGTCCTGCGGCACACGCGACGTCAAGACCTACAACGAGGACGGCAACCTGCTGCCCTCGGCCAAGCGGCAGGGTTTCTTCGGCGGCGCGGTGATGGACCGGTTCCCGCACCTGCCGGTCGAGGACGAGGGTCGGCTGCGCAATTTCACCATCCGCGAGCACTTCCTGGCGCGGACCTGGACCCTGGCCGAGTTCCGGCTGGCCGGGGCCGAACCGACGATGGGCAAGCTGGTCGCGTTCCACGCCCGGCACAAGCTGCTGTTGATGGCCTACAACCAGGACGAGCTGCACCGGCTGGGCCGGGTCACCGCCAACCCGGAGCGCCGGCCGGTCGAGGAGGTCTGGCAGCTGTACGCCGAGGGACTGGGCCGGGCCATGGCGCACCCGGCCAAGTACACCGCGGCCATCAACGTGCTGATGCACGCGCTGGGCTACTTCAAGGACGGGCTCAACAAGGCCGAGAAAGCGGAGTTCCTCGACTCGCTCGAGGCGTTCCGGCGCGGCAAGCTGCCCCTGAGCGCACCGGTCGGAATCCTGCGTGCGTGGATTGCCCGGTTCGACGAGCGCTACCTTGCCCAGCAGAGCTTCCTGCGTCCCTACCCGGTCGAACTGCTGGAGATAAGCGATTCGGGCAAAGGGCGCTGAGGCGAATTCCTAAGCCCGAATGACGAATGACGAAACACGGAACTGACCCGGGCTGTCAGCCTTGCGCATAGGGTATCCCTGCATCAACCGGACGGTCGAGTGCCTCGGGGGCAAGACATTCCGGCTGAAGTCCTACAGCGAGAAGCGGCTGGTCGAGGCGGTCGAGAACAACCTGCGCTGCCTCGAGCGGGTGCTGCGCTGGAACGCCGAGCACGGCATCGGGTTCTTCCGCATCAGCTCGGACCTGGTGCCGTTCGCGTCGCACCCGGTGTGCACGTATCCCTGGGAGAGGCGTTTCCGGGCCGACTTCGCGCGCATCGGCCGGCTCATCCGGCGCAGCCGGATGCGCATCTCGATGCACCCGGACCAGTTCGTGCTCATCAACGCCGTCGACGAGCACATCGCGCTGAACAGCGTGCAGGAACTCGAGTACCAAGTAGCAGTGCTGGACCTGCTCGGGCTCTCCTGTGCCGCCAAGATCCAGGTCCACGTCGGTGGCGTGTACGGCGACCGGGATGCGGCAATCGAGCGGTTCGCGAGGCGGTACCGACTGCTGCCCGAAGCGGTGCGGCGGCGGCTGGTCATCGAGAACGACGACGTGAGCTACCCGGTGGCCGATTGCCTGCGCGTGCACGAGCTGACCGGCGTGCCGGTGCTGTTCGACAGCTTCCACCACGCGGTGAATAATCGCGGCGAGCCGCTGGGCGCGGCGCTGGCGGCCTGCGCGAAAACCTGGCGTCGGCGCGACGGCATCCCGATGTGCGACTACTCGTCGCAGGAGCCGGGCGGCAGGAGAGGCAAGCACGCCGAGCACATCGACCTGGCCGACTTCCGACGGTTCCTGCGCGAGTCGCGGCCGGCGGACTTCGACGTGATGCTGGAGATAAAGGACAAGGAGCGCAGCGCGCTGGCCGCAATTGGCGCCGCGGCGCGCGACCCGCGGCTGGCAGGGCCTTGACCGGCCCGGGGCCGGGGCTAGACTGGCCCAAATGGAGGCGCACCAATGAAGCCCTTGGCGGTACTGCTGGCGGCGCTCGCGCCCGCCCTCGCGTTCGGCTGGTCGATTGACCTTGTCCGGTCCACCGGGCTGGACAACAACAGCACGTCGGCGACCGGCATCTTCGACCTGGACGGCGACACCGTGCCCGAGTTTCTCGTCGCCGGCAACGCCCACCTCTACTGCTACGATGCGGCCGGGACCATCCGCTGGATGTTCACGCCCGCGAGCAACTACTTCCCGGCGGTGAGTTCGCCGGTGGCGGCGGACATCGACAACGACGGTGAGGTCGAGGTCGTCGTGGCGACGCCGCTGGCGGTGTACGCGCTGTCGGCGGACGGCGATTCGCTGTGGCGGAGAACCCTCGGCGGGCAGGGTTCGGTGCAGAATTCGATCGCGTCGGTCGCGCTCGGGGACGTCAATGGCGACAGCCTGCTGGAGGTGTTCGCCTACGAGGTGTACGAGAACCGGCTGCTGTGCCTGGAGCCCGTGGCCGGGGAGACGCTGTGGACCTATGCCGACACGAGCGGGGCGCGATTCTCGGTCGGGACCCCGACGGTCGCCGACCTCGACTGCGACGGCCGGCTCGAGGTGCTGGGGCAGGTGTCCTACACGGCCGGGGGCGGGCAGTTGTACTGCCTGGATGCCGAGGGCAACAAGCTGTGGAGCTACAACACGGCCGGGTCGGGCATCAACGGCTGGCAGTGCGCTTCGGCCGCGGTCGCGGACCTGGACGGCGACGACTCGCTCGAGGTCGTGGGTGCCGCGAACTACTGGGGCGTGTTCTGCCTCGACCACCGCGGCGCCGAGCAGTGGATTCGCCGCATCTCCGAACACGCCGCGTCGTACCCGGCAATCGCCGACGTCGACAACGACGACACGCTGGACGTGGTTGTCGCGCTCGGGCCGGCGATGCGGTGCTTCAACGGCGCCACGGGACGGGACCAGTGGTCGTTTGCCGTCGCGAGCGGCTACTACATCGTTTCGTCGCCCGGCATCTGCGACCTCGACGGTGACGGGCTGCTCGAGACGGTGTTCGGCGAGGTGAAGCAGAACAACCCCAACGACTCGCTGCGGCCGATGTGGGTGCTGGACGCTTTCGGCTTGCCTAATCACCTATGCCTATGGGGCACAGGCGGTTGAAGTCGAAGTGGATATTGAAACTGGAGAAATTGAGATTCTTAACATTGTGGCGGCCCATGATCCTGGCCGGGCTGTAAACCCACAGCAGGTTATGGGTCAATTACAAGGCGGCATCGTTC
>JAWOHG010000195.1:0-6669 GCA_046485245.1 bacterium
GACCTGCACAACCTGCTCCGGGCGTTCCGGGAAGTCCTGCTCCCGGACCTCGACGAAGAATCCTTCGCGGATATGTACGCCCAGACCGTCTGCTACGGCCTGTTCGCCGGCATCTGCAACGCGGAGTTCCCGCAGACCTTTGCCCGCGAGAACGCGGCCGACAACCTGCCCGCGACCAACCCGTTCCTGCGCAGGCTGTTCCATCACATCGTCGGGCCGGACCTGCATTCCAAAGTCCGCGAGGACATCGAGCGCATTGTCTTCCTGCTCAAGCACGCGGACATCGCGGCGATTCTCAAAGACTTCGGCAAGCGCACCCGGCAGGAAGACCCGGTCGTTCACTTCTACGAGACCTTCCTCGCCCAATACGACCCGAAACTGCGCAAGAGCCGCGGCGTCTACTACACGCCCGAGCCGGTGGTCAGCTATATCGTCCGGTCGGTGGACCACCTGCTCAAAGAGAAGTTCGGCAAGAAAGAAGGCCTTGCCGACCCGTCGGTCATCGTGCTCGACCCGGCCTGCGGCACCGGGACGTTTCTCTACTCGGTCATCAAGCTGATTCACGAGCGGGTCGAGGCCAAAGGCCAGTACGGCGCGTGGAACAGCTACGTCCGCAACAGCCTCCTGCCGCGCATCTTCGGGTTCGAGCTCCTGATGGCCCCTTACGCGGTCGCCCACCTCAAACTCGGACTGCTGCTCAAAGACACCGGCTACGACTTCTCGGGCGACGAGCGGCTCGGTGTCTACCTCACCAACACGCTCGAGGAAGCGGCCAAGAAGTCCGACATCCTCTTCGCCGAGTACATCTCCGAGGAAGCCAACGCGGCGACCGAGGTCAAGAAGGACAAGCCGGTGATGGTCGTGCTCGGCAACCCGCCGTATTCGGGCATATCGGCCAACATGAACGAGTGGATTGACGACATGCTCCACGGCCGTCTTGAGGGTCCGGGGGGCGGTGCGGACTACTACTCAGCGGATGGCAAGCCACTCGGAGAACGCAAAGTGTGGCTTCAGGACGACTACGTGAAGTTCGTCCGGTGGAGCCAGTGGCGACTTGAACGGACGGGTGCTGGTATTCACGCCTACATCAGCAACCACGGCTACTTGGACAACCCTACCTTCCGGGGGATGCGCCAACAGCTAACCACAACGTACAACACGCTCTACCTGCTCGACCTCCACGGCAACGTAGCCAGGAAGGAACGCTGCCCGGACGGCAGCAAGGATGAGAACGTCTTTGACATCCAACAAGGGGTCGCAATCGGCATCTTCATGCGGAGCGAATCCACCGACAAGGCAAGTGTTCAGCACTCAGAGCTGTGGGGTCAACGACAGGACAAGTATCGAGCGTTGGCCGTGGGCAGTACTAGGCAGACCAGCTGGACGACGCTCCGTCCCCGAAAGCCCTACTACTTCTTCGTCCCTCGCAACGACGAACTCGAGGCGGAGTACTCAGCCTACTGGAGCATCGCTGCCGCCATGCCGACCAATTCAGTTGGGATGGTCACCGCACGTGACGGCCTGAATGTCCATTGGGACCCGGAGACAGCCTTCGCGACAGTGAAGGAATTCGCCGGTCTCACTGTGGAGGACGCAAGGGACCGATTCTCACTGGGCAAGGACGTGCAGAGCTGGAGCGTAGCGGCTGCGCAGAAGGACATCTTGGACCATGGCCTGTCCAAGCGGTTCGTCCGACCGATGCTGTACCGCCCCTTTGACATCAGACACATGTACTACACAGGTCGCAGTGGCGGCCTCATTTGCAGGCCACTTCGGGACATCATGTACCACGTGCTGACGACTCAGAATCTCGGCTTGGTCTTCATGCGCCAGGTGGCCCTTGGAGATGCATACTCGCACTTCGGAGTCAGTAGAGTGCCCGTTGACAACCGTGCATTCTACAGCAACAAGGGCATCATGAGTTTTGCCCCGCTTTACCTTGAACCGAACCATGAAGAGGGCGGCCTGTTCGCCTCCGACCAGCCGACCGACTCGCCGGGCGGCAGGCGGCCGAACCTGAGCCCGGAGTTCATCAAGGAGTTTTCGGGCAAGCTCGGGCTTGAGTTTGTGCCGGAACAGCCGAAGACCCCCTCACCTCAATCCTCTCCCCCAAGGGGGCGAGGAGGCCGAGGGGCCGTCCGGGCCGCGGTCGATTCCCTCTCCGGCCCTGGGGCGGGAGAGGGCAAGGGTGAGGTTGGGGATACAGTCAAGCTCTTCGGGCCGGAGGATGTGTTCAACTACATCTACGCGATCTTCCATTCGCCGACCTACCGGAAACGCTACGCCGAGTTCCTGAAGATTGACTTTCCGCGCGTGCCGCTGACGTCCGACGTGAAGCTGTTCCGCAAGCTCTGCGCGCTCGGCGGCGAGCTGGTCGCGCTGCACCTGATGGAGTCGCCCTTGCTCGACACGCTGGTAACCAAGTATCCGAAGCCGGGCAACAACGCGGTCGAGCGGGTGAGCCACAACGACGAGACGAAGCGGGTGTACATCAACGAGGACCAGTACTTCGAGGGCATCCGGCCCGAGGAGTGGGAGTTCCACATCGGCGGCTACCAGGTGCTGGATAAATGGCTCAAGGACCGGAAGAAGGCGAAGCGGACGCTGTCCGCCGACGACATCCGGCACTACCAGCGCATCGTCGTCGCCATCCACAACACGATTCGGCTGATGGCGGAAATAGACAAGGCCATCCCCAAATGGCCGATTGAGTAGGTCCTGTTATCTAGCGTCAGACGGTGTTCAAGATAGGTCAACGTCTTCGTCTTCCGACGCTTGCCAACGTCCGGTCAACCGGCACCGATGTCTTTGTTGTCCGGGAAATCCACTTGGGAGGAATGGGGTCGTGCTTGAAGGTCCGGTGCGCTGTCGGCGAGGACGCTTTCGCGGTCAAGGTAATTCACGCGCACTTGATACCCCGCGACTCATCTTGGGCCCGGTATCTACAGGAACTCGAGGTCTGGGTAACGTTGTCTGCAAGCAACGGTGTCGTCCAGGCGTTCTGCGTGGACCGAGTCAACGAAATCCCCTGCGTTTGCGCGGAGTGGATGGAGGGAGGCAATCTCAGGAAGCAACTTCGCCTCAAGGACCCGATGGCAGTGCTGAGTGCTGCGGCCAGGCTCGTCTCCACGTTGGACTGGTGTTTAGACGCCCATGCCGTCATACACCGCGACTTGAAGCCCGAGAATGTCCTCCTGGACAAGGAAGGCCTGTGCTACGTGTCGGATTGGGGCCTGGCCAAGCTGGTCGACCGTCACCTGCCGTCGCTGAAGTCGGGCGATCACACTGAGAGGATGGACCCGAAACCGCACCTCACCGGCAGCGGGCAGTTCCTAGGGACCGTCCGCTACAGCCCGCCGGAGCAGATTCGGGGTCTGACTGACATCGACCACCGGGCAGACATCTACGCGCTCGGGTGTGTTCTGTACGAGTGGGCGGCGGGGCGCCCACCATTCGTCGCTGGCACCGCCGCCGAGATAGCCTCCCAGCATCTGCGCCGTCCCGCGCCCAGCCTGACAAGCGCCGGTGCGTGGTTCCCGGAACTCGAGAGCGTCGTTGCACGGTGCCTTGCCAAGAACCCCTCCGAGAGATACCAGTCCTACAGCGAGTTCCAGACAGCCATAGGTGAGGTGGCCTCGAGTCTGCACGTACAACTTCCGGACTTCACACCGGATCAGCGGTATGGGCAGCTCGACATGCGAGCCGACGACGTCAACCGGAGAGTCGACAGCATCATGTTGGCAAGAGGTCATTCTTCAGGAGGCTACGTCCATGGATTGGTCGAACTCGACGACATCAGCCCGATGCTCCTTGAGGCAGATGCGTTGATCGGTCTGGGCAAGTTTGCCTCTGCAAAGAAGAGACTCGAACCCCTGGTGATTCCCAGCGCGCTCGAAGCCTTGCCAGACTTCCCACCGCACCAGGCTCTTGCCATCACATATGCGGTGTGCCTGGTGCGGACAGGACAAGCCAAAGACGCAGTCTCGGTCCTGAGATGTCTTCGCAAGGCCAAGAAGAAGCCGTCTGAATACTATGTCAACCTCTCTTTGGCGCAACTGGCGACTAACGCACCCGATGAGGCCGAGGCCTCGGCACGAAAAGGCCTGACCCTTGCTCGCGGAGACCCTGACCTGCTAGGCAATCTGTTGATAGCTCTGTCTCAGCAGTCCAAGTTCAAGGAGGCGGAGATGGTCTCCGAGCTCCGGCTGGCAGCGGGAAGAGATGTACATGCCTTGGAGGAGACAGCCAACCTACAGCTCAGGATCGGAATGCATCTGATTGACCGAGACTGGCCGCAGGCAATGAGCCACCTCCGGGCCTGTGTTCGTCTCTCCCGTGAGGCGGTCGCGATGAACCCGCGTTGGGTCGGCTCCATCGTCACGGAAGCGCAGGCACACTACTGGATGGGTCGGACCCTTGAGAGCTCCAAGCTGGTCAAGAAACTCTTCGACCTCCATCCTCCGAGGTCCATCGGGGAACTCGCCGTGGTGTTGATGGCGCGCTGTCTTGACCAGCAGGGTGCGCACAAGGCATGCGTGGGGTTCTGTGACAACTGGCTGAAGGAATTCCCGGCGAACGCGGAGCTCTCACGCGTCCGCGCTGAAACGATTGTGGACGGATTCTGTATTGGCAAGGAACTCGACGGCGTCCGTGTGGTCGAGCCGACCTCGTTGGCCTTTTTCGAGCAGGCGACCTCTGTACGCTCAGACGCGCAGATCTCTGATCTGTGCTACATGGCTCGTCTGCGGGAGTGGATGCAAGACTTGGGCGAGGCTATGCAACTGCTCGACGCGGCAGAGCAGTCGGATGACACCTGCTGGGAGGTTCCTCACAACCGCGCCCAGTTCCTCTGGCGCGCGGGCCGGCACGGGGAAGCTCTCGCGCAGGCCAAACGAGCCTCTTCTCTAGCGCCGTGGCGACCACAACCCTTCTACGTGATGCGGGATATCTACACGTCGCTAGATCGACCTGTCGAGTCTGCTGGAGCTGGGAGAAAAGCAGAGGAGATTGCGAAGGCACGTCGGGTTGAAGAGTCTACCGGGTAACGGAGTCGGTCCTCCAGTCCCGGTGGAAGCGTGTGTAATCTGGGGAATTCCGGTAACACAGTATCGAACTCCTGAGTACCCGCCTCCTGGGGCCGGTGACGCTGACCGGTTTCGTGGTAGTCCCAAGGACGCAGGAGCGGACTCTCGGGACACGGTGCACTCTGCGTTCGCCGGGCAGGGCCGGTTTGACAGCCTGACCGCCCGGGACTATCTTTCGGCATGATGAGGGTTCGTTGAATTCCATTCCGGCATTGGCGACCGAAATCGACAAGGCCATCCCGAAATGGCCGATTGAGTGAAGGGATTGCCCGTGAGCGAACTTAAGACGTGCTTCAAGAAGGTCGACTATGACCTGAACGGTCTGCTGCACTACATCGAGATCGGCGACATTGGATTGCCGGACATACAGCGACCTTTTGTCTGGTCCAACGCCAAGGTACGTGACCTGTTCGATTCGATGTATCGAGGCTTCCCGGTCGGGTATCTCCTGTTCTGGGAAAACGGAGGTGTTGACGGCATCAAGCAGATCGGCACCGACTCCAAACAGCACAAAGCAGCCGCCCGGCTCATAGTTGACGGGCAGCAGCGACTGACTTCGCTCTATGCCGTGCTGCGGGGCAAGAAGGTGCTTGACTCTGACTACCGCGAGAGACACATTGAAATCGCATTCCGGCCGCGCGACGGCAAGTTTGAAGTTGCCGATGCGGCCATCAGGAGAGACCCGGAGTGGATAGCCAACATTTCCACGATATGGAGCAAAGGCACGAGCTATCAGGTCATCAAGAACTTCCTGGCCAAGACCGCCGAGCATCGCCCGGTTTCGGAAGAGGATGAGCGCGCAATCAGTTCGAACCTGGACCGGCTGCATGACCTGCAGAAGTACCCGTTCACGGCGCTTGAGGTCGCTCCGACCGTGGACGAAGAGCAGGTTGCCGACATCTTCGTCCGCATCAACAGCGAAGGGGTGACACTCAACCAGGCCGATTTCATTCTGACCTTGCTTTCAGTCTTCTGGGACGAGGGAAGGAAGACGCTGGAGACGTTCTGCCGCGAAGCACGAAATGCCCCGCACCCCGACGCGCCACCATCGCCGTTCAACCACTTCATCGAGCCTGACCCGGACCAACTCTTGCGCGTGGCTATCGCGGTGGGTTTCGAGCGCGGCCGACTCCGGAGTGTCTACCAGGTCCTGCGTGGCAAGGACCTCGAAACCGGTGAGTTCTCGGTCGAGCGGCGCGAGGCGTTCGCGGTCGCGCTCGGGTAGTTCGGCGGCCGCGGCCAGGTGCTTGAGCCGCAACCACACGTCGGTGAAGCGCGCGGCGACGCGCTCGACGCTCTGCGTTTGGCCATGCTGCAGATCATACGGGGGATACAGCACACCGAGCTCGCGAATCAGCTCACGGGCTTGGGTCTGTCGCGCCTGTGCTTGGGTGAGTTCGGCTTCGAGCGCGACCAGCGCGCTCAGGGCGGCGGCAATGCGGGTCTCGAAAGCCGGCGGGCGCCCGCGCGGACGCGGCACGCGCGCCTCGAACGCCTGCTGTGCCGCGCGCTCGGCCTCCCAGTGCTCCTGTGCGGCCGCGACGCTGGCCTCGGCCCGGCTCACCGCGCGGGCCAGCGCCAGGGC
>JAWOHG010000103.1:0-8158 GCA_046485245.1 bacterium
CTCGGGCCGGGCTGAACGCAGGAGCTTGATGAGCGGGTCGACTGAGACCGCGCCGAAGTTGACCAGCGACTTCTGCGCGGCGGCCGCCGCCTTCTCGTCCCCTTCCCTGCCGTAGAACTCGGCGAGCGGTTCGACTGCCCGGCTGTCGCCGATTGGCCCGAGCGCGCGGGCCGCCGTTCTGCGCACGTCCACGACGCTGTCGGACAGTAGCCCGACAATGAGCGGCACGGCGACCGTGTCTTGCTCAATCGCGAGCGCCTCGATGGCCGCGATGCGCCTGGCCGGGTCCGGGTCGGCAAGCTGCGCTCGCAGCTTCGCCAGGTTCGGGCCGCAGCCGACAACAGCAAAGGCAAGCAGGGAGAGAACTGTCATGCGCATGGTCTGATTTAACCGTATCGCTCTCTCAAGTCAACCCGGAATCCGGCTCGGCCTCCAGTCTCCGGGCTCCTCTGGTGCTCCCCGAACTTCGTGCTCTTTGTCGGCTTTGTGGTAAGTCTCCCCTGTTGACCCCGCGCCGCGTCACCCTAGACTGACCGGCGCGATGTTCAACGTCATCATCACCGGTATCACGAGCTTCCTGACCGACCTCTCGACCGAGATGGTCTACCCGCTCATCCCGCTCTACCTCGCGGCGCTGGGCGCGCCGCCCGCCATCCTCGGCGTCATCGAGGGATTTGCCGAGAGTACGGCGTCCATGCTCAAGGTGTTCTCAGGCAGGTTCTCGGACAAGCTGCGCCGGCGCAAGCCCCTGGCCATCGTCGGCTATGCCGGCTCGACCATCGGCAAGATTCTGCTCTACCTGTCCTCGTCCTGGGGCGCCGTGTTCGCCGGCCGGCTAGTCGACCGCGTCGGCAAGGGCATCCGGACCGCGCCGCGTGACGCCATCATCGCCGATGCCACGCCGCCGGGCCGGCGCGGCGCCGCCTATGGCCTGCACCGCGCGATGGACACGCTGGGCGCCGCGGCCGGGGTCGCCCTCGCCATCTGGCTGACCTCGACGCTGGGCCGCGACCTCGCCCAGCGCGACTACCAGAAGCTGTTCCTGCTGTCGCTGGTCCCGGCCGCGCTCGGCGTCACCGCGCTGTTCTTTGTCCGCGAGCCGCGCCACACCGGCCCGGTGCGCGCCCTGCCCAAACTGTCGCTGAACTGCCTGCCGACCCGGCTGCGCTGGTTCCTGCTCGTGGTCTCGGTGTTCGCGCTCGGCAATTCGTCGAACCAGTTCCTCATCCTGCGCGCCCGCAACCTCGGCCTGACCGTGGCCGCGGTGTTGGGCGCCTACCTCGTCTACAACGTCGTGCACGGCGTGCTCGCCTGGCCGATTGGCCGGCTGGCCGACAAGGTCGGGCGCAAGCGCCTGCTGGTGGCCGGGTACGCGTTCTACGGCCTGGTCTACATCGGGTTCGCCCTGGCCCGCGCGCCCGCTGCAGCCTGGCTGCTGTTCGCCCTCTACGGCGTGTACAGCGCGCTGACCGAGGGGCTGGAAAAGGCGCTGGTCGCCGACGTCGCCCCGGCCGAGCACTGCGCCACCTTCATCGGACTGCACGCGACCGTGGTCGGCATCGGCCTGCTGCCCGCGTCGCTCTTGGCCGGCGCGCTCTGGAGCCTCTGGGGACCCACGGCCCCCTTCTGGTTCGGCGGCGCGCTGGGCCTGCTGTCCGCACTCGGCCTCGCCCTCGTGCTCTAGCGTCCTCTTGACAACTCGCCGGGCCGGCCGATAATTCACGCCAACACTATGTCCACCCTCGGTCCGCTGGCCGAATAAACGCACCCCACGACGAAATGGGCCGGAGTGATAACGCTTGATAGCAGAACCAGTTAGCGAACGCCGTCCGTCTCTGCCCCTCGCCGGGTTGACAGCCGGGGCTGGCGGGATAAGGTTGCATTGATGCGCCTGATTCGCCATTTCCGCGTCCTGCGCACCGAGCGCAAATCCCCGGCCTGGCTCGACACTCTGCGCGTCGTCACGACCGGGACCGTGGTCGTGGCGGTCGTGCTCTTTGTCAGCCGGTTCGGGTACCGGCTGTCCTACCACGGGTTGTTCCTCTGGCTGCTGGCCGGGCTGAACGGCGCGGTCATCATCCTCACCCTGCTGGACATCGTCCTGACCTGGTTCTACGTGCCGTCCTGGCCGCTGTACTTCCGCCGCCGCTGGTTCGACCTTGTGCTGCTCGTGCCGATACTCGTCCTGCTGGTCACCGGCCTGCCCGCGTACCTGCCCGCGTTCCTGCGCCAGTTGCTGGTGTCGCTGCAGAACTTCGCCCGGTCGCGCCGGTTCCTCGGCCTCATCGAACGACTGCGCATCCAGCCGGTCCAGACCCTTGCCCTGAGCTTTGTCGGCCTCATCGCCATCGGCACCTTCCTGCTGACGTTCCCGGCCGCGACCGCCGACAGCGGCGGGGCCACGCTGCTCGACGCGTTCTTCACCGCCACGTCGGCGGTATGCGTCACCGGGCTGGTCGTCGTCGACACCGCGACCCATTTCTCGCGGTTCGGCCAGTGGGTCATCCTCGTCCTGCTCCAGCTCGGCGGGCTGGGGATAATGAGCTTCTCGGCCAGCGTCATCGTGCTGCTGCGCCGCCGGCTCGGGCCGGGCGAGCGCCAGACCCTCGCGGTCGGCATCGAGGACCCGCGCGACATCGACATCGCCAAGGCGGTGCGCTACATCCTGCTGTTCACCCTGCTCGCCGAGCTGTCGGGCACGCTCGGGCTGTTCGCGCGCTGGGTATTCGACTTCGACCGGCCGGCCGATGCGCTGTTTCACGCCGCGTTCCATTCCATCTCGGCGTTCTGCAACGCCGGTTTCTCGACCTTCTCCGACAGCCTCATCCGCTACCAGGCCGACGTGCTGACCAACGTCGTGGTCTGCTCTCTGGTCGTGTTCGGCGGGCTCGGCTTCGGCGTGGTCCACGAACTGGTCAACCGCGGCACCCTGCGCCGCGGCCTGCTGCGCACGTGGAACGGGCTCTCGACCCACGCCTACCTCGTCACCCGCGCCTCGCTCAGCCTCATCGTGCTCGGTGCCCTGGCTTTCCTGTTCTTCGAGTTCGACAACTCGCTCGCCGGGCTGTCGCCGCTGGGCAAGGTGCTGGCGTCGGTGTTCCAGTCGGTCACGCCGCGCACCGCCGGGTTCAACACCGTGCCCTTCGACGCCCTGCGCCCGGTGACGATGCTGGTCGTCACGGTGCTGATGTTCGTCGGCGCGTCGCCCGGCGGCACCGGCGGCGGCGTCAAGACCAGCACGCTGGCGGTGCTTTGGTTCGTGCTGCGCGGCGTCGTCGCGGGCCGGACCGAGGCCGAGGTGCGCGGCCGCACCGTCGGCCGCGACACCGTCTACCGCGTCACCGTCATCGTCGGCGCCGGCCTGGCGCTCGTCGCGCTGTTCCTCGGCATCCTGCTGCTCACCGAGCGCGCGCCGTTCCAGGCCCTGCTGTTTGAGACCGTCTCGGCCTTCGGCACGGTCGGCCTCTCGACCGGGGTCACCCCGAACTTGAGCGTTGCCGGCCGGCTGGCTATCATTGCCCTGATGTACATCGGCCGGCTGGGTCCCCTGACCCTCGCCATGACCATGGCCGCGCGCCACTCGCGCCTGGCAGTCACCTACCCGTCGGCCCGCGTGCTGGTCGGATAGAGGAGGAAGCTTTGAAGCAGTTTGCGGTTATCGGCCTCGGGACCTTCGGCGCCCACGTCGCCCGCCGCCTGAAGGAGCGCGGCGCCGAGGTGCTGGCAATCGACCGCGACGCCGCCAAGGTCGAGGCCATCAAGGATGAGGTCACCCAGGCGGTCTGTCTCGACGCGACGAACGAGGACGCGCTGTCGCGCTCCGGCGTGCTCGACGTCGACGCGGTCGTCGTCGCGATGGGCGAACACATGGAAAGTGCCATCCTGTCCACCGCCATCCTCAAGCGCCTCGGCGCCGGCCGCATCGTCGCCCGGGCCGCGTCCGAGCTCTACGCCCAGATACTCGAGGACATCGGCGCCGACAAGACCGTGCTCATCGAGGAGCAGATGGCCGAGCAGGTCGCCAAGACCCTCATCGCGCCGGACCTGCTCGAGCAGATAACGCTCACCAGCGGCCACAGCCTCGTCGAGATGAAACCGCGCCGGGAGATGGTCGGCAAGAAGCTGGGCGAGCTCGACATCCGCCGCCGCTACAAGGTCAACATCATCGCGGTCAAGAAGCGCATCCCCAACATCAACGAGGAAGGCGAAACCGTGTACGCGGAGAAGACCAACGACGTGCCCGGGCCCGACGACCGCATCGAGCAGGACGACGTGCTGGTGCTGGTCGGCCTCGACGAGGACATCGAGCGCCTGACCGCCGGCCGCTAGCATGGCCAACGGGACGCCGCGCAGGCGGCTGCGGGGCCCGCAGACCATCAGCGGCCGCATCGCCGTCGGGATGATCCTGGCCACGCTGCTGGTCAGCCCGGTCGTGGTGCTGTCGCTGTTCTACAACAGCCAGATGAACCGCGCCATCCAGCGGACCGTCGACACCGACATCGAGCTGCTGCGAACCGCCGACCGCATCACGGTCGACTTCCTCACCGCCCGGCGCCACGAGAAGAACTTCATCATCTTCGGCGACTCGCTCTACCTCGCCGGCAGCCGCCAGGCGCTCGAGCGCGTCGTGCTGCTCTGCAACCGCGGCCGCCGGATTGACCCGGCGCTCGCCTCCCGCTTCGACTCCATCGTCACCGGGGTCCGGTCCTATGCCGGCCTGCTCGACTCGCTCAGCCTCCTGCCCGCGACGCGGCCCGGCGCGGCCTACATCGAGGACTGGAACCGACTCCGCACGCGCCACCAGCTCCTGCTCGACCTCACCTTTGCCGCCGAAGACAGCACGCTCCGCGACTCGCTCGCCACGGAAGCCGAGGCGGTCGAGCGGGACCTGGAGCTGCCCCTGCGCGGCGGGCCGCTCGGCCGGCTCCTGACCACCCGGATGCGCGCGGCCGAGGACGACGTCACCGCCCGCACGACCGCCATCGCGCGCGCGGTCGCCGAGCGGGTTTCGGGCAGCCGCGCCCGGGTGCGGCGGCTGAACGTCTGGGGCCAGCGCAACATCCTTCTCGTTCTGGTCATCTCGCTCGGCGTCGTCGCCTGGCTCATCGCCACGACCCCGCGCCGCATCCTGCTGCCGCTCAAGCGCATCGGCAATGCGCTCAGCCGGGCCGAGGCCGGCGACACCGACCTTCGCATCGCCATCCGCTCCAACGACGAGCTCGGCCAGCTCTCACGCCAGCTCAACCGCGTGTTCAACCGCCTGCGCGAGTTCGACGAGCGCAAGACCAGTCGCATCCTGCTGCTCGAACGCCGGTTCCGCCTCCTCGCCGGCAGTATCACCGAGGGCGTCATCGTCGTCGACCGCGTGCCGAGCGTCGTCTACGCCAACGCGGCCAGCGAGCCGGTGCTGGGCGTCCCGGCCGCCGACGCGACCGGCCACCCGGTCGCGGACCTGCCGCAGATGGAGTTCCTGCTCGAACCGCTGGAGAACACGCTCGCCGGGGCGGTCGGCCGCCAGGAGTGCGAGATACTCGCCGAGATGCCCGGGTCCGCGCTGTGCATCGAGGCCCTGCGCGACAACACCGGCACGGTGGTCGGCGCGCTCGTCATCGTCCTGAACCCGGTCAAGCCGGTGGCCCCGGACGACGCCGACGCGGCCGAGCCCGGGCCGGGCCCGGCCTAGCTCTCCCCTGCGGTTATCTGTCCTTGAGAATCAGCCCGCTTTGGGGCGGTCGCCGCGCAGGTGCACGACCTGCTGCGGCAGCGGTATGTCGATGCCCTCGGCCTCGAACGCGGCCTTCAGGCGCAGCCGGAGCTCGCGCTCGACCTCCCAGTGCCGCAGCGGCAGCGTCTTGACCACCACCCGGATGCGCACGCCCGACTCGCCCAGCTCCAGCAGCCCCTGGACGAACGGCGGCTCCAGGCACAGCACGGCCTGCTCCGCGTACCAGGCGTCGGCCACTTCTCTCGCCCTGGCCATACCCCGCGCCGAGTCCTGGCCGTAGGCCAAATCCACCGTCACCAGCGCCCTCATGAAACCCCGGTTGCGGTTGCCGAACCGGGCCAGTTCGCCGTTGGGCAGGACGAACAGCGTGCCGTCCCAGGCCCGCACCTTGGTCGAGCGCAGCCCGACCTCCTCGACCGTCCCGCTGACCTCGCCGACGACGATGACGTCGCCGACGCTGATGTCGTCCTCGAGCAGCAGGAAGAACCCGGCAATGAAGTCGCGCACCAGCGTCTGCGCCCCGAACCCGACCGCCAGCCCGACCACGCCCGCCCCGGCCAGTATCGCGGTGTAATCCACGCCCAGTATCCGCAGGATGAGAATCAGCGCCGCGAACGCGATGACGTAGCCGGCCAGGCTGCTGGCCAGCGAGATGAGCGTCTTGGCGCGGCGCTCGTGGGCCCGGCGCAGCAGGCGCCGGATGACCGCACCGGCGAGCGCGTACGCCAGCAGCGCCGCGGCCACCACGATGAGCAGCTGTATCGCCTTCATGAAATAGCCGACAAGCTGTTCCGGCGACACGAGCCGCCGCTGCAGTTCTGCCCCGAGGTCCCGCCAGAACATCGCTACCTCACCTCGACCGTGCCGGCCGCGCCGCCGAGCACCTCGCCCACGACCGTGGAGCAACTGTCGGACTCGGCCACGAGCCGCCCGAACCGCTCGACGCGCTCCGGCGCCAGCGCGACCAGGAGCCCGCCCGACGTCTGCGACTCCCACATCAGCTTGCGCCGGGTCGCCGGCACGCCCGGCCCGAACTCGACGCTGCCGCCGAAGGAGGTCTCGTTCATCAGCACGCCCGGGTCCTCCAGGCCCTGCTCGACCAGCGCCTCCGCGCCGGGCAGGACCGGCAGGCGGCCTGCGTCGAACCGCAGGCGCACGCCGCTGCCCTCGGCCATTTCCTGGGCGTGGCCGAGCAAACCGTAGCCGGTGATGTCGGTCGCCGCGGTCGCGCCGCAATCCAGCATCGCCCGGCTGGCCGCACGGTTCGGCGTGGTCATCGACTTCACCGCCGCGTCGTACAACGCGGGCTCGACCGCGTCCAGCGTCAGCATCGCGACCCCGAACACGCCCGTGCCCAGCGGCTTGGTCAAAACGAGCACCTGGCCCGGCTTCGCCCCGGCGTTGGTGACGATGCGCTTCGGGTCGATGGTGCCGGTGACCGCGAGCCCGAACTTGATTTCCTTCTCGTTGAACGTGTGGCCGCCCGCAACCACGGCCCCGGCCTCATTGACCGCGTCCTGCCCGCCGCGCAGGATGTCGGCCAGCACGCGCTTGTCCATCGGCGCGGGGAACCCGACGATGTTGAGCACGGTCAGCGGCTCGCCGCCCATCGCCCAGACGTCGGACAGCGAGTTCGTCGCCGCGATGCGGCCGAACGTGTACGGGTCCTCGACCATCGGGGTCAACAGGTCCACGGTCTGGACCAGCGCGAGGTCTTCGCGCATGAGAAACACCCCGGCGTCGTCGGCCGTGCTGATGCCGACCAGCAGCCGCGGGTCGGTCGGGCGCTTTAGCCCTGCCAGTGCCAGCGCCAACTGCGCTTTGCTCAGCTTGGACGCTCAGCCGGCACAGGACACCGTCGCGAGAATGCCTCGCTTGGCCATGTCACCTCACTTCCTGAGCACGCGCACCTCACCCTTGCGCTGGGTGACGCCGCGCGAGTCGAAGTAGTTCAAGAGCGGTATCAGGATCTTGCGGGTCGTGTCCAGCCCCTGCCGGATTTCCGACGCGGACAGCTCCGGCGTGGACTCGAACAGCCGACGGACCGTCGCCTCGGCGGCGCGAATCGTTTCGCGGTGCAGCACGACCGACTCGCCGACGTCCGAAAGCGTGCCCGACTCCAGCAGCGCGGTCCGCACCCGGTCGGAGAGCTTCTTCTCGGCCCCGGCCAGCGCCTCGGGCAGCGGCGGCGGGGCCAGCCCGGCCTCGCGGTACAGGTCCGCGGCCCGGTCGAACAGCTTCTTCTCGGCCGGCGACAGCTTGAGTTCGTGCCCGGACAGGCGCACGCGGTCGTCCTCGACCACGACCTCGGCCACCGCGACCAGCCCGACCAGCACCGCCTCGTACAGCGGGGCGGAGAACCCGCTCGCCGCCTTGGCGCGCAGCTCGGGCCGCTTCAGGCCCAGCCGGAACGGGTTGTCCTTGTGGAACTTC
>JAWOHG010000287.1:0-4729 GCA_046485245.1 bacterium
GATCCTGCACCGCTGGAGCCTGCCCTACGAGGAGGCCCGCCGCAGCGACCCCGGGAGCTTCCTGCCCCCGTCGGACGCGGGTGTAGTTCGCCCGGGCCGCATTGTAGGCGCCGCCAGGCACCATCGACAGGTCTCCGCTCGCCTCGTTATTCTGGCCTCCGACGAGCGCGGCATACTGCCCGGACACATCGTTGTACTTTCCGCCGCCGACCACGGAATGATACCCGGACACATCGTTGCCATCCCCGCCGCCGACCACGGAG
The DNA here is from genome assembly GCA_046485245.1 of bacterium. GTDB lineage: Bacteria > Hydrothermota > Tepidihabitantia > Tepidihabitantales > Tepidihabitantaceae > CBFGJX01. The sequence goes on from JAWOHG010000287.1 coordinate 264, forward strand.
TACCATCCGGTCACGTGGTTCCCCATTCCGGCACCGATGAAGCTGCTTTGCCCTTGGTCTATCTCGTTGCCGTTGCCGCCGGCGATGGCCGCGTACGGGCCGGCCGCGGAGTTGTAGGACCCGCCGCCAACAGATGCGTACTTGGCAGTCGCCGAGTTGCTCGAACCGCCGACCACGCAGGCCCCGGTATCCGCCGCCACGTCGCCCGCGAGGTTGTCGTTGCCCGAGAACACTCCGCCGTACACCGCCTTGGTGGTATCGAGCCGCCCGCCGCCAACGGTGGATGCGAAGCCGCTCGCGTAGTTGCTCACCCCGCCCGCGATCGTGGCGATTGAGTAGGCTGCGTTGTTGCTCTGCCCGCCGGCAATGGTGGCCCAGGTCGCACCGGCCGTGTTGCCCGACCCTCCGCACACAGTGGCGTAGGAGTTGCTCGTGCTGTTGTTGCGCCCGCCGCCGACAGCGGAGTACTCTCCGCTGGCGACACCGTTGTTCCCGCCACCGACGGACGCGTACCTGGCCGTGGCCGAGTTGTCCCTGCCGCCGACAACGCAGGCACCGGTGTCGGCCGCCGCGTCCCCCGCGAGGTTTGAGTACCCGGAGGATACGCCTCCGTACACTGCCTTGGCCGAGTCCGCCTCGCCACCGCCGACGGTGGCGAGGGCGCCGCCGGCCAGGTTCATGCGCCCGCCGCCTACGGACGCGTGTGTATTGCTCGCGGAGTTCAATATGCCGCCCGCGACCGTGGCGCCAGTGCCGCTTGCTCTGTTGACCCCCCCGCCGCCGACCGTCGTCAAGATTGCCGCAGCGGCGTTCTCCTGCCCTCCGCCGATAGTGGCATAGCCAAAGTTCTGTCCGGAAGTCCCGGTCGTGCAGGTGACGCCGAGGTTGACGTGGGAATAGGCGGCGGTGCCCCAGAGCTTGCTATTCGAACCGCCCCGGGCAATACCGAGGTAACGGATGGTGTACAGCACGCTGTCCGCCCCCACGCGCACCCAGGCATTGTCCCCGGTGCCGCCACCGCCGACCGAGTCGTTACGCGGCATCCATTGCGAGCCGGTCCACTTCAGCACCTGGTTTGTCGCAGGCACGGTCGCGGCAACAGCCCGGCCCTGCAGGCCATCAACGGTCGGGTTGGGGTAGGAACCGGCAAGGTCGCCGCCCGCGGTGCCGCCGGGCGCGACGCCGGTGATGGCAACATTGCTTGCACCGGTCAGCCTGCCCTTGGCATCCACCGTGACTCGTCCGACCTGCGTGGCGCTGCCGTAGGTGCCGGCCGAGACGCCGCTGGTCGCCAGCGTCGGGTTCGGGTATGTCCCGGCGAGGTCCCCGCCGGCCGACTGGCCTTCGTTGACGTAGCGCGCGTCGGAGAAGCCGATGTTGAGCTTGACGTTGCCGGTCGTGGTTATCGGGTTGGGCACGCAGGTGATGCCGGTGTCCTGGTAGACGTTGGTCACACCCGTCCCGCCGCCCGTGTTATCCGGACCCGGCGCCCACGCGCTGCCGGTCCACTTGACGACTTGCCCCGTGGCCGCGCCGGCGCGGGCAATCTTGGCCATCGTCACCGCGGTGTCGGCCAGCTTGGCCGTGGTCACTGCCGTGTTGGCGATGTCGGCGTTGGCCACCGCGGCGTCGGTTATCATCGTGCTGGTCACCGAATTCGCCTGCGCCTCGTTGATGTAGCGCGCGTCGAGCGCGGTTGTGTCCTTGCCCTGCAAGAGGTCGGCGCTGGCCGCGCGTTCGGAGAGGTAGCTGTAGGCCGAACTCGCCAGCCTCAGCCGCGGCGTCAATTCTGCCCCGCCCGCGACCGACATACCGAGATACACCGCGCCCGCATCCGGCATCGACCCGATGGACGTAACCGACCCGAGCAGGACCGAGAACAGCCCGGTCTTCGTCCGCACCGTCTGCGTCTCGGTCCAGAACTGCGTCCCACCGCTCGGCACCGTGTACAGCCGGAACGCGACCGAGTAGGTCGTGTCCGGCACCGCGTTGCCGTTGGTGTCGGTCAGCTTGCCCTGGTAGGACAGCAGCCGCGGTATCGTCACCGCGTCAGGGCCATCTGCGATTGCCGATTGCCGATTGTCGATTGCCTCGGCCGCGGTCGGTACATCTTCAGCGGCCAGTGCCACGAGGCACAATGCCGCCAGGCCCAGTATCAGTCTCTTCATTGATTCCTCCTACCTCTTGGGTAGCTGTGCCTCCAGCTCGGCCACGCGCCGGCTGAGGGTTTGGTTCTGTTCGTACAATGCCTGGACCGCGGCCAGCAGGACGCCGTCGGCGTCGGCCATGTTTATGGATGTGTTGTTCTCCCCGACCCCGAACGCGGCGGCGAAGTCCTGCGCCACCGGCCCGATGTGCCGCGTGCCGTCGTCCTGGTCGCGCATCTTGTAGTTCCGCACTCTCAGCGCCGCGACCTTGTCGAGCAGGGCCTTGCGGTCTACCGGTCGGAAGTCCTCCTTGGTCGCCGAGTCGCACGCCGACGCCCAGGAATTCGACCCTGCGGCCAGGTACGCACCGGTAGTCAATGTCCGGTTCGAGAAGAACCACGTGCCGCCGCTGGCTCGAACCCGGAACTGGTGGCTGCCGGTCGTGTAGATTGTGTCGTTGGGTCCCGCGTTGGCATCGCCCCAGACGAACGACCCGGAGTGGTTGGCGCGAGCGTACTCACCTGCCGCGAGACACGCCAACCCGTTGGTGGTATTCCAGTACCCCCCCGGTATCATCGAGTTCTGTCCTCCCGCCGTATTCCGCTGCCCGCCGCTGACGGCCGCGTGGTAGTTGCTGGCGACATTGTCGTACCCGCCTGCGACCACCGCGTGGCCGCCGGATGCCTCGTTGTCGCTGCCGCCGCCGACCGTGGAATGGTAGCCGACTGCGCGGTTGCTGTACCCACCCGCGACCGTGCTGTGGGGGCCGTCTGCGGTGTTCAGGCAGCCGCCGCCGACGGTGGCAGCGGCGTTCTCGGCCGTGTTGTACTGACCCCCGCCGATTACGGCGTACTTGCCGCGCGCGACGTTTTCCCAGCCGCCGGCTACCGTACCGGCGGTGTCGTCGACAACGTTGACGTACCCGCCGCCGACTGTCGCGTACGGGCCCGATGTCTGGTTCTCGGTGCCGCCACCGACGTGAGCCGCATACCCGGCACAGGAGATGTCCTCGCCGCCGCTTACCGACGACCGGTCGCCGAATGCGCCGTTGCGGTACCCGGCGCAGAACGCGTACTCGCCGCTGTTGCTGCACTCGGCACCGAGACGCACCTTGGAGTGGACGCGAAGTTCGCCGCCGATGGCCAGGCTGCCCGGAATCGTGTCCGGTAGCGTGGTCGGCGCGTAGTCGGCGGTGTCGGCACGCCGGGCCCGCTCGGCAAGGAACGCGTAGGCCGCGCTCGCAACACGCAGGCGAGGAACCATTTCCGCCCCGCCCGCGACCGCCATCCCGAGATGAAGCGTGCCTGCTCTGGGCAGGTTGCCGATGGGCGTCAGCGAGCCCAACAGGACCGAGAACAGGCCGGACCGGGTCTGGACGTCCTGCGTTTCCTCCCAGAACTGGGTGCCGCCCGAGGGCTGTTCGTACAGCCTGAAGCGTACCGCATAAAGCGTGTCGGGTACGGCTCGGCCCGTCGTGTCGGCAAGCCGACCCTGGTAGCTCAGCAGCCGCGGTATCGTCACTGCGTCCGGGCCATCTGCGATTGTCGATTGCCGATTGTCGATCGCCTGCGGCGTCACGGCCGCGACCTCGCCTGCCGCGGCGATTGCGGCGAGACTGATGAGCAGCAACACTGGCTTCTTCAACGGTATCCTCCCGTTTCCTGCGCCCGGGCGGCGCTGCTTGGGTGAATACTCACACGGGCACGGCGTTATGTCAAGCGCCGCGAAAGCGGGCCGGGCGCGGGGCTGTGCCCGCGCCCGGCTGAATCTGACCTCGACCTAGCGCAGGAGCGTCAGCTTGGCCGTGTACGAGCCTGACCCTGACTCCAGCTTGAGCCAATACACGCCCGCGGCTCGACGCGCCGCGTCGAGCCGGGCCGAGTGAGTCCCGGCCGCGTGCGTTCCGGACGCGAGCCGCATCACCGCGCGGCCGGCCGCGTCGAGAAGGGTTACCGTCGCGTTGCCCGCGCGCGGCACGCTGTAGCTTACGTCGGCGAGCCGCGTCACCGGGTTGGGCCGTGCCAACAGCACGGCCCTGTGAGCGACAGCATCCCGCGGTTCGGCCACACCGGTCGGCGCGCCGCCGAACAGGTAGAGCCGGCCGTCGACCGAGCCGACCGCGACGTCGAGCCGGCCGGTGCCGAAGATGTCGCCGAGCGCCGCTGCCGAACCGGTCGGGCCGCCGGTCGACCGCGTGACGATTGTCGCCCCGCTGATGCCATCGAGGACATACACCTTGCCGTCGTCAGCCCCGACGATGACGTCGAGCGCGCTGTCGGAGTTCACCAACCCGAGCGCGGGCGCGCCGCGCACCTTGCC
>JAWOHG010000306.1:0-10403 GCA_046485245.1 bacterium
CGGTCGACGACTCAGTCACCGCGGAGCACAGACTTGCGCTAAGCACCCCGCTGTCCGCGCTGGGGCCCGTCGTCGCCGACATAACACGGCCTCTCTTCGCAGCGTTCGAGGGATTCAGCCTCGACCCAACAGTCACCGACGACTTAGTCAGGAAGCTCGTCGAGAGACGCCTCTAGTACGCCGGCCTCGAACCAATGGCGCCGCTCGGACCCACGGTATCCAGCGGTAGAGTGACGCCCTCCGCCGCCGGTTCTCGCGCTAGCGGGCAGATAGACTCTAGACCATAGACGTTGGACTTTGGACGCGGGACGCGGGACGCGGGGCACCAGACTCTAGACTCTAGACACTGGACATTGGACTTTGGTCCCCGAACCCTGAACCCGCGATACCAGACGCTAGACTTTGGACGCTAGACTCCGGACGTCTGACCCCGGACCCTGAGCCCTGAACCCTGGTCCCTTGTTCTCTTCGCCCAGCGACAGTCCCGGGTTTGCTCAGGCTCACGGCTCAGAGGTCCTTCGACTCGCTGCGCTCGCTCAGGACGCCCTCGTGCCTCGGGCGCTTTGGCATTTGGCTTTTGACTTTTGGCTTCTGACTTCGTCCCCTCGCCCCCGACCCCTGTTCCCTGAACCCCGGCCCCAGCCCCCTCACCTCTCTCCTCTCCCGCAAGGGGCGAGGATGTCGGGCACGGCTGACGGCGGCCGATAGTGAACAGTGAACAGTGGACAGAGGGAGGAAGCGGTCGAGTGGTCGCGGCGACTCCTCCTCGGCGTCGGAGTGACAGAACCGCCCGCCGACCTTGTCCCTTTGTCCTTTCCCCAGTTGCTTAGTCCCTTGTCCTTCTGATCCCCGCGAAACCGCGGGACAGTCCCGTCGCCCAGGTCCGCTTGCGACAGTCCCGGGTTTCGCGGCCGTCAGCCGATAGCGCGGCGGTGGGGCTTTCGCCCCGCCGCCGTTGTGCTGAAGTGGTCTAGCGGACGACCGTGAAGGGAACCGTGAGCGGTTCGCCGTCGGCGGTCGCGCGGATGAAGTACACGCCCGGCGCGAGGTTGGAGCAGTCGAGGCTGAGTTCGCTGCGCCCGGCCGGCCGGCTGCCCTGGAACACGTCCGCGACGACACGGCCCGCCCGGTCGAGCACCTTGACGTCGAGACCGGCCCCGCGGGCGAGGTTGAGCCTGACCCGGCCCCGGCCCACTAGCGGGCTGGGCGTGACCGCGAGCACGCCGTCTTCGACGATGAGCTTGCGTTGTTCGGCGAGCCCGGTCCAGTCAGTGCGGTCAAAGAAGACCCGGCGCGCCGGTGCGGTCAGCCAGTTGGTATAGGCCACGCCGAACGTGCCGCCGCCGAGGTGTTCGATGGCCGGCTTGTTGAAGTACGGCTCGTGGTCGGCGATGCTCACCGGCGTGGTCCACGCCCCGCGGTAGCGACGCCAAGTGTAGCGGAGCTGGCGGGTCGAGGTGTAGTAGCGATACGCGACCGCCGAGCCGCCGCCCGCGCGCAGGGCCACGTCCGGTGACTCGGATGTCGTGGTAGTGTCTTCGCCGACATTCCCGTAAACCCAGGTTGTGCCGCCGTTGTAGCTGGCGAGGTAACGCACGTGATTGGCCGCGCTCCCGTTGTACTTGAACGCGACCAGCACGGTGTCGTAGTACGCGCTAATGGCAGTAACTGGGGGGACTACGTTGCCGGCGCTGTAGGAAATGAGGGTGCGCCAGCCCGTGCCGCGCCGGGCCGTGGTGTTCACCCGGTCGGTCGCGTCGAAGTACGAGACGAAGATGTAGCTCGAGTCGTAGCCTTCGTTGGTGCAGGCATCGAGCCCGGCCTTGGCGTTGTCAACCGTCAGGCCCGGCGTCGAGTCCCAGCTCACCGCGGCCGAGTCGTCCCAGTAGAAGCGCAGCTTGCCCGAGGTGGTCAGCGTCAGGTAGTAGAGCCGGTTGTTGAAGAAGTCCTGGTTTGCGGCAAGCTTGACTTCCTTGAGCGTGTCGCCGGTCGGGGTCGTGGCGACCGTGACGTAGGGCGAGCCGTTGCTGAAGTTCTCCTGCTGGCCGTTGTTCATCCGGCAGCGGTACAGGAAGGCCTGGTTCTGGGCCGCGTTGCGGCCGAACGCGATGTAGCAGTGGTTTGCCAGCACCGCCGCGCTGAGCGAGCGCAGGTCGTAGTTCGCCCACCACATGTGGGTTTCGGACCAGTTCGCACCGCCGTTGGTCGAGTGGTTCATCGTCCACAGGTTGGTGTAGCCGTCGCCCTGAAACATCAGCACCGCGGCGAGGTTGCCGGACGAGCGCTGGATATCGAGGTTGACCAGCACGGCCGAGTCGCGGTTGCCGATGCGCACGTCGTTACCCCACAGCCGGGTGTCGAGCGTCGGCACCGGGGTGCGCCAGCCGTTGCCGATGGCGATGTCGGAGCCGGCCAGTTCGGCCAGGCGCGGGAAGTCGGCCAGCGCCTTGTCGCAGCGCCCGGCGTTCCAGTCCTCGGCGATGGCGAGCGCGAGCGCCTGCGCCTCGGCCGGGGCTGAGGTTTCGAGCATCAGGTGAATCTGGGAGTTCTGCCGCTCGGCCGTGGACATCCGCTCGAGCCGGGTCCAGACCGGGGTCGCGGCGCGGCCGGCCGGCGCCGGCCTGAAGTCATCGGTGTGCGCCGGGCCGGTGCGAACGACGACTCCCGGCTCAACCGGCAACTCGAACGCCATCACGGCCGCCGCGGCAACGAACAACGCGGCAATTACGTGCATCTTCTTCATTACACCTCCTTTGGTGTGCCAAAGACTAAACGCGGGAGCGCGATTGTCAACAAACTAAACTACTGACCATTCCGCCCCATCGTGCGACAATCTCGCCGTTGACGCGCGCGCCGTGGCGCGTTAGGATGCCCGGTTGTGTCTGACGTGAACCAGACCCAGTCCGCGCCCGCGCCGAGCACGACGCGCACCGCCATCGCACGCGGGGTGCGGGTTTTCGTGTTCATCGCGGTCGCGGCCGCGGTCGTGGTCATCGCGGTGACTGCGAGCCGCGAGACCTGGGCCGGGCTGGGACGCATCAAGCCGCTGTGGCTGGCCGCGACGTTCCTGCTGTGGGCGGCCGCGGCGTTCTTCGACGGCGCGCGCCTGGCCGTGCTGTCACGCGTGGGCGAGAACCGGATGCCGCTGTGGGGCTCGATCGAGGTCATTTACATCGGCTACTTCATGGCCGCGGTGACGCCGTTCCAGGTCGGCGGCCTGCCGCTGCAACTCTACGTGATGAACCGCTGGGGCATCTCCCCGGGCAAGGCGACGTCGGTCCTGCTGATTCGCGGCGTGCTGTTCTACGGCATCCTGCTGACCGTGGCGCCGGTGGTCGGTCACCTGATGGGCGCATCGACCGCGTTCATCAAGGTGCTGGCCGGGTACATCTGGGCAGTCGTCGGGATGGGCGTCGTGCTGGTGGTCGCGAGCGCGGCGTTCCCCAAGAAGGTGCGCGAGTTGCACGAACGGCTGTCGCGCGCGCCCAAGCCCGGCCTGCTGCGGCGCGGGGTCGTGTGGGTGCTGAACGAGTTCGACGAGTTCACGGCCGGGCTGAAGCTGTTCCTGCGGCCGCGATACTACGGCTGGCTGGCCCTGGCCCTGCTGCTGACCGTGGCCGCCATCTGCGCGCTGTTCGGGATGAGCGAAACACTGCTGGCCGGGCTGGGCGTGGTCTCGAAGCCGCCGCACGCGATGGGCCTGAGCATGCTGCTGGCCTCGGTGCTCTTGTTCGTGCCGACGCCGGGTGCGAGCGGCGTGGCCGAGGCCGTGGCCGCCGGGCTTTACCGGGCGATATGCCCGGTGTACATGCTCGGCGTGTACGTCGTGCTGTGGCGGCTGTTCAGTTTCTACGCGGGCGCGATGGTCGGCGGCGTCTTCGCGCTGCGGCACATCTCAAAGAAGTAACGCCGGGCCAAGAAGGCCCGGGAAAACCCAAGCTCCAAACCCCAAAGCCCAAAGCACGGACGGCTGACAGCCTGCGGCTCACGGCCGGGACTCACCACAAAGACACCAAAGGCACAAAGAACATCCGCTACGTCTGACATCTCGACTCTGACGTCACGCCTCTGACATCACGCCCGCCTCTCTGCCTTCGCCCCTCGTCCCTCGCCCCTAGCCTTGGCTCCTGCATTCTGCACTCTGCACTCTGCATTCTGACTTCTGCCTTCGTCCCCCGTCCCCAGCCCCTGAACCCTGTCCCCTAGCCCCTAGTCCTTTCTCATCACCCACCGGCCCAGCCCGACTCGCGCGCCGAGGGATGCCTGAACGCCCCAGAACACCGGCAGCGCGTCGGCGTGGGCTCCAAGCCGGGCGCTCAGTTCCACCGGCCACGGCGCCAGCGGTACCCAGGTGTACTCGGCGTTCGCGCCCAGGCCGAGCAGCGGTATCCAGGTCGTGCCGAACGTAGCATACTGGAACGAGCGCCGGGACCGGACCGTCAGGTAGTGGACGTTGACCCCGAGGACGCCGGCGCTTACCAGTCCGATGCCCTCGCTGGGCGACCCGGCCACGAGCGTTGCCTCAACCAGCGAGGCGCCGAACCCGAGCCGCCCGCGCGGGAACCAGCGCACCTCGGCCGCCCTGACCGGCACGGCCAGGAGGCTGGTGTAGTCGGACGTGTCGCTCATCGGTCGGCTGCCGAGTTCAAGGTCAAAGACCCGTGACCGGTGCAGCCCGACCTGGCCACCAAAGGTGAACAGCGACGCGTAGAGCCGCGGCTGGACCGCGGCGTCCGCCAAGCCGGCAGCGGCGCAAAGCAGCCCGGCGGCAACAGGAGCCAGATGCAGTTTCACTCAGTTTCCCTTCTGCGGCACGCGGGCCGCGACCGATGGTAGTCCGGCCCCGGCCGGCTGTCAACGCCCCGCCCCGGTCCCCGCCGGTACACTTCATCCGGTTGACTTCCCACCCGGCCGGGCTAAAATGACAATTGTGGTTACGCCGAGTCGTCCGCAAGCCTGCGGCCGCATTCTGCTAAACCCTTATATTACAATGTCTAACCTTGGGAGAGTTGGAGCGTGACGGACCAGACCGCGCTGGAATCGCTGACCGGCGGCAAGACCTTCCTGAATGACCTGCAGGAAGGTGTCTGGGTCGCGGACTCCGACGACCAGATTGTCTTTGCCAACAAGGCGCTGGCCCAGCTGCTCGGCTACCCGTCGGCCGAGGTGCTCATCGGCACGTCCTGGCACGAGCTCTTCCCCGAGCCCGAACTGAACAAGCTGCTCTCGACCCGGTCCGGCCACGGCACCCGCCAGCTCGGCGCGGCCGTGATGCTCGGCCGGTCGGCCCGCGCGATACCGGTGAACATCACCGTGTCGCGCCGCACCGTGGAGAAGCGGTCCTGGTTCCTCGCGACCGTGACCGCGGGCGGGCCGCAGGGCATGGCCGACTCGACCTCGCGCCAGGTGATGGAGAACTCGGTCGACGGCATCTGCATCATCGAGGGCCGCGACGTGACCTATACCAACCGGCGGTTCGAGGAGCTGACCGGCTACACCGCGGCGCAGGTGCGCGGGCTGGGCCTGGACCGGATAGTGCACGCCAAGTACCGCACCGCCGTGGCCCAGAGCCTAGCCGACCCCAAGCGCCAGCTCGTGCCGGTGCACCACGAGGTGCGCATCATCAACCGCACCGGCCGCGAGGTGGATTGCGAGCTGCGGCTGGTGACCGTGGAGTCGGCCGGCCGCACCGTGGTGCTCTGCTTCCTGCGCGACGTGACCCAGTTGCGCGCGGCCGAGCGCATCCGCACCGACCTCGTCGCGATGCTCTCGCACGACCTGCGCACGCCCCTTGCCTCCATCAAGGAAGCCATCTCGCTTCTGTTCGAGACCGCCGCGGGCAAGCTGGAGGACCGCCAGCGCCGCTACCTGACCATCGCCCGCGAGGAAATCGACCGGCTGAACCGGATGATCGACAACCTCATCGACGTGTCGCGCATCGAGGCGGGCAAGGTCGAGCTCCGGCTCGACGGCGTGGACCTGTCCGAGGTGATATCGACCTCGGTGCAGTCGATGTCGCTGCTGGTCAGCAAGAAGAACCTGACCATCGACCGCAACCTGCCGGCCCGCATCCCGCTGGTGATGGGCGACCGGGACCGGCTGCTGCGCGTGTTCAACAACCTGCTGGACAACGCCATCAAGTATTCGCCGGTGGGCGGCACCATCCGCGTGGAAATTGCCTTTGTCGACCCGGACGCGCCGGTCCTCTCCCAGCCCTCGATTCTGCCCAACACCGGCTACGTCCAGGTCACGGTGACCGATTCCGGCCCCGGCATCCCGGCCGAGTTCCTGGACCGCATATTCGGCAAGTTCGAGCGCGTGGACCCGCACGGCCCCGGCATCGGCCTCGGACTGGCCAACGTCCGCTCGCTGGTCGAACTGCACCACGGCAAGGTCTGGGCTCACTCCAAGCTCGGCGAAGGCGCCGGCTTCAGCTTCATCCTGCCGATAAAGGAAGGCGCATAAGTGGCGAACACCCCGGCTGCCAAGATTCTGCTGGTCGAGGACGAAGAGAACCTGCGCGAGCTGGTCGGCGGCCGCCTCGAGGCCAACGGCTACGAGGTCAAGACCGCGGTCGACGGCTACGACGCGCTGACCAAGGCGAAGCAGTTCCAGCCCGACCTCGTCATTCTCGACCTGATGATTCCCAAGATGGACGGTTACACCGTCTGCAAGATGCTCAAGTTCAGCGGTTTTGCCACGACGCCCATCATCCTGTTCTCGGCCCGCTCTTCCCCGGAAGACGTGCGCCGCGGCCTGGATATGGGCGCGAACGGCTACGTCACTAAGCCGTTTGAGCCCGAGGTCCTCCTGGGCAAGATTGCCGAACTGCTCGCGGCCAAGAACGCGCCGCCCGGCACCACGCCGCCGCCCATCACGCCCTCGCCCGCAGAACTGTCGGCCGAAAGGGCCAAGACGGCTGAGGTCGCTGCCGCCGCCGCGGCTGCTGCCGCCGCGGCAGTACCCCCGCCGCCACCGCCGGCCGACGCGCCGGACCGGCCCGGCCCGCGGCCGGCCAAGACTTGAGCCGCAGGCCCGGTCACTTCCCGCTCACTGACCGCCAACTGACCGCGCTCGTACGCGTCGCCTTGGCCGAAGACATCGGCCCCGGCGACATCACCTCGCGCCTGACCGTGCCGGCCGAGGCTAAGGCCCGGGCCGTGCTCGTGGCCCGCTCCCCGGGCACGCTCTGCGGCATCGCGGTCGCCGGCCGCGTGTTCCGCACGCTCGACTCCAATATTCGGTTCCTGCCGGAACTGGCGGACGGCGCGAGCTACACGCGCGGGGCAGTGCTGGCCCGCATCGCCGGCCCGGCCCGCTCCGTGCTGGGGGCCGAACGCACGGCCCTCAACTTCATCCAGCGCCTGTCCGGCATCGCCACGCACACCGCCCGGTTTGTCGCGGCCGTGCAGGGCACTGACTGCCGCGTGCTCGACACGCGCAAGACCCTGCCCGGTTGGCGAATGCTGGAGAAGTACGCGGTGCGCTGCGGCGGCGGGACCAACCACCGCTTCGGGCTCTACGACATGGTGCTGGTGAAAGACAACCACATCGCCGCGGCCGGCTCAATCACCGCGGCGCTTGAGCGCTGCCGCACGAAGCTTGAGGTCGAGGTCGAATGCGGCACGCTCGCCGACGTCCGCGAGGCGCTCCTGTCCGGGGCGAAGCGCATCCTGCTCGACAACATGTCTGTTGCTCAGTTGCGACGCTGCGTGAAGCTGGTGAACGGCCGGGCTGTGCTCGAAGCCTCGGGCGGAGTCAACCTCAAGACCGTGGCGGCAATCGCCCGCACCGGCGTCGACTATGTCTCGGTCGGCGCCATCACTCACTCGGCCCCTGCGGCCGACATCGCGCTCGACTTCCTGCCCGGCTGACGCCGGGCCCCAGCCCTACTTCCCTTCCGGAGCCAGCTTAACCAGTGTACTGCCCAGCGTGACGATGTAGCCGCCGTCTCGTGTCGATGCTCCCATATCAGCAGATAGGCTATCGAGGCCGGGCAGGTTGCCAGCCCACAGCGCACGACCCCGCTCATCCGTTCGCGCCAGCCACGGGCCGCGGTCTGAGTTTCCCACCAGGAAGTACCCGCCATCCGGAAGTTGCTGGATGAACTCCCCGCTCGTCAGCGAGCCGTCGCGGTACGACCGCCTCCAGACCTCCCTGCCCTCCGCATCCATCTTGAGCAGCACAAGACGATACTCGAACTCGCGCCACCGCGGGTCGCGCGTGATGCCCGTGGCGATGTAGCCGCCGTCCACTGCCAGTCGCGTACAGAAGAGCACTTCAACCCTGTTGTGGCGTCGTGACCACTGCAGATTGCCCAGTGAATCGACCTTGTGGACGCTCGTGTAAGAGGTTATGTACCCGCGGTCGCTTGTCTGGTGCACCCTCAGTGGCGCACCACCCCATGGTTCGTGGAAGAACGCTTCGGGCAGGGCTACGTGCCACTCGAGGTTGCCCAGCGCATCGAGCTTCCTCAGGTATGCGCTGTCGAACATCGCACCGCCAACCGCTATGTAGCCACCGTCCGCGGTCAGCGCAACATCGTCTGCCGATGGCAACGCAGGCCCCGAATCAGCCCATTGAACGTTCCCGAGCGAGTCGAGTTTCACCACCGCCGCCCTCGAACTCTCCAGTCGGTCATCCATTCTACCGGCGAAGACGTACCCGCCATCCGGCGTCTGCTTGACCGCGTAGGCACGGTCGAGGTCCGGGCCGCCGTAGCTGCGTTCCCACTCGGTGTTGCCGAGAGAGTCGAGCTTGACCAGCAGTATGTCTGGGAAGAGCAGCGCCGCAGGAAACGTGTCCGTCGCGCTCACGCCAGCGACGATGTACCCGCCGTCGCTGGTCTGCTGAACGCTCGAACCGTAGTTCGGCTCTAGGCCAACCGTTCTCTGCCACTGAATCGCCGGCGGCTTGCCGGGCCGGCCGCATCCGGCTACCGTCAGCGCGGCGAGCAGGACAACGCACCTCACAGGCACGCCGCTCATGCCGATTTGACGAAGAACTTGCCGGGCAGTTGGCGGACCACGCCCTTGAGTTCGAGCTGCATCAGCACGCCGAGCAGGGTCGCCATCGGCATCCCGAGCGTCTCGCATATCTCGTCGACGTGGAGCGGGTCGGCCGACAGCGCTTCCATCACGGGCGCTTCCTCGGCGCTGATGTCGACCTTCGCCTTCTCTTCAAGCTGGACCGAGACCCCGAGGTCGCGGATGACGTCTTCGGGACAGGTGGCCGGCCGCGCGCCGGTCAGGAGCAGCCGGTTGGACCCGAGGCTCAAGGGCGAAGTGACCGGACCGGGCACCGCGTACACGTCCCGGCCCTGGTCTGCGGCCCACGCCGCGGTGTTCAGCACGCCCGACTTCTCCCCGGCTTCGACCGCGACGATGGCCCGCGACAGGCCGGACACGACCCGGTTGCGCTTGGGGAAATTCATCGCCAGCGGGTCGGTCCCGGGCGCGAATTCGGTGAGCACCGCGCCGCTCGCGCTGACCTCGTCGTACAGCCGCCGGTTCTCCGGCGGGTAGAAGACGTCGATGCCGCAACCGAGCACCCCGATGGTGCGGCCCCCGGCCTCGAGCGCGGCCTTGTGGGCGCAGGTGTCCACGCCCCGCGCCAGCCCGCTGACCACGGTGACCCCGCTCAGGGCAAACGCCTGGGCAAACCGCTCGGCCACCTGCCGGCCGTAATGGGTCGCGCGCCGCGTGCCGACTATCGCCGCGGCCAGCCGGTCCTCTTCGACGACCGCGCCGCGCGCGAACAGCACCGGCGGCATGTGGGCAAGGTCCTTCAGGTTGGCGGGGTACTCCGGGTCGCGAAACCCCAACGTCTGGACGCCTGAGTCCCGCGCGGCCTTGATGCGCCCTTCGGTCTCGTCCGAGCGACGGTAGGAGGCCACGGCCCGCGCCAGTTCCTCGTCGATGCCCGGGCATTCGCGCAGCGCGGCGTACTTCGCCGACAGGATTCGCCCGGGGTCCTCGAAATGCGCGAGCAGGTGCTTCAGCCGCGTCTCGTTCATCCGCGGCACCGCGTACAGGTCGACGTACTCTTCGCGGAACGTGCCGGGCACTACGCGGGGCCGGGCTTGGCCGGCTTGGGGATGTGCTTCTCGATTTCGGCCCGGAGCTCGGTGATGCCGGTGCCCTCGAGCGCCGAGACGTGCACGACCGGCACGTCGGCCTCAAGCTCGGCCGGAGCGATGTCGGCCTTGTTCAGAGCGACCACGCGCGGCCGGTCGAGCATCTCCGGGTTGTAGCTCTGCAGTTCGTCGCAGAGCACCCGGTAGTCCTCGGCCGCGGTGCCGCTCGAACCGTCGACGACAAACACCAGCATCCGGGTGCGCTCGATGTGGCGCAGGAACCACAGCCCGAGCCCCTTGCCCTCGTGCGCGCCCTCGATGATGCCCG
>JAWOHG010000151.1:0-9634 GCA_046485245.1 bacterium
AGGTATGGGCACGCTGTTCGACAAGACCGAGCGCCTGCGCGCGCTCTGCCGGTTCCTCGCCCTAAGCGTTCCCGGCACCGACGCGGCCGCTCTCGACCGCGCCGCCTTTTTGTGCAAGGCCGACCTGCTCACCGACATGGTCAGAGAAAAGGAGTTCACCTCGCTGCAGGGACGGGTCGGCGGCATCTATGCGCGGCTCGCCGGCGAACCCGAAGCCGTGGCCGACGCGATGGCCGAGCACTACCTGCCCAACTTCGCAGGCGACAGCCTGCCCGCGACCCGCTGCGGCGCCCTGCTCTCGATTGCCGACAAGGTCGACAACATCGTCGCCACCTTCCTGACCGGCGCGATACCGAGCGGCTCGGAAGACCCGTTCGCGCTGCGCCGCCAGGCCGGGGGCGTGTTCGCCATAATCCTAGAGCGCAACCTGCCCGTCGACACGGGCGCGCTCACCCGGCACGCGCTCGGGCTATTCGCGGACGCCAGCCCCGAGCACGCCGCCAGGCTGCCCGCGTTCTTTCTCGAACGCGAAGCCCAGGCCCTGGCCGACCGAGCGGTGCCCTACGACATCGCGAATGCGGTGCTGGCCGCCTTTGCCGACCACCCGCTCACCGCGGCGACCTCGGCCCGGGCCCTCATCGAGTTCCGCGCCACACCGGAGTTCGAACGGCTCGTGGTCGGCCAGAAGCGCGTCGCCAACATTCTCAAGAAGGAGCGGGTCGACGGCGACCCTGACCCGGCCCTGTTCAGCGAGCCGACCGAACGCGAACTCTGGCAGTCGGCAAGCGCCGCCGCGCCCAGGCTCGAGGCCTCGGTCAGGGCCGGCGACTTCCGCGCCGCGTTCGAGCTCCTGCTCGGCCTGCGCGCAATCATCGACAAGTTCTTCGACGACGTGCTCGTGATGGACAAGGACCCCGCGGTGCGCGCCAACCAGCTGCGCCTGCTCGCCTTTGTCCGCGCGCTGTTCGGCCGCGTCGCCGACCTGTCGCGCATCGTCATCGAGGGCGAGCCCGCGGCCGCCTGATGCCCGAGCGCCTGCTCTTCATCACTGCACTGCTTCTGGCCTGCGGCCGACCCGCCCCGCGCACCCAGCCCCGGCCCGAGGCCTACCGCTACAACCTGCCGGTCGCAGCACTGCGCATCGACAGCTTCACCGCCTTCGCCGAGGTCGCGGCTCGACCCGACGAGCGCACCCAGGGCCTGATGCACCGCACCACGCTCGCCCCGGACTCCGGGATGCTCTTCGTGTTCGATTCGGCCGAGTTCCAGCGGTTCTGGATGAAGAACACGCTCATCCCCTTGAGCATCGCCTACATCGACTCGGCCGGGCTGGTCACCGACATCATCGAGATGGCGCCCCTGGACACCACCACGCCCTACGCCTCGTCCCGCGCCGTGCCCTTCGCGCTGGAGATGAACCGCGGCTGGTTTGCCGAGCGCGGCATCCGGCCCGGCGCGCGCGTGGCCGGCCTGCCGCGTCCTTGACTCGGCCGTAGTCCCGACTTAGTCTAACTCGACCGCGCAGAGAGAGTGTTGAACCATGGCTGACGCCTTAATCGATACTGCTGCTTTCTTCTCGGCCTACCTCGAATGCGACCTGTCCTCGGTCGCCCCGCGCGAGATGCGCGTGGTCGCGTCGGACCGCCGCGAGCGGCGCGAGCTCCTCTACGCCGACGTCTTCGCGCTCTGGCTCGTGGTGTTCGAGAACCGGGCCGCGCTCTCGGTCCAGTCCCAGCTCTACAAGCCGGTCCGGCGCATCCTCGGGCGCCACGGCATCGCCCGTATCCGCGAACCCCGCTGCCTCGACGACCTCACCCGGCTCGTCGAAACCCACCGCAGCATGCTCGGCCAGGTATCGGTGGCCTCCGGCCCCATCAACTGCTGCGCGGCGGAGACCTTCCGCCCCCGTCTCACCCACCCCTGCCGCGCCGTGACCGAGGCCGACCTGCCCGCGGTGCGCCAGTCCGGCCTGTACGAAGACTGGCTCGAGCAGAGCGTCCGCGCCGGCACCTGCCACGCCGCGTTCGACTCTGGCCGCCCGGTCGCGCTCTGCGGCACCTTCGACGTGCCCCACCTTGCCGACCGCGTCGCCGACATCGGCCTCGCCGGCACGCTCGACTCCCACCGCCGCCTGGGCTTTGGCAGCTCCGTGCTCTCGGCCACCACCGCCGCAATCCTCGCCGTGGGCAAGACGCCGGTTCACCAGACCTCGGACCGCAACGTCGCCTCCATCGCCACCGCTCGTTCGGTCGGCTACCGCGAGTTCGGCTGGGACTTCCGCGTCCGCATCACCCCGACAACCTGACACTCCCCGGCACCCGGCTCCATCAGCGCCCGGGATGCCGCCCGCCTTAACCCGCCCCGAATACCAGCCTTATCCTGCTGTCCCACAATCACTTATCTATTATCTATTACGGCATCATCGACCCGCCCAACTCGCTATTGACAGGCAGAACCGGACTCATTACAATGTGAACAGATGTTTACAAGAGACAAAGGCCGACGCCAGAAGATGCTGGACTTCATCCAGCGCTACACCACCCAGCACGGCTTTGCCCCCAGCGTCCGTGAAATCGCCCTGGCCGTGGGCATCAAAAGCACCCGCGCCGTCCAGTACCACCTCGACATTTTAGTCCGCGACGGCCTGCTCGAACGCCAGGGCCGGCGCGCCCGCACCCTGCGCACCGCGCAGCGGCCCGACGCCCTGCCGCTCATCGGCCGCATCGCCGCCGGCTCTCCCCTGCTCGCGGTCGAGAACGTCGAGTCGCAGTTCACGCTCGAGCGTTTCCACGACTGCTTCCTATTACGGGTCCAGGGCGAGAGCATGACCGGCGCCGGCATCATCGACGGCGACCTCGTGGTCGTCCGCCAGCAGGCCACGGCCGAGGAAGGCGAAATCATCGCCGCCCTGCTCGACAACGAAGCCACGGTCAAGCGCTTCGAGCGCAGCGGCGAGACAGTGGTCCTGCGGCCCGAGAACCCGCAGTTCGAGCCCATCATTGTCGACCCGGCCCGCACCGACTTCCGCATCATCGGCGTCGTTGTCGGCCTGTTGCGCAACTACCGCTAGACAGGAGGAAAGATGAACAGCACCGCTTTGCAGCGTCCCGCCACCGGCCCGACCCAGATAACCTTCTGGCCCGAGCCGCCGCCC
The DNA here is from genome assembly GCA_046485245.1 of bacterium. Classification (GTDB taxonomy): domain Bacteria; phylum Hydrothermota; class Tepidihabitantia; order Tepidihabitantales; family Tepidihabitantaceae; genus CBFGJX01. The sequence continues at coordinate 3,155 of JAWOHG010000151.1, forward strand.
CGGCCCCAGCAGCCCGCTCCCCGGCCCGTCAAGGAGGGCCCGATGACCCACAACCGCATCAACGAAAAGGTAAAAGTCTACGCCCTGTACAAGGAAAGCGCCGACCGCCGCTTCCCGCACGACCGCCTGCGCCCGATACTCTTCGTCTGGCGCAGCCGCGAGTACCAGGTCCAGGACGTGACCTATGTCTGGCGTGAGAACCGCGGCGAATCCGAAATCTACCACTTCACCGTCTCCGACGGCGCCAACGTCTTCGAGCTCTGCTACAACGCCAAGAACTTCGACTGGACCCTGTCCGGCGTCTACGCCGAGTAGGCCCGCTTCACCGGCGTGTTCAGCACCACCTTCCAGCCGCTATCGGCGCGGCCCGCGACGGCGGGACCCCAGCGCCAGGTGCTGCACGTCGACATGGACGCCTTCTTCGCCTCGGTCGAACAGCAGACCTTCCCCTTCCTGCGCGGCAAGCCCATCGGCGTCTGCGGCGACCCGGACGGCCGCACCGTCATCGCCGCCGCCTCCTACGAGGCCAAACGCCGGGGCGTCAAGACCGCGATGATCCTGCCCGACGCCCGCCGGCTCTGCCCCGACATCATCCTCGTCGGCGGCAACCCGGCCAAGTACGTCGACACCTCCACCCGCATCCTCGCCCACTACGCCACCTACACCGACAAGGTCGAGGTGTTCTCAATCGACGAAGCCTTCCTCGACGTCACCCAGTCGGGCCACCTCTTCGGCGGGCCGGAACAAATCGCCCGCCTCATCAAGGCCTGGCTCAAGGAAACCTTCGGCCTCACCTGCTCGGTCGGAGTCGCGCCCAACAAACTGCTCGCCAAGCTCGTCGGCGATATGCACAAACCCGACGGCCTCACCGTGCTCCCCCTGTCCGACGTGCCCGCGCTGCTTGAAGACCTGCCGGTCGAGGAACTCTGCGGCATCGGGCCCAAGACCACGGCCAAGCTCCACGAACTCGGCATCCGCACCTGCGGCCAGATGGGCCGCCACCCCGAGCGCGACCTCGTCCGGCTCTTCGGCGTGCTCGGGCTCCACCTCCACCGGATGGGCCTCGGCATCGACGACAGCCCGGTCAACCCCTACTACCACGAACCCGAAACCAAATCGATGGGCCACTCCTTCACCCTCGACCGCGACACGCGGGACATGGCCGTCATCCAGCGCCACCTGCTCCAGCTATCAGAACAGGTCGGCCGCCGCCTGCGCCGCGACCGCTTCTCCGGCCGCACCGTCTCGCTCGTGTTGCGCTACTCCGACTTCGAGACCCTCATCCGCCAGCACAGCCTCAAGGCATGGACCGACGACGGCCACCGCATCTACACCGTCGCCCTCAAGTTATTCGAAGAACTTTATCGCCCGCCCCGCGCGGTGCGCCTGCTCGGGGTCAGCGTCTCGGGATTGGTTCGCGATACCAAACAGCTCTCGGCCTTCGAAGAGCAGCACACCGGCTCGCTCTTCGCCGCGGTCGACGACGTCAACAACCGCTACGGCGAGTTCGCGCTCGCCCGTGCCAAACTGCAGGAACGCCAATCCGCCCCCCGCGTCATCCCTCCCTCCTGGCGCCCGTCCCCTGAATCCGTGGCCTGACCGCGGGACATGACCCAATTGCGCTCGGGCAATTGGGATCGTGTCCCAAGCGCTCACCCAGCCTGCCGCTCTCAGCTCACGGCTTCCGGCTCACGGCCAAGTACCGGTCATTGCGAGGCCACTCAAGCGGCCGTGGCAATCCTCTGGGCTTGTGCAAGGACAAAGTGTCAAGGCCAAAGGACTAAGCAAATGCCGAAAGCCCCAAGGCCCAAGTCTGATTGGGACTTTGTCCTTTCCGCGCTTGATTAGTCATTCGTCCTTTGAACTTAGTCATTCTCTCGTGGTAGGGCACTCTGCATTCGCCCGCACACCTCTGGCATCGCGCCCTCCTGTTGACAGCCATCCGCCCAGAGACGACAATGATACCAACCGACACATGAGGAAGTACCTGATCGTGATCGAGAAGGCGAACGGCAACTACTCGGCCTACGTGCCTGACCTGCCGGGCTGCGTCGCCACCGGCGACACGCGCGACGAGGCGGAGAAAAACATCTACGACGCCATCCGCCTGCACATTTCCGGTCTGCTCGAAGACCGCCAGCCCGTTCCTGAATCCGCCGTGACGTCCGAGTTCCTCGTCTTCGACGACTAGCCCTGCCCCGACATTGCCAAGCCGCCCGGCGTGATGCTGGGCGGCTTGCGCATCAGTAGACTCGGCTCAGTTCACGCCGCCGGGCCGCTGACGTCGAAGGCCTCGACGCCCGTCTTCCCGCCTGCCGTCCGGGTAGCCAGCGCGTCCTAGAACTCCGGCCTTGCATCGCGGTTCGCCAGAGTCGTCAGAGACCGGTTCGTGGCCGCTGTTGGCCGAAGGCTCAAGTTTCGACTAGTCGACAACTTGAGCGAGCAACTCGTGAACAGGCTCAGATTCGCGGTCAAACCCACGCTCACACCCACGCTTGCCAGCAGACTCGCACCCGACTTCGCCCTCGTCCTCGCCGCCGCGCTTGCCCAACATCTAACCTACAGGTTGACCCCGGGGCTCACCCCCTCCGCTATATGTAGTGTCAGACCGCCGTTCCCAAGACAGCTTCCGGCGCCTGCCGAAGCCACTAGGGTAACCGCATGTGCCCTCGACCGATCGTATGCCGCCCTGACGACCGACCCCACTACATCCAGTGGCGCCGCAGACGCCCGGCGGCGGGCCACTGCCCGCCGCCGATGACGCTGCGTTCGTTGTCTGCCCGCTACTCCGTCCTGACCAGCTTCTTCTGGGTTCCACCGCTGTCGGTGCTCAGATGGATGAAGTGCACACCGGCCGGAACTGTGCAGAAGCCAAAGCTAAGTCTATGGCAGTCGACCACTTAAAACAGGGGAAGTGTCCCGCATTTTCCGTGGCGGTGTGGTACGTGCTGACGCGCAATGAACCTTACATGGCAACAAAGTCCCCGACAGTCTGAGCAAGCCCGGACGGGACGCTGGCCTGATTCAATGGCCGAGGGTTAGAATGGGAAGCTCAGGCTCGGATATCAATACGTGCCACTGCCAGGGCGAATAGAAGCTTGAGACGAATATCTGACGGGAACAGACCGAACCGCTCCAGGAGAACTATCGAACCCTAAACTTGACACGGGGCTCTTCATAGAAGCGTCCCGGGTTTCCCCGACCTGAAACAGACGACGGCATTCGAGAGCTCCCGCGCCGGCTCGCTGTTCGAAAGCCTGGACACGGTCAACGACAAGTACGGCGAGTTCTCAGTCGCCCGGGCCCGACTCCAGGAACGGACTCCCGGCCCGCGCGTCATTTCCCCCTCCTGGCGCCCGGGCGCACCCACGCCCACGGCCCTATAAACCTGAGGGGCGGCCTACGCCGCCCCTCAGTGTCGCCAATCAACCGCTCATTTAGGCGGGACGCGGATGTCGCCGCTGGCGTTGTCGTAGAACGTGTTGTCGGCCTGAAGCTGTGCCGGGTTCGGATACGAACTGCCGTCGAGGTAGATACCGTACGCGCTGCTGTGGCCGATTGAATCCCCGGTCACCTCTGGTGTGCAGTCGTCGATGTAGATATTGCCGCGGCCGTCGTAGCCGGCGTACTCGACCTTGCAGTTCTTCAGTTTACACTGACTGCTGATCGAGTTACCGTAGAAGGAAATCCGGTCCCAGTCCCCGGCCGAAGGCGGGTTGACCGAACTGGTGAACGTAATCTGCCCGGCGGTGCCGTCGGCAATCAGCCCGCCCGGATGGCTGTACCCGACGTAGAACTCCTTCCCCGGCTTCATCTCCACTGTTGTGCCTGCCGCAATCGTCAGGACCGGGTTGCTGGTTTCGTCGGACACGTACACATCACCCTCTGCGACGTAGGGCACGCCGTGGTTCAACCACGTGCCGGTCGTCGCGACGTTCCCGCCGTGGACCAGTATCCCGTCGCTGCTATTGCCCGTCAGCATGTTTCCCGTGCCGAGCGTCCGGACTTTGTCGGCATCTATCCTGACCGGGTACTCGGTCGATGTCGTGATCGTATTGTTGGTGAAGTCGTCGAAGTAGCCATCGCTCTCGCAGTAGACGCCGTGCTGCGCGTTCTTGCGCACCGTGCAGTTGTCCATCTTGATGCGGCAGCCGTCGACGATCACCGCGCCGTCACCGCCTGAGCTCCCCGCCCGTTCGATGACGCAGTAGCTGAGCCGGGCGGTCGAGATGGTCAGGTTGTAGAAGCTCAACGCCTCCCAGATACCGGCCACCGTATCCGTAAGCGAGGTGAAGGTAATCGGTGAGCCTGCCGTGCCCACAGCGATAATCGAGCCCGGGGATGAATACCCGCAGTAGAACTCGATGTTCGGGTTCATCGAGATCGTGGCACCGGCGTTGATAGTCAGAGTCGCGTCATCCTGCACATAGGCATCGCCGGCGACGACGTATGGTACACCGTGATTCAGCCACGTGCCGGTCGTCGAGATCGCATCGCCTTCCACCTCGATGCCGTCTTTGGTGTTGCCGGACAGGGTGTTGCCGGCGCCGAGGCTACGGACATACTCCGCTTGGATGTTAACCGGGTACTTGGTGCAACCCGTGACGGTGTTGTTGCTGAAGTCTGCGAAGTAGCCGTTCGATTCGACCCGGACCCCGTAGTCACCGCTCCTGCGTACCGTGTTGTGGTCGAACTTGATGTTGCAGCCCGAGACCTGAATGGTACCGTGGTCTGACGCAGTCTTGCCTCCGAACTCAACCTTGCAGTAGCTCATCCGCGCAGTCGAGATGGTGTTGCTGTAGAACCCGATGTTGTCCCAGAACCCCGGTACCGTGTCGGACAGCGACGTGAAAGTAATCATCGAATCTGCCGTACCCACCGCGATGATGGACCCCGGATCCGAGTAGCCGGTGTACAGTTCGACGTCGGCCGAGAACTGGACATAGCAGCCCGGCATGATGGTCAGGGTGACGTTATCGCCGGTGTAGACGTCGGCATCGAGGATGTGCGGGTTGCCGGCCGGGTACCACACCTCGTTCGTGTCGATGGATCCCGAGTGATGGGTCGCGTTGCCGGCGCTCACCGTCACTGAAATGCTGTGCTCTGCGGTGGCGCCGTCATCGTTGGTCGCAACGGCCCTGAGCGTGTGCGAGCCCGCAGCCCCGCGGGACCAGTTCACGCTGAACGTGTCCGCGGTAGCGGCACTGTCCACGCCGATGAAGGACGAGCCGTCGAAGAACTCGACTTTGGTCACACCCTTGTCGTCGGTTGCGACCGCCTTGATAATCGTACCACCGAAGCCAATGGTCGCACCATTGGTTGGGTAGACTATTGTGACCGTCGGCTTGGCGCCCTGGTCGCACGCCACGACCATGAGCAACCCGGCCACTACGGCCAGTGCTAGCAGTTTGCGCATTCGGACCTCCTTGTTCTTGTAGTTCTCTTCCATCTTGCAGCCGGCGCTACGGCCGCGGATGCCGCGTTCGCAGCCCGTTTGCACGCCGAATTGTATCCGAACGCCACTGTCTGTCCAGTCAATTGTCATAGCCTCCAAGACCCGACCATGCCACGTACCGCAGTCTGCAGAACGGAGCAGCAATCCCTTGACCGTGAGCAGCTAACGTCTATAATTGCCGTCCTCACCCACGATGAAATACTGGCGCAAACCCCTCGACGCTGAGACGAAGAAACCGCCGCTCGGCAGCGTTCACGTCATCTTCGAACGCTGCAAGGGCTGCGGTTTCTGCATCACCTACTGCCCGCGCAAGGTCCTTGAGTTCTCGAGCGAGTACAACCGCAAGGGCTATCACCCGCCGGTCGTGGTTCACCCCGAGGCCTGCGTGAACTGCCGGCTGTGCGAAGCGCTCTGCCCCGAGTTCGCCATCTGGAACACGCTCGACGCTCCCGAGGAAAGCGAGGTGCAGCAGTGAAGCCCGCCAAGAGCCCGATTCTCACCGGCGCGCATTACCTCGACGGCGACCACGCCTGTGCCGAGGGCGCGATTGCCGCGGGCTGCCGGTTCTGCGCCGGCTACCCGATAACGCCCTCGACCGAGGTCGCGGAAAGGCTGGCCGAGCGCTTCCCGAAAATCGGCGGCCTGTTCATCCAGATGGAAGACGAGCTCGCCTCCATCGCCGCGGTGCTCGGCGGCGCGTGGGGCGGCGCGAGGGCGATGACCATCACCTCGGGCCCGGGCTTCTCCCTGATGATGGAGAACATCGGCCTCGGCGTGATGACCGAAACGCCCTGCGTCATCGTCAACGTCCAGCGCGGCGGCCCGTCGACGATGACGCAGGGCGTCTCGGTCATCACGCCCAGCCCGATGTTCTCCATCATCAGGGAGAAGCCGGGGCCCGAGGTGATGGTCATCGCCCTCGCGCCGCCCCACGCGCCGCCGAGCACCGCGGCGATGGAGGCGAGCTCGTCTTCCATTTGGATGAACAGGCCGCCGACCTTGGGGAAGCGCTCGGCCAGCCTTTC
>JAWOHG010000126.1:0-3442 GCA_046485245.1 bacterium
GCGCGGTGTCGGGCGGGGTCGACTCGTCGGTGATGGCGGCACTGCTGGCGCGGGCCGTGGGCAAGCGGTTGCTGGCGGTGTTCGTGGACAACGGGCTGCTGCGGCACGAGGAGGAGATGACGGTCAGCCGGACCCTGGGCCGGCGGATGACGCTGAAGACGGTCGACGCCCGCAAGCGGTTCCTCTCGCGCCTGGCCGGCGTGTCGAACCCGGAGCGCAAGCGGCGCATCATAGGGCAGGAGTTCATCCGGGTGTTCGAAGAAGAGGCGCGGCGGGCGGGCAAGGTGAAGTTCCTGGCGCAGGGTACGCTGTACCCCGACCTCATCGAGTCGCGCTCGGCGTTCGGCGGGCCGTCGGCGACCATCAAGACCCACCACAACGTCGGCGGACTGCCCAAGCGGATGAAGCTGGAGCTGGTCGAGCCGCTGCGCGAGCTGTTCAAGGACGAGGTGCGCGAGCTGGGGCGCGTGCTCGGCCTGCCCCGGGGGTTGGTCGAACGTCACCCGTTCCCGGGCCCGGGCCTGGCGGTGCGCATCCTCGGGCCGGTGACCGAGGAACGGTTGCGCGTCCTGCGCGCGGCCGACCACATCTTCAATTCCGAACTGCACCGCTGCGGCCTGTACGAGCGGGTGTGGCAGGCGCTGGCCGTGCTGCTGCCGGTGCGGTCGGTCGGGGTGATGGGCGACGAGCGCACCTACGAGAACGCGGTCGTGCTGCGGGCGGTGACTTCGACCGACGCGATGACCGCAGACTGGGCCCGCCTGCCCGACGATTTCCTCGCCCGTTGCTCGAACCGCATCATCAACGAGGTGCGCGGCATCAACCGGGTGGTCTACGACATCTCGTCCAAGCCGCCCGCGACCATCGAGTGGGAGTGACGACAAGTGTCGAATGACGATTGCCGAATGTCGAATGACGGATGGCGAATGACCGGCGAGTCCGCCGGCCGGAAGATGCGTCTGATAGTGTTCGGGTGGAGGCTGCAAGGGGCTGATGAAACGTGAACAGAGGAGGAAGGCAATGAAATCGGCGATACTGCTACTGGTTGTACTGCTGGTCGCGGCGCCCGCGTCGGCGTCGCTCATCAACAAGTCCGAGCATCCGTACGAAATCCGCGGCGTGGCCGAAGTCGGCTGGTTCGGCTGGCTGGCCAACGATATCCAGTTCGGCGCAGGGTCCCGCGGGACAAAGTTCGACTACGTCGGCGAAGGGCGGCAAAACATCCTGTTCCCGTTCCAGCGGCTGTCGCTAGAGATGCAGCTCAAGCCGCGGCACACCTTCGTGTTCCTGTACCAGCCCCTGGACGTGCGCAGCGTCGCCACCCTGGAGCAGGACCTGTTGCTGGATTCGACACTGTTCCCAGCCGGGACAGCGATGAACCTGCGCTACGGGTTCGACTTCTACCGGGCGAGCTGGCTGTTTGACTTTTGGCCGCAGGCAGACCGCGAGCTGGCCGTCGGCCTGTCGCTGCAGATCCGCGACGCGGTCATCTCGTTCACAGCGGTGGACGGCTCGGCGCAGCGGGTGTACACCGACGTCGGGCCGGTGCCGGCGCTCAAGGCCCGCGTTCGCATCCCGATCAACCAGCTGATGTGGCTCGGGGCCGAGGTCGACGGCATCTACGCGCAGGGCAAGGGCGTGACCGGCAGCACCAACGTCGAGAGCTCGTTCAAGGGCGCGATCATCGACGCGTCGCTGCGCTACGGGTTCAAGGTCAACGAGTCGATCGACGCGTTCCTGAACGCGCGCTACCTCGGCGGCGGGGCCGAGGGCAGCCAGGTTGACCCGGAGAACCCGAACACCGACGGCTACACCAGCAACTGGCTCGGGGCGGTGTCGCTGTCGGCCGGGTTCGGCATCAAGTAGCCTGCGGCGATGGTTTGGTTACTGCTGACGGCGCTGGTCGCGGCGCCGTCGCTCTATGAGCACGTGGCCTGGCCCGATACGTTCACCTACTGGACCGGCACGGCGATATGCGACAACGTCCACAGCCTGTACGGCAAGTCGGACAACGTGGTCAAGGTCGAGCACATCGTCTGGCTACAGCCCGCGGCGGAGACGACGCGCTGCGGCTGGATGAAGTTCAACACCGGCGGCATCCCGGACAACGCCACGATCACGCGGGCCGAACTGCGCTACCTCGTCTTCTACTTCGAGATGTCGTTCAGCTTCCGGGTCACCGCGCTGAACGTCGACCCGGTGTCGGCAACGGGCCGCACGCTCTACGATGCCACCCGGGACGGCACGGTCTGCGCCGACCGTCCGATGGGCCGCGTCTACGACACGACCGAGCTGAACGCATCGGGCGTGGCCCACGTGCAGGGCTCGCTGGGCCGGGACTGGGTGGCGTTCGGGCTGTGGGGCTACGGCTGGTCGAGCATCATCACCAAGCGGGCGTGGATCACCGGCTGGAACGTCCAGCCGCGAACAGACCGGCCCCAACTGGTGGTCGAGTACGACCTCACAGGCGTGAACGAGGCGCCGGGGGCGGCTGCTGGCACAGGGTCAATGATGCCGACCGTCGCGCTGCGCCGCGCGGTGCCGGTGCGCCTGGCTCAAGCGGTGACGCTCAGGCTGTACGACGCGCGGGGCCGCCTGGCCGCAGAGCAGCAGGCGCCGGCGGGCCAGTCGCGGCTGGACCTCGGCCGGCTGGCGCCGGGCGTGTACTTTGTCACGGCGGGCCGCGCCCGGCAGCGGCTGACGCTGGTGCATTAGGACTTCACAGCAGCCGATAGCACGAAGGCCGGGCAATGCCCGGCCTTCGACTTTCAATCGGGCGGAATGGCGACGGTGACCTGCAGGTAGCGGCCGCGGCGGCGGGCGATGAACCGGAACTCGCGCGCCGAATTGAACAGCGGCGGCACGAGCAGGTCGTCGTAGCGGCCGACGATTGTCCCGTCCGCAACGACGCTGTAGCCGCGGCCCGAGCGCACGACGCAGGCGTAGTGCCGCGCGTCCGGGCCGAGCGCGAGAGACCAAACGTTGCCGTAGCGCGGGCTGGCCGCGCCGTCGACGATGATGCGCCAGCCGCCCTTCACCTGCGCGGCCCAGGCAAGGCCTTTCCCGTCGGCGCTGAAGCAGAGGGCTTTCACGGCGTCGTGCTCGGCGACAGTGCTGTCGTCGAGCGTGACTATCGTGGTGCCGAGCGGTTTGCGCAGGGTCGCGGCGAGGTGATTCCCGTCCGGGCTGAGCAGAAGTCCGAGCGGCACGGCGTCGAGTTCCCGGTCGATGGACCGGCCGGTGTATTGCGTCACCAGCCGCCACGCCCTGCCGTCGAACGCGGCATGCGCGAACCCGGCATCGGCCGAGTCGTAGGCGATGCTGAACTGCGCGAGCGGCCCGACGGCGCGGTTGTCGAGCACGAAGAACAGGTTGGGATGGCCGGCGAGGTAGCCGAGGCGCGCGCCGCCCGGGCTGAAGTGCAGGCTGGACTGCGCGATGT
>JAWOHG010000174.1:0-9167 GCA_046485245.1 bacterium
CCGGCTGTGCCTGCTCGACCTGTCGACCCGCGAGGTAACGACGCTGCTGGAACCTGGTGAACCGACGGCGTTTCACTCGCCTCGATTCTCACCGTCGGGCCGCTGGCTGGCAGTCGGCGTGCACCGGCCGGACGGACTCGCCGACATCGAACTGATCGACCTCCGAAACGGTTGGGCCACACCGCTGACCGAGGACGTCGCCAACGACATCAACCCATGCTGGTCCCGTACCGGCAGATTTGTCTACTTCGCCTCAGACCGAACCGGGGTGTACGAGGTGTTTGCCTTCGAGATTTCCACCGGCCGACTCTACCAGTGCACGTCAGCCGGTACGGGCCTGTTCGAACCGGCAGTCTCACCCGATAACCGAACGATGGCAGTCAGCGCGTACGGCGCCGGCGGCTACGACATCGCAGTCATCCCAATCAATGCAACCAGTTGGCGGGAATTGCCTCCGCCGGCTGAGGTCATCGACGTCGACGCCGGGCTGGACGCTTCAATTTCCCAATCTGACGCGAAGCTCTACTACTACAGTCCCTTCCCTGCTATCCTGCCCCAGTTCTGGTGTCCGCTTGTCTCGACAGTCCCCGGGCTCCGCCTCGGGGCGTTCACGCTCGGCTGGGATGCACTGCAGACTCACCGATACAGCGTCCAGGCCGGCTATGACATCGGCACCGCATCGCCCTTCCTGGCCGGCGGTTACGAGTATCGCGGCTGGTGGGCAAAACCCTCCATCTCCGCCGACATCACGCTGAAGTCCCAATCCGTCCAGCTGATTGCCAACTTGCCCATCCGCAGCTTCGTCGACGCCCACTGGCTTGACCTCGCCTATGACCTGCGCCACGACACCGAACTCGACGCCGGGCTGAGCGCATCCTGGACCTGGTCTGATGCCCGCACTTGGCGCTTTGCCGTCGCTCCCAACGAAGGCGCAGTCGTCGGCCTGGCAGCGGATTACTCGTCCCCGGCGATACTCGGGCAGAACACACTGGCCCGCGGCATCGGCTGCTCGGCCTGCTACTTCGGTGCCCCGCGCAAGGCCTGGAGCCTTCGCCTGCGACTCGCGGCTGGAACCGCCGCCGGTGATTCGAACGCGGCGGCAGGCGCGTTTCGCGTGGTCGGAGGCCCGGCCCTGCTTGGTGTCAGGGGATATGCCGGCCCGGCCATCCCTGCTCGTACGGTTGGGTCGACCGGCCTGCAGTTCCGCATCCCGCTCTGGTGGGTCGAGCGCGGCATCGGCAACCTGCCGGTGTTCGTCCAGAACATCAACGGCGCGGTCTTTGTCGATGCGGCGACCGGCAGCGCTGCGCTGTGGGACCCGGACGCTCTCGCGGACAACCTCCGCGCGGGCGCAGGGCTGGAACTGCGCACCGACCTTCTGCTCGGCCACCTCCTGCCCGTACAGGTAACGTTCGGCGCCGCCGCGGGCCTCAGGCCGACCAGCAACCTGCAGCTCTACGGTTCGGTCTCCAGCGACCTGCTCGCCGGCCTGTTTGTCCGACCGCACTCCGACCCGCTCGACCGGCTCCGACTGCCGGACCGCTAGAGAGCCCGCCAAAAAGCCGGCGGCCGGCGCAGGGCCGGCCGCCAGTGCTTACGAACTCTCTACTTGCCGCAGATCGGGCACTTCACGTCGGCCCGCTCCGGCGGCTTCGGGTGTTCACCCTTATCGACCTCGCCGCACTCACAGTGTTTGTGGAAAGCGTAGCAGTGGTTGACGTACGCCTCGCGCGCCGACAGCGCCGGCTCATACCAGAAGAACTGGTACTCGGGCCAGTGTGACTTTATCTTGTCTCTGAGGTCGCGCTCGACTCGCCCTATGAAGGAAACCTGCCTCGAGTTTCGGGACAGGCAGTAGACCCCGCCGACCCTGTTGGGCACAGAGATATCCACGTGCAGGGGCCTTAGCAGATATGGACCACGCATGCTGCCTCCTGATTGTCACCAGTCGGGATTGCTCCCGTCACACTCTCTGACTTCGGACTAACCCTGTAGGACATTATTCGCGCTCGATTAATTATACTCCGCGGATGCCCGCGGGTCAAGGCAGATGGGCGGGAGCCGCTACCGGACGCGCACCAACCGGCCGATTTCAGAGCGACTCGACGCAGCGAACCGCACCGCGTAAACCCCCGCCGGAAGCCCTGCGCCGACCGTCTGCCCAACGCCGCCTCGAGCTACCGTACGTCCGCTGCAGTCAATCACTTCGGCGCTGGCGGCCCAGCCCGGAACGGTCACCGTCCCCAACGAACGGACCGGCCTCGCTGGGCCCTCGTGCACGCGCACGACCTGTGACCGTACGGCCGCCGCAAGGTCCAAAGCACGCCGGGCATTTACCAGTCCGTAGCCGTAGCTCTCGTCGCGGCCCGCCGACCCGAGGTCTATCCCCGATGCAGCAAGCAGGCCGCGGACCTCGTTCGCGGTCAGCGCGGGGTCATAAGCGAACAGCAGCGCGGCCACGCCGGCTACCTCGGGCGTGGCCATCGACGTCCCGGAAGCCGATACGAAGATGCCGCCCGGCGCGGTCGAAGCCACGTCCACGCCCGGCGCGGTCAGCTCCAGTTGGGCGCCCCGGTTCGAGAAACTGGCAACGATGGATTGACGGTCGAGCGCCCCGACCGCAGCGCACTCGTTCAGCGCCGCCGGGTAGTTGACCGACTGCGAACCCTCGTTGCCCGAGGCGGCAACCAGCAGGACATTGCGGCCGACGGCGTACTGGCAGGCGTCGACGAGCACGGTGGGCGCGCTCGAGCCGCCCAGGCTCATGTTGACCACGCGCGCGCCGTTGTCCGCCGCCCAGCGGATGCCGGACGCCAGGGATGAGGTGTTGCCCGTGCCTGAATCGGACAGGACCTTCACGCCGAACAGTTGGACCTGGGCCCAGCCGGCCACCCCGATGCGGTTATCAATGCCGGCCGCGATAATGCCGGCAACGTGGGTGCCGTGGAACGCCTCGGGCAAGTTAGGCTGGTCGGGCCGCGGGTCGTCATCGTTGGCGACGAAGTCATACCCGAGGTTGCCGGGCACGAATGCGGCGGCCAGGTCCGGGTGGCTGTAGTCCACGCCGTTGTCCACGACCGCGACCTTGATGCCGGTAGCGCCGCTGAGAATGTCCCATGCCTTGTCGGCGTACATCACCCACTTGTCCCATTGGTACTGCAGGAACATCGGGTCGTCGGGAAGTCGGGTTGCTCGCATGACGCAGTCCGGTTCGACGTAGCGAATCGCGACATCTGACGCGGGCATGCCGCAGAGAGACTGGACAAGCCTGTCCCTTGACTCGGCCCTGACCAGGACGAACTCCAGTACTGGGTCGACCCGCACAACCTCAATACCGGCCTGCTTGGCCAGACCGACCACCACGTCAAGCTGCCCCGGGCGGCAACCGACAACGAACTGGCCCGGCACGGCGTCCGACGCGGCGCAGCCGCTAACCTGCGTGGGCGTGACAGGCGTGGCGAGAAGCATCTCGTATGCCGCAACATCAGCCGGCCCGACCGGAACAAACTCGGGCCGCACCAGCACGGAAATCAGAAGAGTGAGAATCAACATCGGTTACTCCAGCGTGAAGCGAACCCAGACAATCCGGTTGGAACCCTCGGTATTGAGGAACACGACGTACTGCTGCCCGGCCGCGGGCACCGCCTGCCGCACGCTGTGTTCGCTCACTGCCGCGACCTCGTAGATGGGCGTGTAGGATTGGCTGTCCTGGAACTTCTGGAAGTTCGCCGCGTCCAGCCAGATGAACCGGCTGAGGTTGCCCGACTGCACCCGCAGGTCACCGGCCAGCGTATCGCCGGCCTGCGCATCGAAACGCGTCGACTGGTAGGAGCCGGTCGGGATTTCGATGGTGCCGTGGTAGATGCTGCGCTGTCCGCCCTTCAGGACCTGCACCGCCAGCGTATCGCTGTATCCCTGGTTACCCGCGAGGTCGGTCGCGACCGCCCAGAGCCTGTGCCAGCTGCGGTCCGGCAGGCTGCCGGCATCCCATACCGCGCTGAACGGCTGCATCGAGTCGGTCCCTGCAAGGCTGCCGTCGGCGTAGAAGTCGACCGCAGCGACACCGATGCTGTCGACGGCGTCGACCTGGAGCAGCACCGTACCGGACACGTAGCTCGAGTCTGCCGGGCTGCGCCAGCGGCAGGTTGGCGGCTCCTTGTCCAGGCCCAGCAGCCAGTCGCAGCCGCCTGCGACGGCCGCCAGCCCGGCGCAGACCGCGAACACGGCCAGGCGTCGCCGCAATACAACGCTAGATATCATATTCATCTCCTACCTTGGGTAATATCACTTCTCTGACCCCGAGTGAGCGCAACGGCGCGACCATCGCCTCGGCCGAGGCCGGCTCGGAGTGGACGACGAACGCCTTCTTCAGACGCGGCAGGTTCATCCCCGCGACGTAGGCGATGAGCCCGTTGCGGTCGGCGTGGGCGCTGAACTCGTTCATGACGACCACGTCGCACCGGACGATGTGCTCCTCGCCCCAGATGCGCACGACCGGCTCTCTCTCGACCAGTCGCCGGCCAAGCGTGTTCTCGGCCTGGAACGACACGATGAGCACGGCGTTCCTGGGGTCCTCGACCGAGTGCTTGAGGTGGTGCAGGACCCGGCCGGCCTCGCACATCCCGGACGCCGAGATAATTATGCACGGCTCGGTCGACACGTTCAAGGCCTTCGACTCCTCCACGCTGGCGACGTAGCGCAGTCCCTCGAAGTCGAACGGCTGGTTGTGACCGTTCAGCATGCCGTAGGCCTCGTCGTCGTAGTACTGCGGGTAACTGCGGTAGACCTCGGTAACCGAAGAAGCCAGCGGGCTGTCGACGTACACCGGGATGGCCGGGATCCGGTCGGCCTGGCGCAGGCGGTTCAGGGTGTAGACTATCTCCTGCGACCGCTCCACTGCAAACGAGGGGACTATCAACTTGCCGCCGCGCTGGTACACGCGGTTAACGACGTCAGCCAGACGGGTGTCGACCTGCGAGTAGTCGCCGTGCAGCCGGTTGCCGTAGGTCGCCTCGATTATCAGGAAGTCGGCCTCGGTCACCTGCACCGGGTCACGGATGATGGGCATACGCTTGCGCCCGAGGTCCCCGGTGAACAGCACGCGCCGGCCCTCCACCTCGATGTCGACCAGGGCCGAACCGAGAATGTGCCCGGCGTCGTGCAGGACCACGCTGAACGGGCCGAGCTTGTTGCGCCGCGCATAGCTCGTGCCCTCAAGGTAGCGCAAGGCCTCCTCGGCATCCCGGACGGTGTATATCGGCTCGCGCGGTTCGCTGCCGTTGTTGCGCCTGTGCTTGTTCACGTAGCGCACGTCCGATTCCTGGATGTGGGCCGAATCCAGCAGGAGCAGCTTGGCCAGCGCGACCGAGCCGCGGGTCATCAGCACCTGGCCCCGGAACCCGTACTTCACCAAGCTGGGCACGTTGCCGACGTGGTCGATATGGGCGTGCGACACGACACAATGGTCGACCTCGCGCGCCTTGAACGGAAGATTGCGATTGGTGTGCTCGGCCTCGTCGCGGTGGCCCTGGAACAGACCGCACTCCAGCAGGAGGCTATGCTTGCCCGAGGTCAGCAAATGCTTCGAACCCGTGACCGTGCCCGCGCCGCCCCAGAAGCGCAACTTCATTTCTCTGGCCTCCACTCCCCCCGCCTGGGGACTGTCCGATTCCCCGTTGGGCCTTGGGGTTTGGGATTTGGGACTGCTGTCCGCCGCTTTGGCTTTTGAGCTCTGACCTTTGACTTGCCCTCCAGCCCTCTCATCCGCCGCATGTTGCGCAGGTCATCGCCTTCTGACTTGCGCGGGGTTTCCATTATGCCGGGCAGGTTTCCAAGCAGCGGGTGCCTGACAATAGCCGCAAATCCCCCGTCGCCGATACGGCCCTCGCCGATGTGCCAGTGCAGGTCGCGATGTGCACCCAGCTCCACCTTCGTGTCGTTCAGGTGGAGCACGCACAGCCGGCCGAACCCGACCAGCCGGTCGAGCTCCCGCACCACCGCGTCCACCGCCTCCCTGGTGCGCAGGTCATACCCCGCGCCGAACGCGTGCGCGGTGTCCAGGCACACGCCCACCCGGTCCGGCTCGGCCAACTCCGAGAAGATGGCGGCGATGCCCTCGAACCGCGAACCCGCATCGCCCGCCATCCCGGCGGTGTTCTCCAAGAGCAGCTTCACCGACCGGCCCGGTGCGCGCTTCAGCACCGCATCCACCGACCGCGCGACCAGTGAGACAGCCTCGGCCCCGCTCACCCGCCCGTTCCGGCCGATGTGCACGATAACGTACTGCGCGCCGAGCAGCGCGGCCCGCTTCATCTCGGATGAGAGTGTGGCGACGGTGCGCCGCCTGAGCAGCGGCTCCTCGGTCGCGAGATTCAACAGGTACGGCGCGTGGATAACTACCGGCGCGATGCCGGACTCCTCGATGTCGGCGCGGAACGCAACCGCCTCGGCCTTCTTGATTGGCGCTGCGCTCCAGCCACGCGGGCTGCGGCTGAACAACTGGATGCACTGGCATTGGAGCGCCTCGGCCCGTTCGCGTACGAGGCCGAGGCCGCCGGCAATCGAGACATGAAAACCGAGCCTCACAACAGACCCGATACTAAGCCCGCAGCCGGGCCAGTCAACAGCTTCAGCGCCACGGCCGGCCGGAAACGGGCGAGGCGCGGTCGCCCGCGCCTCGCAAGGTCCGATTGACCCCGACTAGCGGACTATCGCCATGCGTGCCGTGACCGTTCGGTCGGCATCGAGCCGGCAGTAATACACGCCTGCCGGCACGAGCCGACCCGCGTTGTCCCTGCCATCCCACGTTGCCGAGTAGCGGCCCGCCTCGAGCTTGCCCGAGGCGAGCGTGCGCACCTGCCGTCCGGTCGCGTCGAACACGACGAGACTGGCCGCGCCGCTTTGGCCCACGGTGTAGCGCAGGCTCGCGCTGGAGCGCGACGGGTTGGCGCCGGTCACCGCAAGCGACGTGAACAGCGGCTCGACCGGCGGCGCCGCGACCGCGGTCGCGCCGACCTGGATGTCCTCCAGCGGCCCCTGCACGTTCCAGTCCCACGCCGCATTGTGCCCGCGCACGCGGTAGTAGTAGCGGTCCGGGCTCTTACCAGTGAAGCTGTACAGGGTGTCGCTGATGTCAGCCGATATCACCGTGCGGTTGGCGAACGAGGGCGCCGGCCAGACGTCGTCGATGTACACGCCCGAGTTCAGCGTGCCGTCGTCGGTCATGTACCGGAACCGGATGAACACCGACGTTCCGACCCACCGCTCGAGCGAGAACGCCTTGCGCAGCCAGCCGCCCGAGTTGCCGGTGTAGCGTTCGTGGAGCTGGGTCCACTCCAGCCCGTTGGTCGATACCTCGGCCACGGTCACGTCGTAGTTGTTCTCGACGTTGTACCATATCCAGTACTTCAGCGAGTCGCCGGCGCGCACCGGGTACGGGTCCTTGGTCGCGATGAAGTTAGAGATATTGTTACCCGTGCCCAGGAACATCGAGTAGGTGCCGGTGTGCTTCTGGGTCGTGGACTGGCTCGCACCGTTGACGTTCCAGCGCGTGAAGCCCGACTCGAACCCGTCCTCGATCGTGGTCAGGCCGGTCAGCTCTTCGAGCTCCCAGCGGTCGGGCAGGTTGTACGCCGGCCGCACCGGGGTCCAGTGGAGTGTGAAGTCGCCGGTCGGCGAGGAGTCCATCGGGGCGAGCACCGGCGGCGGCACCTCGCCCTTCAGCGTCGTGCGAATAGACTCGGCCCGGCTGAACAGGAAGAACGCGCCGTCGAAGCACTCGCGCTCGATGGCGTCGACCTGGGACAGGTTCTGGTAGAAGGTGGTGCCCAGTTCGAACACGTAGCCGAGGCACGGCAGCCCGCCGACCCAGTGGGACCAGCCGTACATCCAGTCAATCGAGCCGCCCGCCACCGGGTACAGGCCCGTGGTCTGCTCGGGCGTATAGGTGCCGCCCGAGAGTCGCGACATCTGGGCGGCGGTGCGCTGACCGAGCGACACGGCAAAGGAGTTATCCGGCATCAGCGTGCCGTCGCCGAACGGCCACAGCACGAGCTCGGAATAAGAGTGAAGCGTGATATTGGCCACGAAGTTGCGACTGCGGAAGAAGTCGGTCAGCGCGTCGATTTCGTAACCCCACTCGCCGTAACCGCCCATGAAGGTCAAGTCCGGCGGGTAGTGGGTCGAGCGCGAACCGCGCGAAAGAGCGCCCCAGCCCGAGCCGGGCGTACCCTGGCAGTAGCCGTTGTAGTTCCGGTTCGGGTCGCAGCCGGTGGCAGTGCCGAACGGCTGGCGGTTGGACCGCCAGTTACGCTGGTTCGGGTAGTCGTACACGAACCCGTCAACGTTGACGATGAGGATGACGTAAATCTCGGTGTTGTCGATGAAGCTCTGGAACGACGAGTTCGAGAGGTAGTTGGCCAGCAGCGTATCGCAGAAGTGACGCGCCGACTGGCCCGCGGCCCACTCACGCGCGTGGTGCTGGGCATCGAGGAGCACCTCGGGCTCGTCCTCGTCGACCGCGACGTTGTCCGATATCTTGACGATGTAGACCATCCGGCCCTCCCAGGTCGGGCCGATGGAGTCGAGCTTGCAGATGGCCGGGTAGTTCAGCGCCCAGTTGCGCGCCGTGCTCTTGAGCGAATCGTAGGAACAATAGAACGCGTCGAGGCGCGCCTCTTCCTCGCGCGTGTTCCAGCCGTCGACCAGCACGCGCACGCGCAGGCCCGAGGCCTGCACCAGTGGCAGGTCGGACCGGTCGAGTTCGAGGTCATAGGACTCGCCCGCGACCTTGCCCGCGATGTCGATCGACGTTCCCTTGAACGGGATGCGGGAAGCGAGCGTTTGGTAGTCGGGTACGTCGACCCGGACGAGCACCCTGTCCGCGAGGGCGAACGACGCGCTTGAGAGTACCAGGGCCAGCGTCACGAGCAGGCGCTTACCATTGAAACAGGCCATTGCACCTCCTGCAATGATTATAGAAAGCTTCTTGCTTCACCAGTCCGCGGTCAGACACAACAGAAACGCGGCAGGGTATGCCAATCCCCTGCCGACACTAGATTGTAGGCCCGGCTGCGCCCGATGTCAAACACACGGGTTTAGACCCCGGCGCGGCCCGACTGACGCGGGCTAATCGGTCTCGGGGACCGGCAGGGCGCGGCGGGTCGGCT
>JAWOHG010000248.1:0-2751 GCA_046485245.1 bacterium
AGTACCTCGAGTCTCTCGGCGGCAAGCCGGTGATGTACAAGACCGGCCACTCGCTAATCAAGGCCAAGATGAAGGAGCTGCACGCGCCGCTCGCCGGCGAGATGTCCGGCCACATGTTCTTCGCCGACGGTTACTACGGCTATGATGACGCAATCTTCGCCTCGCTCCGCCTGCTGCAGATAATGGCCGACTCGGGCGAGAGACTCTCCTCGCTGGCCGCGCGCATCCCGTCCTACGTCTCGACCCCGGAAATCCGGGTCGGCTGCCCGGACGAGCTCAAGTTCGGCATCGTCGCCGAACTAGCCGCCGCGTTCAAGCAGGACCGCGAGGTCATCGACATCGACGGCGCGCGCGTCGTGTTCCCGGACGGCTGGGGACTGGTCCGCGCCTCAAACACCCAGCCGATACTCGTCCTTCGCTTCGAGGCGCGCACGCCCGAACAGCTCGAGGAAATCCGCAGTCTCTTCTACGAACGCCTGCGCGCCTACCCGCAGGTCAACCTGCAGGGCGAGTAGCCTGGCCGAAGTCTCCCGCCGCCTCAAGAACATCCAGCGGGCTGCGGCCGCGCTCATCGACCGGCGGCCCCTGCTCGGGCCCGGTGACAAGGTCATCGTTGGCGTATCCGGCGGCGCCGACAGCCTCTGCCTCCTGCACCTGCTGCTCGACCACGCTCGCCGCTACCGCCGGGACTGGCAGGTGTTCCCGGTGCACGTCGACCCGGGATTTGCGGGCTGGAACGCCGACCGGGTGCGCCGCGCCTGCGCGCGCATCGGCACGGAATGCGCGGTCGTCCGGGTCGCGGTCGGCAAACCCGACTGCCACGCCTGTGCGTCGGCCCGGCGCCGGGCCCTGTTCGAGCACGCCCGTTCGCTCGGCGCGCGCAAACTCGCGCTCGGCCACCACCTCGAAGACATCAACGAGACGTTCCTGCTGAACCTGGTCTACGCCTCGTCCGGCGCGGCGATCCTGCCCGAGCAGCCCCTGTTCGGCGGCGCGCTCACCATCATCCGACCGCTGTACCGCATCACCAAGGACGACATCCGCTACTACCTGCGTCGGTTCGGCATCCGCACCGTGCGCAACCCCTGCCCGGGCGCGGCCAAAGGCGCACGCCTGCTGGTGCGCCGCTTCCTCGCCCGGCTCTACCGTACCGACCCGCGCACGCGGACAAACATCTTCGCCGGCATCCACAACCTCAAGCCCGCCTACCTTCCCGACCCGGACACCAGACCGGACCGCTGACCGTACGCGCCGGTCAATGGGGGAATCACCCCCTCCACAACCTGTAGTATCGACCCAAGGCTCGCACCGCTACCGGTAGTGGTCCCGGCCCGCGACCAAGAGAAGGGGCGGGCACTGCTGCCCGCCCCAAAAGACACCTTCGTGCCGGTCTATTCCTTGGCTTTGACCCCGAGCGCGTCGACCGCCTTCCTCACTTCCTCGACCGAGGCGCCGTCCTCGAGCGTGGTCAGGTCGCCCATCTTCGCGCCCTCGACGATGCCCTTGAGCACCCGGCGCATCACCTTGCCAGAGCGCGTCTTGGGCAGCAGCTTCACGAACTGCACGTCGCGCGGCGCGGCGATGGCCCCGATCTTCTCACGCACGAGTTTGATGATGGACTTGCGCGTGTCATCGCTCGGCTCCTGCCCGTGCTTGAGCACGACGAAGCTGACGATGGCCTGGCCCTTGAGTTCGTCGGCCACGCCGATGGCGCTGGCCTCGGCCACGGCCGGGTGACCGGAGATGACCTCCTCGACCTCGCGCGTGCCGAGCCGGTGCCCGGCAATGTTGATGACCTCGTCGGCCCGCCCGAGCACCCAGAAGTAGCCGTCGTCGTCGCGGATGGCGAAGTCACCGGTGTAGAACAGCAGCTTGCCCGGGAAGTGCTTCCAGTAGGTCTGCTCGTAGCGGGCGTCGTCGCCCCACAGCGTCAGGAACGTGCCCGCGGGCAGGGGCGGCCGCGCGACCAGCAGGCCCCGCTGGTTGTGCGGTATCTCATCGCCGTTCTCGTTGACCACGACCAGGTCCCAGCCGTAGACCGGCTTGGTCGGCGAGCCCGGCTTGAACGGCAGCAGTTCGACCCCGGGCATGTTCGACAGCATCGGCCAGCCGCTCTCGGTCTGCCAGTAGTGGTCGATGACCGGCTTGCCCAGCGCGTCCTTGGCCCACTGCCAGGTCGGCTCGTCCAGCGGCTCGCCCGCGAGGAAGATGTAACGCAGCGCCGACAGGTCGTGCTTGGCGAACCAATCTGAGGGGAACTTGCGCAGCATCCGCATCGCGGTCGGCGACGAGAACATCACGTTCACCTTGTGCTTCTCGCAGACGTGCCACCAGATGCCCGGGTCCGGGTAGTCGGGCGTGCCCTCGAACACGACGGTCGTGATGCCCGCCAGCAGCGGCGCGTAGCAGACGTAGGAATGGCCCACGGTCCAGCCGAAGTCGGACGTCGAGAAGTAGACGTCGCCCTCGCGCGTGCCGTAAATCATCGGCATCGAGCAGGCGAGCGCCACCGCGTGGCCGCCGGTGTCGCGCACCACGCCCTTGGGCTTGCCCGTCGTGCCCGACGTGTAAAGCATGTACAGCGGGTGCTCGCTCTCAACCGGCACGCACTCGACCTTCTCGCCGCGGTGCGCGGCCATCTCGTCGGACCAGGTCGGGTCCCGGCCCTCGACCTTCTGCCACGGGTTGATGCCGCGGTCGAGCACGATGACCACCGGCACCTTGTTGTGAGCCAGGTCCAGCGCCTTGTCG
>JAWOHG010000309.1:0-23255 GCA_046485245.1 bacterium
TCGAGCAGGGGCTGGTGCCGCCGCCGCCGCGCAAGAACGGCCGCCCCTACGCGCTCCTGGGCTGGGGTGCGGTCCTGCTGGCGTTCGGCCTCGCCCTGACGGTCGGCACGCTCGCCTCCGGCGACGCCGACGACATCACCGGCGGCCTGATATTCGGCTTCATCGGCCTCGCCATGATCTTCGTGTTCCTCGTCATCGCGAACCAGCGCAAGCACGAGCGACTGCCGGACCAGCCTGATCAGAAGGACAGCATCCCACCTCAGACCTAGCCTGCGGACACTGCACAGACACAGCGGGGCGGCTCAAGGCCGCCCCGCTGCACGCTCGTAACCGGCCTAGTACTCGGCGTTGTCGATCTGGGCCTTCTGCAGCGCGCCCGAGTAATCGACGTAGACCGTCTTAGGCTCGGAGAAGATGTCATACGCGGTCCAGCCGCCCTCGCGGTGGCCGTTGCCGGTGTCCTTCACGCCGCCGAACGGCATGTGGCACTCGGCCCCGATGGTCGGCGCGTTGACGTAGGTGATGCCTGCCTCGATGAGCTCGATGGCCTTCATCGCCAGGTTGACGTCGCGCGTGTAGATGGACGACGACAGGCCGTAGGGCGTGCCGTTGAGCACTTCGATAGCCTCGTCGAAATCCTTGACCTTGATGACCGACAGCACCGGCCCGAATATCTCCTCTCGAGCGATGCGCATCGAATGGGTCACATCCGCGAAGATGGTCGGCTTGTAGAAGAACCCGCGGTCGTACGCGCCGCCCTTGAAGGCACCGCCGCCGCAGACCAGCCGCGCGCCCTCGGCCTTGCCGATCTCGACGTAGCCGTGCACGGTGCTGCGCTGGGCCTCGCTCACGCAGGGTCCCATCTCGACCTTCTCGTCCAGTCCGTTGCCGACGCGCAGTTTCTTCGCCCGCGCCGCGAGCATGTCCACCATCTTCTTGTACACGCCGGCCTGCACTATCAGGCGCGAAGTCGCGGTGCAGCGCTGGCCCGTCGTGCCGAACGCACCCCAGAGCACGCCCTCCAACGCCAGGTCCAGGTCGGCGTCGTTGAGCACTATCTGGGCGTTCTTGCCGCCCAACTCCAGCGAACAGCGCTTCAGGTTCCGGCCGGTCACCTCGGCAATGCGCCGGCCGATCTCGGACGAACCGGTGAAAGAAACACCGCTGATGTCCGGGTGGTTCAGCAGCGCCTCGCCCACCGCGCCGCCGCCGCCGTAGACTATGTTCACCACTCCGTCCGGCACGCCGGCCTCGGCCAGCGCCGACACGAACTCGTGCGTCGACGCCGGGGTCAGGGTCGCCGGCTTGATGACCGCGGTGTTACCGCAGGTCAGGGCCGGGAACAGCTTCCACGACGGTATAGCCATCGGGAAGTTCCACGGGCAGATCATCCCCCACGCGCCCATCGGCTGGCGCGTCACCCAGGCGTACTTGTTGGGCAGTTCGCTTGGCACCACCGTGCCCCACAACCGCCGGCTCTCGCCCGCGGCGTATAGCCCGGTGTCGATCGCCTCCTGCACGTCGCCGCGCGTCTCTTTCAGCACCTTGCCCATCTCGCGGGTCATTATCTTCGCGCAGGCTTCCTTCTTCGCGATGAGTATCTCGGTTGCGCGGCGCATTATCTCGCCGCGCGCCGGGGCCGGTGTCGCCTTCCACTTCGGGTAGGCCTTCTTCGCGGCCGCGACCGCCGCTTCCACGTCCTCCGGGCCCGAGGCCGGGAAACGACCGACGAGGTCGGTCGTATCGGCCGGGTTGCGGTTCTCGTAGGTTTTGCCCGACTTCGCCGGGACAAACTTGCCGTTGATGAAGTTCTGGTACTGCTTGGCCATCAAGCCTCCTCTAGTAGTGTTGTGTGCTGACCGTCAATGCCCGAGCGCGAACTCGACCGCCGCCCCGGGCGAATCTGCCTGCTCAATTCCCTCGATGTCCCAGGTCTTGAGTCCGACAACGCGTTTCCCCGCCTTCAGCGCGAACCCGATTTCGGAGAGTGTACCGTAGGAACCGCCGACTGCAACCAGCACGTCGGCAGTCCGGATGATGGCGAGGTTCCGGGCTTCGTTGATGCCGGTCGCGACGGCGATGTCGACAAATGGATTGGCTTCGGCTCGGTCCTGCCCGGGCAGGATACCGACCGTCAGGCCGCCCGCGGACTTCGCGCCGCGGCAGGCCGCCGCCATCACGCCGCCCGCCCCGCCGCAGACGAGCACCGCCCCGGCCTCGGCGATGCGCCGCCCGACTTCCTCGGCCAGGCCCGCGAGCGCATCGTCGCACTCGCCCGCTCCGATGACCCCGACGTGCGGTCTAGTCCTCAAAGAACAGGCTTACCCGCTCGAACTTCGCAACGTCGACGAGTCCGCGGTCAGTGAGCTTCAGCTCGGGGATAACCGGCAGGGCGAGGAACGACAGGGTGATGAACGGGTTGTGCAGGCGCGAACCCCAGACGTGCGCCTTGTCCAGCAGCCGGGACAGGTCCTCGACGACCTTCTCGGCCGGCGCATCCGACATCAACCCGGCAATCGGCAGTGCGAGCTTCGCCGACACCTTGCCGCCCGCCACCGCGACGTAGCCGCCGCCCATCCGCGCCAGTTCCCGCGCGGCTTTGAGCATGTCCGCGTCGTTGGTGCCCACGATGATGAGATTGTGCGAGTCGTGCGCCACGCTCGTGCCCAGCGCGCCCTTCTTCAGGCCGAAGCCGGAGACCAGGCCCAGGCCGACTCGGCCGGTGCGCTTGTGCCGCTCGACGACCGCCAGTTTCAGCAGGTCGCGTTCCGGGTCGGCCATGACCCAGCCCTTCTCGACCGTGGGCTGGACCCGGTACGATTCAGTGATGATCTGGTCCGGCACCAGCCGGATGGCCCGGCACAGCTCGCCCTCGGCCTTGATGGCGAAACTGCGCACGGTGAGCGGCTTGATGCGGACCGTGCCGGTGACGCTCTTATCCTTAAACGCGGCCAGCTTGACGAGCACCTCCCGGTCGCGCGCCACCAGCCGGCCGTTCTTGAACACGAGCCTGGCGTTGAACCGCGGCAGGTCGCCGATGACGACCAGGTCGGCGCGATAACCCGGCGCGACCGCGCCGCGGTCGGTGAGCCCGAAATACGTCGCCGGGTTGATGGTGACCATCTGGATCGCCGCCACCGGGTGCATTCCCTGCACCTCGGCCTTGCGCAGCACCGCGTCGATGTGGCCGGAGCGCAGCAAATCCTCGGGGTGCCGGTCGTCGGTTACGAACATGCAGCGGTGGCGGTTGAAATCGTTCACCGCGGGCAGCAGGGCCGAGAGGTTGCGCGCGGCCGAGCCCTCGCGCACCATCAGCCGCATCCCGGCGCGCAGTTTCTCCGCCGCCTCCTGCGGACCGACGCACTCGTGGTCCGACCCGACCCCGGCCGCGACGTAAGCCTGCAGTAGCTGCCCGACCACGCCCGGCGCGTGGCCGTCGACCGGCCGGCCCAGCGCGCGTGCCGCCGCTATCTTTGCCATCACCTCCCGGTCGCCGAACACCACGCCGGGGTAGTTCATCACCTCGGCCAGCCCGATGACCCGGTCGAGCTTGAGCAGGCTCTTCACCTCGGCGGCGCCGATGCGCGCCCCCGAGCTCTCCATCTCGGTCGAAGGCACGCAGGACGGCGCCATCACGAACAGGTCCAGCGGCAGGCCGGCGCTCGCCTTGAGCAGGTAGCGCACGCCGGCAAGGCCCAGCACGTTGGCGATTTCGTGGGGGTCGCAAACCACCGCGGTCGTGCCGTGCGCGAGGACGAGCCGCGCGAAGTCGTGCACCGCGAGCAGCGAGCTCTCGACGTGGACGTGGCCGTCGATGAACCCCGGCGCGACGTACATCCCGGTCACGTCGACCTTCTCACGCGCCTTGGTGTAGCCGTGCCCGACCCCGGCAACCCGCTCGCCGCAAACCGCCACGTCGGCCCGGCTCACCTCGCCGGTGAACACGTTGACGACCTGCCCGCCGCAAAGCAACAGGTCGGCCGGTTCCTCGCCGCGCGCCACGGCCAGCAGTCGTGCCTCGGCCGAGTGGTTCGAGGGCTTCACCTCGCCTCCCCGGCCGGCGGCTCGACATAACCGATGTAGGGCAGGTTGCGAAACCGTTCGGCGTGGTCCGCGCCGTAGCCGACCACGAACTTGTCCGGCACGGTGAAGCCGACGTAGTCGGCCTCGATGCTCACCCTCCGCCGCGCCGGCTTGTCCATCAGCACCGCCACCTTCAAGCTGCGCGGCTTGCGCAGTCTCAGGCCCTCCAGGATGTACTTGAGGGTCAGCCCGGAATCGAGGATGTCCTCGACCACCAGCACGTCGCGGTTCTCCAGCGGACACTTCAGATCGAGTACTATCTTCACCACGCCCGACGTCTTAGTGCTGGCGCCGTAGCTCGACACGGTCATGAAATCGATGTAGGCCGGGATGCTGAGTTGGCGGACCAGGTCGGCGAGAAAGATCCACGAGCCCTTGAGGATGCCGACGACCAGGAGCTCTCGGCCCGCGTAGTCGGCGGAAATCTGCTCGGCCATTTCCCGGACCCGCTTGCCGACCGCTTCGGCCGAGAACAGGACCGGCGGCAACTGCCACTCCTGCATCAGGCGCCTCCCCATGCTCGTTCGGGCAAAAGCAAATCGGGGCGACTGGATTTGAACCAGCGACCTCTTGGTCCCGAACCAAGCGCGCTAGCCAACTGCGCTACGCCCCGATCTGACTTCTTTCTGCCAAATTGTCTGCGGCCGCCGGCAGCGAACAGGCACCGCGACCGTTCAATACATTGACATCTTAGGACAAAACCGCGGCCAGTCAACAGCGACTCGCTCACGCCCGTTCGCCCCCCGGCCGGACAAAAGGCACGAAGGCCACCGCCATCAGCGGCCGCTGGACCAGCCGGGACCCGTGCTTCACGCCCAGGGTCAGGGCCTGACTGCCCGAGTTCTCCACGGGCACGACAATCTTGCCCCCATCGGCAAGCTGGCTGACCAGGCCCAGCGGCATCACGTCGGCCCCGGCGGTCACCATCACGCGGTCGAACGGCGCCTGCTCGGGCCAGCCCGCGTGGCCGTCGCCGACCCGGAACCGGGCGTTGCCGACCCCGAGCGAAGCCAGCACGCGCCGCGCCGCGACCGACAGCCGCTCGATGACCTCCACCGTGTACACCACCCGGGCGAGCGCGCACAGTATCGCGGCCTGGTAGCCTGACCCGGTGCCGATTTCCAGCACCCGGTGATTCGGGCCGACGTCCAGCGCCTCGGTCATCGCCGCGACGATGTAGGGCTGGGAAATGGTCTGGCCGTCGCCGATGGGCAAGGGGTGGTCCTCGTACGCGTGGTGGCGGTGCGCCTCGGGCATGAACAGGTGCCGGGGCACGGTCCGCATCGCGGCCAGCACCCGCGGGTCGCGCACGCCGCGCTCGACAATCTGCTCCTCGACCATCCGCCGCCGCGCCTGCTCGTAGTCGACCATTGCCCGAGTATAGAAACGCAGGCAAACCGGTCAAATCAGCCCCGCACCCCAACGCCGGGCCGGCTCACGCCCGGCAGCTCACAGCTTACAGCTCTCGGCTTACGGCAGGACACATCTGACCTCTCACATCTCGAATCTCAAATCTGACATCGCCTCCTCGGCCGCGGGGCTTGACCCACTTTTCTTGACACTCCCGGGCACGCTCCTATAATCCCCGAGAGGTAACCAAATGCCCAAGAGGACATATCAACCATCCAGAATCAGCCGCAAGCGCACGCACGGCTTCCGCGCCCGGATGCAGACCCACGGGGGCCGCGACACCATCCGGCGCCGCCGGGCGAAAGGCCGCAAGCGCCTGAGTGTATGAATGGCCGAAACCCTGAAGCGGAGCGAAGTCCTGCGGCACCGCGCCGACGTCAACCGGGTAATGTCCGGTCGGCGCATCGGCGGAGCCGCACTCTACCTCCGCTTCAGCCCCCGGCCGCCTGACCCGGTCGCCCCGACAACCGCCGCAGCCACCCGCCGCATCGCCTTCCTCATACCGCGCGGCGTGCGTGGCGCGGTCACGCGCAACCGCCTCAAGCGGCGCCTGCGCGAAATCTACCGGCGCAACAAGGACTGGTTCCCACCCCGGTGCGACTGCGCCCTGCAGGTATCGCCGCAGGCCGCCCGCCTGGCATTCTCAGAACTGCTCGAGCTGACCGCGGCCATCGGCCGCAAGGTGCGTGATGGCTGCCCGGCTGCTTAGCCTGCTCGTCCGGGCCTACCAGCTCACGCTCGGCACGGTGCTGCCCCCGGCCTGCCGGTTCCAGCCGTCCTGCTCGAACTACGCGCTCGAGGCCCTGCGCCGCCACGGCGCCCTCGCCGGCTCCTGGCTGGCCCTGCGCCGCCTGCTGCGCTGCCACCCGTTCGCGCCGGGCGGGTGCGACCCGGTGCCCGAGATTCACCGACAAGCTTCAACGCCCGTCCACGGAGACCAATGAAGACCGACACGCTTCGCACAGTCATCGGGTTCGCGCTGATCATCGTCATTCTCATCGGCTGGCAGATGCTGTTCCGGCCCAAGCCGAAACCCACTGTCCCCGCCCCGGTCGCTGCGGCTGAGACGGCCGCCCCGGTCGATACCGCCCGTCCCGCGCCCGAACCCGACACGGTCCGGCCCGCGCTCGCCGCGGCCCCGGCCGAAATCCTGCCCGAGACCACGCTCGTGCTCGAAAACGACCTCCTGCGGCTCGAGTTCACCTCCCTCGGCGGCGCAATCCGGTCCGCCTACCTCAAGCGGTACTCGGCCGAGCTCGTGCCGGACGGCCTGACGCTCTTCGGTCTCGGCGTCATCACCGCCACGGGTCATGTGGCGCCCGACCGCCTCGCCACGGTCGCGACCGGCGACGACACCTCGGTCACCTTCACGTGGACCGACGGCGGCGCCTCGGTGTCGCGCACCTGCGTGCTCGGCGCGGGCTACGAAATAGCCGAGCGTGTCACAGTGACCGGCGAAGTCGGGCTTGAGCACGACCTGTCGGCCGGCCTCGCCCTCACCGAGAAAGACCCGAAGGAAGCGCTGACCCACTACCATTACTACGCCCATAACGGCAAGAAGCTGCGCCAAATCCAGGCCGGCAAGCTCAAGAAGCCCGATGCCGCGGCCGATTCGCTGACCTGGTTCGGCCTGAAGTCCAAGTACTTCCTCGCCGCGGTCGTCGCCGACGGGCTGGTGCTCGACTCCGCCTGTGCCGCGGCCCTGCCCGACCAACGGGTCGGCTGCGCCGCGGTCGTGCGCCGCGCCCCGGCCGACTCCCGGTACCGGCTGTTCCTCGCCCCGCTCGAGTACAACCTGCTGCGCTCGTACAAGCTGGGCTTCGAGAACGTCATCGGACTGGGCTGGACCCGACCGATAGCGCTCGGCATGCTCTGGCTGCTGAATGCGCTGTTCAGCGTTCTGCGCAACTGGGGCTGGGCCATCGTCGTCTTCTCCATCCTGATGAAGGCGGCGTTCTATCCGCTGACGCGCACCCAGACCCGCCAGATGCGCCAGATGCAACTGCTCCAGCCCAAGCTCAACGAACTCAAGACCCGGTACAAGGGCGACGCCCAAAAGCTCAACGCCGAGACGATGCAGCTCTACAAGCTGTACAAGATCAACCCCTTGTCCGGCTGCCTGCCCCTCGTAGTCCAGCTGCCGATATTCTGGGCGCTCTACGCGGTCCTGCGCAACATGATCGAGCTGCGCGGGGCCGAGTTCGTGCTCTGGCTCAAGGACCTGTCCCAGCCCGACGCGCTGTTCGGCCACCTCCCGGCCGGCCTGCCGTTCATCGGCGGCGCGGCGTTCGGCGCCCTGCCCGTGCTGATGGGCGTCTCGTTCATCGCCCAGAACCTCATCACCTCGGCCGACAAGCGCAACTGGGCGATGACGATAATCTTCCCGGTCTTCATCACGCTGATTTTCCTCAACATGCCCAGCGGGCTGCAGCTCTACTGGTTCATGTACAACATTCTCTCGATTGTGGAGAGCCTCATCGGCATCAAAGGAGGTTCGTTGTGGAAGACGAAAGGCAGGAGCGAAGCGACCGAAGCGATACCCGGCCCGAAGTAAGGCCGCCCGAGGCCCCGCCCGCGGCCGCGCCCGGCGACGAGAAGGAACTCGTCCGCGACACGGTCCAGACCCTGCTTGACCACATCGGCCTTCGTGGCCGCGCCGAGGTCAGCTCCGTCGCCAACGGCTTCGCCGTCAACATCCGCGCCCGCCAGTCTTCCGGCCTGCTCATCGGCCGGCACGGCGCCACGCTCAAGGCCATCCAGCACCTGACCCGGCTCATCGTCGCCAAGCGCTACGCCCACGTCACCGACATCACGGTCGACGTCGCCGGCTACAACCAGCGTCGCGAGCAGTTCATCGTCACCAAAGCCCGGGCGGTCGCGCGCATCGTGCGCGAGACCGGCCGCGAGATGCTCCTCGACGAGCTCACCGAGAAAGAGACCGCGACCGTGCGCGAAGCGCTCAGCGATGAGCCCGACGTCCGACTCCACGCAGTCGGCGACGGCAGCCGCCGCAACGTCATAATCAGCCTTGTCCGGTGAAGGCCCGGCCGTGAAGCGGCCCGCGCCCCGCGACACCATCTGCGCCCTGGCCACGCCCGAAGGCACCGGCGGCATCGCCGTCATCCGCCTGTCCGGCCCGCGCACCCTGCGCATCCTCGACCGCTGCTTCCGCCCGCCCCGTCCATCGCGCCAGGCCTCGGGCACGGTGCGCCCGCGCTGGCTGCGCGCCCGGGGCGAAACCCTCGACCAGGTCCTGCTCGCCGTATTCCGCGCCCCGCACTCCTACACCGGCGAAGAGCTGGCCGAAGTCTCCTGCCACGGCGGCCCGGCTCTTGCCCGCGCCGCGCTCGACGAGTTCGGGCGGCTCGGCTGCCGGCCGGCCGCGCCCGGCGAATTCACCCGCCGCGCCGTTCTCTCGGGCAAGCTCACGCTGTCCCAGGCCGAGGCCGCGCTCGAACTGACTGCCGCCCGCACGACCGAAGCCCGGCGCCGCGCCCTGCGCGCCTACGGCGGCGCGGTGTCCCGGTTCGCCGCGCGGCTCCGCCGCGAACTCGACGCGCTGCTGGCCGAGCACGAATACCGCATCGGGTTCGAGGATGAAAACTCGCCCGCGCCCGGAACGGCTGAGCGCCGCATCGCGCGGCTGGTGGCCGAGCTGGACCGCGCCGTCGCCGACGGTACGGCGGCCCGGCGGCTCGAACGCGGCCTGTCGGTCGCCATCATCGGCCGGGCCAACGTCGGCAAATCCAGCCTGTTCAACGCCCTGCTCGCGACCGAGCGCGCCATCGTCGACCGCCGACCCGGCACCACCCGGGACCGGGTCGAAGCCACGCTCCTTTGCGGCGAGACCGCGATTCGCCTCACCGACACGGCCGGCGTGCCGGCCCGCTGCCGCACGCGCCTTTCTCGCGCCGCCGCCGGCCAGACCACCCGCGCCATCGACGAAGCCGACGCGCTCATTGCCGTGTTCGACGCCTCGCGCCCGGCCGGCCCGGCCGACCGCGCCGTGCTCGCATCCTGCGCCGGCCGGCCCTGCCTGTTGGTCACCAACAAGTCCGACCTCCCGGCCCGGCTCGACGCTGCCGCCCTGCCCGGCCCGGCCCTGCGCGTGTCGTGTCGCACCGGCCGGGGCGTCGCGGCCGTGCGCCGCCGCATCCTCGGCTGGACCGCGCCCCGCGCAGCCGGCGCGCTGACCACGGTCGAGCGCCACCTGCGCGCCTTCGCCTCGGCCCGGGACAGCCTGGCCGCGGCCAAGGGCTCGCCCGGGCTCGACTCGGCCGCGCTTGATATCCGCCAGGCATCGGCTATGCTGGCTCAGGTCGATGCTCTGCCTTCCCGAACCGATATTCTCGATGAGGTCTTTGTCCGTTTCTGTGTGGGGAAATAGCCATGATTGACAAACTGCTGCTCTACGTCGAAGACACCCCCGGCGCGCCGGGCGCCGCGGCCTGGGCCCTCGGCCTCGCGCGCAAGCTGTCGTGCCGGGTGTTCGCGGTCGCGGTCCTGGATGCCCGCGGCGGCCCGCGCGGCCACGGCCCGCCGCCCGAGGTCGAAGAGAAGGCCTGGGAACAGCTCTACGAAATCGAGGACGATGCGTTCCAGTCCGACGTGCGCATCTCCCTGCTGCTGGACCAGGGCAAGCCCCTGCCCCGCCTGCTCCAGCTCGCCGCCAGTTACGAGGTCGAACTCATCGTGGTCGCGTCGGACAGCCGGCTGCCCGCAGGCGACCTCATCCGACAGGGCGAACGGCCGGTAGTGTTCGTCCGGTAAAGGAGACGTGATGGCAAAGATATCGGAGCTTCTCGCCGCCGAAGCGATCATCCTCGAACTCGACGCCAAGGAGAAGCTCGGTGTTATCAACGAACTGGTGAAGCCGCTGGTCGAGTCCGGCGCGATCACCAACCCCGAGGAGTTCTTCGCCGCCATCGTGCGGCGCGAGAACCTCGAGAGCACGGGCATCGGGCTCGGCGTCGCGATACCCCACGCGCGCACCACCGCGGTCGCGCGCATCGTGCTGGCCTTCGGCCGGTCCGAGGAGGGCGTCGACTTCTCCAGCCTCGACGGCAAGCTCTCGCACCTGGTGTTCCTCATCGCCGCGCCCGAACAGCAGAAGACCGACTACATCGTGACCCTGGCGCGGCTGTCCAAGCTCCTGCGCCGCGAAGACGTTCGCGCGGCCCTCAACAAGGCGGAATCGCCCGAGGAAGTCGTCCGGGTCATCCGCGAAAACGAGTAGCCGCCCCACCTTGACCGGCTACCTCCTGCCCCGCTCCCGCCGGCTCCTGGCCGAACTGCTCGGCCGGCACGGCATCGCAGTCGCGCCGGGCGAGATCCGCGACGCCGAGGGCGACATCGCGGCCGACCTCGCCCTGCCCCTGTTCAAGACCGCCAAAGAGCGGGGCCGCAACCCGGGCGAACTCGCCGCCGAACTGGCTTCAGAGCTAGACCTCACCGGCACCGACTTCGTCTCGGCCTCCCCGCTCAAGGGCTACCTCAACTTCCGCTTCGACCCGGCCAGGTTCGCGGCCGCGGTCTGCTCAGACTTCGGCCGGGCTCCTCTGGCCTACGGTACATCCGACATCGGGTCAGGCCGCACCGTGGTCATCGACTACTCCTCGCCCAACATCGCCAAGCCGTTCTCGGTCGGCCACCTCCGCTCCACCGTCATCGGCCAGGCCCTGAAGAGCATCCTCCAGTGCCTCGGGTACCGGGTCATCGGCGACAACCACCTCGGCGACTGGGGCACCCAGTTCGGCAAGCTGCTGTGCGCCTTCGAGCGGTGGGGCAGCGAGGCCGACCTCAAGACTAACCCGACCGGTCACCTGCTTTCGCTCTACGTCCGGTTCCACGAAGAGGCCAAGACCGACCCTGAGCTCGAACCGGCCGCGCGCGCTCACTTCCGCAAGCTGGAGACCGGCGACCGCTCGGCCCGGGCCCGCTGGGAGGAATTCGTCGCCTTCAGCCGTGCCGAGTTCGGCCGCATCTACGAGCTGCTCGGCGTGAAATTCGACCAGCAGCTCGGCGAGAGCTTCTACTCCGACCGGCTCGAGGGCATTGTCCATAGAGCCCTTGCGTCCGGCGTCGCCCGCCACGAGAGACCGCCCGCGCCAATCGGCGGCGACGAGGCGGTGAGCGCGGACGAGACCGTAATCGCCATCCCGCTCGACTCGGCCGGCATCGACGTGCCGCTCATCCTGCAGAAATCGGACGGCACCAGCCTCTACGCCACGCGGGAAATCGCCACGGCCGAGCACCGCATCGAGACCTGGCATCCCGAGAAGATTCTCTACGTCGTCGGCAACGAACAGCAGCTCTACTTCAAGCAGTTCAACGCCGGTATGAAGCTCCTCGGCCACGACGTGCCCTGCGTCCACGTCAACTTCGGGCTCATCCGCCTGCCCGGCGGCCGGATGTCCACGCGCGAAGGCCGCGTCATCCTGCTCGAAGACGTCATCCGCGAGGCCGTCAGCCGCGCCGAGGCGGTCGTGGCCGAGCGTGACCTGTCGGCCGAGGACAAAGAGCACATCGCCCGCATCGTCGGCATCGGCGCCATCAAGTACGCCGACCTGTCCCAGACCCGCATCAAGGAAGTCGTGTTCGACTGGGACAAGATGCTCGCGCTCGAAGGCGACTCCGCGCCCTACCTCCAGTATGCCTACACCCGCACCCACTCCATCCTCCGCAAAGCCTCAGCCCCACTCGACCCCTCGATCTCTCGATCTCTCGACCCCTCTCTGGCGTCGCTTCTGACGACGCCGGAGGAGCTCTCCCTCCTCCGCACCATCGCCCGCTACCCCGAGACCATCGCCGGCGCGGCCGAGTCATACGAACCGCACCGCATCGCGAGCCGGGTCTACCGCCTGGCCCGCGACTTCTCGGCCTTCTACGACAAGGTGCCGGTCCTGCGCTCAGAAACCCCGGACCTGCTCCGCGCCCGGTTGTACCTGGTTGAAATGACCGGCTCGGTCATCCGCCACGGCCTCGGCCTGTTGGGTATCGAGACCGTCGAGCGGATGTAAACGGCCCGGCCTCCGGCCGGGCCAATCTCCGATCTCCGATTGCCGATGTCAGCTCTCTCCCTCGGATGCTTTGAGATGTGCCTTCTGGCTTGTTCTCTTCGTGTCCCGTTTCGTCACTCGTCATTCGGGCTTCGTCATTGGCCACTCCGACCCGCGGGCTTGGCCTTTGGCTTTTGACTTGGTCTGACGTGGCTCTTCGACCACCGCTCACTCCTGACCCATCTTGACTCCTGATACTGCCGGCAGTATCATCATCCCGTGAGCCGCAAGGACAAACTGACCCGACGCCTGCTCAGCCGGCCGTCGGACATGCGTCCCGAAGAACTCATTGCGCTGCTCGCCCTCTACGGCCTGCGGCCCACGCGCACGCGCGGCTCCCACTGCACCTGCTCGGACGGCCTGCGCCGCCTGACCGTGCCGCTGAACGTGAAGGAACTCAAGAAGGCATACATCGCCGAGGCAATCAAGCTGCTCGGATTGGAGACCGACCGTGAAACGCAAGACTGACCACGCCCACCTGCGCCGGCTGGGCCGGCGCTACCCTGTCCAGCTTGTCGAGTGCGAAGAAGGCGGCTACGTCGCCACCGTGCCCGACCTGCCCGGCTGCGTCACCCAGGGCGAGACCATCGACGAGGTGATGCGCAACGTCACCGAGGCGCGCGAACTGTGGCTCGAAGACGCCCTCGCCTCGGGCCAACCCATCCCCGAGCCGCGCGAATCCCGGCGCTACTCGGGCCGGTTCGTGGTCCGGATGCCGCGCGAACTCCACGCCCGGCTCGCCGGTGAATCCGAACGCGAAGGCGTCAGCCTCAACCAGCTCGTCGTCGCCCGCCTCGCCGCCTCTCCCGAGCCCTTTGTGGCATCCGACCGACCACGCCGCACGCGCTGACAGCTTTCGCTCTCAGCCGCCGAGGCACTTCGGGACCGCCGTCGGTCAGGCCGAAGAGTTGTACCATCGGACGGCACTTTCCGATGCCGATCCAATCATCCACCAGCGCGTCGATGGACTTGTCCGTGGCCGCAGTCTGACCATAGCCCAAGGTTCTGCTCACAGGCGACAGGATAGGCCTGACACAAGTGCAGTCAAACTGCGGAAGCAGCGAGCAGGATGAAGAAGTGGTCGACAGGCCGAGCGGATCAAGTCAAAAGCGACCGCCGACGGCGGTCGTCCTGAGTGAGCGCAGCGAATCGAAGGACCTTTTGGCAGACGAGGCAGTCTCACCCGCAAGACCACCACGCTGCGCTCGCGGTGCCGGAAGCCGTAGGTTGTTGGCCGTCAGCGCCGAACGGCGCGGGACCGGGTGTGTAGGATATCCTATACAAGGTCGCGAGTCGGTCTTTCGGCCCAAGTGCCTTCAGGGCCGTGGGTTGCATCGCCGGAGGCGAAATTGACTCCCCCGCCCCCTGGGCCGCCCTGCTCGTGGCCCGGCATCACGCCTGACGCGTCACGCAGTACGCCGAATCAGGCTTGGTCTATAGCCCGGCCAAGGCCGCGGCCGGGGTTTGGGCTGCGCCCGTGATTGCGGTCGGGGTTCCGCGCTGGGCCCCGCCCTGCGCCGCGCTGTTCGCGCGGCCCTGAGTCGGCACTGCGGCCACAGGGTGTGCCGGCGCTGTGGCCCGGCAGTTGGCTCTGCAAGCGGCTCTGCAGGCGGCACTGGAGGCAGCGCAGGAAGCCGCGGGAGGTCAGGTTTCGGGGGTCAGGGGCCAGGGTATGGCCGAAGGCGGCGAACCAAGTCAAGAACCATAGGCCAGATGTCAGAACGTCCGAGGAAGAAATCGAAAATCGGCAATCGGAGATCGAAGATTGACCCGGCCGTCAGCGAGCCCGGGCCTACTTCCGTCCCAGCACGCGCTGGGATTCCTGTCCGCCCTCGAGGAACCGCATGTGCGGCTGGCGGTAGACGTCGATCATCCGCTGTGCCGTGAAGTCGAACAGCGGGGCGCAGGCTTCGGGGTTGGCGTCAGCCGGGACGCTGAACTTGTCGGGCCAGCCGTTCAGGCTCACGTCGAACCCGGCCTCGGACTTGCGCAGGACCAGCTCGGCCACCATCAGCTCGGGCCCGGTCTCGTGTCGCGGGCCGTCGCCGGCATCCACGATGCTCAGGCCCAACATGAAGTGCCAGCCGTCGTGATCGTACCACACCGATTCCTTGGCCGTGCGCGCTTTGACCGAGCTACCCTCGCGGCTGCGGGGCATGAATACGAGATGATAGCTCGGTGACTCGAGGTAATTGCGGAACGACTCGGCCAGGTGGGTCGCGGTGGCGCAGCAGGCGTCGCGTTCCTCGAAGTGGGTGCGCTTCGCGGCCACGAAGGCCTGGCAGATTTCTTCAAACTTCGACATTGGCAACCTCCGGTATAGCGGCCGCGCGCAGCCGTGTCGCCCGCGGCCGGCAAGGACTCCTGCGGACTCAGGACCAATTTACATCACCCCACGCCCAAGTCAAACCGCCCGCCCCGGTTTGACTCGCCGCGCCCGGTCGTTACACTACGCCAGACAGAACCCAAAGCTCTCCTGAGCCGGTCTTACCATTATGGCACGAGTGAACTTCGACCACGCCGCAGCCGCCCCGCTTCTGCCCGAGGCGCGGGCCGCGATGCTTCTGTTCCTCGACGCCGAATACGGCAACCCTTCAAGCCTGCATTCGCTCGGCGAGCGTCCCAAGGCAGCACTGGACCGCGCGCGCGAGCAGGTGGCGGCGCTGGTCAACTCGAATCCAGAGGAGATCGTGTTCGCCGCCTCGGGCTCCGAGGCGAACAACCACGCAATCAAGGGCTTTGCCCTTTCCCGGATGGACAAGGGCAGGCATATTGTCACTTCCGCCATCGAGCATTTCTCGGTGCTCGAACCGGTGCGCTCGCTCAAGAAGCTGGGATTTGAAGTGACCGAACTGCCGGTCAACCGCGACGGGGTTGTCCATCCTGACGTGCTGGCGGCGGCGATTCGGCCCGACACCATATTGGTGTCGGTGATGCACGCGAACTACGAGGTCGGCACCCTGCAGGACATCGCGGCCCTGGCCGCTATCGCCCGCGAGCGCAAGGTGCCTTTTCACTCGGACGGCTGTGCCGCAATCGGCCGCATCCCGGTCGACGTAGCAGCGCTGGGCGTGGGCGCGTATTCGTTCCCGGCCCAGTCGACCTACGGCCCGCGCGGCGCGGCCGCGCTGTACCTCAGGCGCGGTGTGCGCATCCAGCCGCTGGTCGAAGGCGGCACTCAGGAGAAGAACCGCCGCGCCGGCACCGAGGACGTGGCCGCGATTGCCGGGTTCGGCGCGGCAGCCGAAGTCGCCCGGGCCAATGTCGGCGCCTGGGGCGAGCAGATGTCCCGGCTCGCCCGGCGCATCCGCGTGGAGCTGCCGACGAAGATCGAGCGGCTGGTGTTCACCGGCTCGGCCGAGCAGCGCATCCCGGGCCACCTGTCGGTATGCGTCGAGTTCGTGGAGGGCGAGGGGATGCTTCTGTTCCTCGACGACGAGGGCATCAGCGCGGCGTCGGGCTCGTCCTGCACCGCCAAGACACTGAAGGCCTCGCACGTGCTTCTGGCGATGGGCCTGCCCCACTCCCTGGCCCAGACCTCGCTCGTGCTGACGCTGGGGCGAGCGTCGACCGACGCCGACGTGGACCTGTTCCTCGACCGGCTGCCGCCGGTCATCAAGCGGCTGCGCGCGATGTCGCCGCTGCATGCGAAATTCCTGAAGGGCGAGGACCCGTACGCGGCCCGGCCGGGAGAGTCCTGTGAAGACGACCACCACCACGAACCAGAGGAGAGCTGATGTACTCCGAGAAGGTAATGGAGCATTTCCGCAACCCGCGCAACGTCGGCGAGATCGAAGGCGCCGACGGCGTGGGCGAAATCGGCAACCCGGTCTGCGGCGACATGATGACGTTCTACATCAAGGTCGTCGACGGCCGGCTCGCCGACGTGAAGTTCAAGACGTTCGGCTGCGGCGCCGCCATCGCCGTGTCGTCGATGGTCAGCGAGATGGCCATCGGCAAGTCCCTCGACGAGGCGATGCTGATAACCAATGCCGACGTCGCCAAGGAGCTCGGCGGCCTGCCCCCGAACAAGCTGCACTGCTCCAACCTCGGCGCCGACGCCCTGCACAAGGCGATCGAGGCATACCGTTCCGGGGCCAAGGAGGCGCGATGAGCCGCGACCAGTCCGGCAACTGCCGCTGTCCCTACTGCGACGGGACCGACGACAAGCCAAGCGAAATCTGCACCCCGTGCAGCGTGACCGTGCGCCGCTGCGAGAAGTGCGGCAAGCCGCTGCCGCGGGACGCCGCGGCCTGCCCCGACTGCGGCCGCGGGCAGAACGACCAATCAAGGAGGAACCGCTGATGACCGCAACCAGAGTGCCCGGCAAGAAGAACAAGCACAAGATTTTCGTCTACGCGCTCTCGACCTGCGGCTGGTGCCGCAAGACCAAGGAAATGCTCGAGCAGAACGACGTCGAGTTCGAGTACGTGTTCGTGGACCAGCTCACCGGCGACGAGCGCACCGCGGTGATGGACGCGATCCGCGCGCTGAACCCGCGCGCCTCGTTCCCGACCATCAAGGTCGACGACGAGGTCATCATTGGCTTCGACGAGGAGCGGCTGACCCAAATCTGCGAGTCGTAGGATGGCGCGGGAATTCACGCCCGAGGTTCACGCGGCCCGGGAGAAGCTCAAGCGCGAGGCCGAGGCGGGCGGTTACCGGCTGAACCCGGACAGGGAGTTCGTGCTCAGCCTGGTCGAGGGGCTGCTTGAGAACGAACGCCGCTACGGCTACTGGATGTGCCCGTGCCGGCTGGCGTTCGGCGAGAAGCAAAAGGACCTCGACCTTATCTGCCCGTGCGACTACCGCGACGCCGACCTCGAGGAGCACGGCGCCTGCTACTGCGCGCTCTACGTGACCGAGGACTGGATTGCCGGGAAGAAGCCCCACGGCTCCATCCCCGAGCGCCGGCCCGAGAAGTTCACCCGCGACGGCTACTCCGCTCCCTCGTCCCCCGCCCCCAACCCCTCGGCCCCTTCTGCCTTGCCCTTCCCGGTCTGGCGCTGCAAGGTCTGCGGCTATCTCTGCGCCCGCGACGAGCCGCCCGGGGTCTGCCCGGTGTGCAAGGCCAAGAAGGACCGGTTCGAAAGGTTCATGTAGCGATGCCCATCGTCGAGGTCAGCATCGTGCCCATCGGCACCGGGTCTACAGGCGTCAGCCGGTACGTTCAGGCTGCGGTCGACGTCATCAAAGCGTCGGGCCTGGAGTACGAGGTCACGCCGATGGGAACCTGCCTGCAGGGCGACTGGGACCGCATCTTCTTGACCATCAAGTCGATGCACGAGGCCCTGGCCGCGATGGGCTGCGCCCGGCTGGTCACGACCATCAAGGTCGACGACCGCCGCGACAAGGACCAGCCGATGCGCTCCAAGGTCGACAAGGCCCTGGGCCGGGCGTGAACGTGTGCACAAATGCCATCGGGCACTGCCCGCGATCGAAAAGTGGGCAATTTTCTGTTGACAGTCGGGCCGGGACGCGGCATAATTTCTTGACCAAGGAGTAATGGGTTGTCTTTCTGGCCTGACCCTGACC
Organism: bacterium; assembly: GCA_046485245.1. Classification (GTDB taxonomy): domain Bacteria; phylum Hydrothermota; class Tepidihabitantia; order Tepidihabitantales; family Tepidihabitantaceae; genus CBFGJX01. The sequence continues at coordinate 18,087 of JAWOHG010000309.1, forward strand.
TGACCGTCGAGACTGGTTCAGGGATAGCGCGCGACACAGCACAAACAGGCGGCACTCTTTGGGTGCCGGGTTACTTTGGCAAACAGACGGCTTCGGCCGTCGGGCTTGTTTGCCTCGCCCGGCAGGCTTGGCCCAAGTGCTGCGATTCTGAAAGCAGTGAGTTAGCGCGGTGACCTAAACCGCGGGGTGGAGGTCCGAGATGTCAGATATGATCAGCGTTGCATGGCAGCGTGCGATGCACCAACTCGAAGAGGACGGCATGAGCATTGCCGTCGACGAGGAAACGGTACTTGAGACCGTTCGTCAGGACTTCGAGAACCTCGCAGCGCCCATCCAGGACCAGCCGGGGTTTGAAGATGAAGCCCCCAAGCTGGCCGCGTGGATGGTGACCTACGCGCTGGAGCGTGACCGCATCGGCCTGACCGATTACGAGAGCTTCTAGGGGCCGCCGAAAGGCGGAGGGAAGGAAGGAATGGTTGTGTCAAGCGTAGTATGGGAGCGCGCGATGCTCCAGCTCGAACAGAGCGGGGTGTGCATCGACGCCGACGAACAGGCGGTCGTCGAGACCGTCCGCCAGGACTTTGAGAACCTGTCCGCATCCATCGAAAACCAGCCCGGGTTCGAGTCCGAGGCGCCCAAGCTGGCGGCGTGGATGGTGAGCTATGCGATCGAACGGGACCGCATGGGTCTGACCGAGTACGAAACCTTTCCGGACGAGTTCTAGCCGAGGATAAGGGGGAACGAGCCGGGCCGGCAGGGCCCGGGCCGCTGCTACTTGTGCGCCTGCTCGAGGTAGGCTATCGCCTTGCGCAGGTGCGGGATCACTATTGACCCGCCGACAACCAGGCCGACATTGAGCGCGTCGACTATCTCCTCGCGCGTCACCCCGGCTTCGAGGCACTGGTCGATGTGGTACCCGACGCAGGCGTCGCAGCGCAGGACCAGCGAGGCGCACAGGCCGAGCAGCTCCTTGGTCCGAGCCGGCAGGGCGCCGTCTTCATAGGCCTGGTGGTCGAGCGCAAAGAAACGTTTGATGCCCAGGTGCCCGCAGGCCAGTACCTTCTCGTTCAGCTCCGCCCGCACCCGCCGCATCTCATCCCGACTCTCGTTCATCGTTCCGCCTCCGCGCTGTTCACTTCCGCCCCTTGCCTTCTGCATTCGTCCGCCCCGGCGACCCCTCGCCAAGCCTCGGGGCGACACTCCGTGTCGTCTGACCTCTGCCATCTGACATCTCGCCTCTGACATCGGCCTCTCCCCGGGCCTTCTCCTTGAGCACCTTGCTCAGAACCCAGGTGACAATCACGGCCAGGACCAGCCTGGGCACGGATATCCAGAACAAGTTCGCGCCGAGCACGATGAATATCGCCGTGTCCTCGAACAGGCCGTGGCACAGCGCGAGAAAGGTCGCGACCAGGGTCACCTGCTTGGGCGACAGCCCGCCCTCGCGCACCGTCTCGGTTATCACGCCCGCGCCGAACACGATGCCGAACACGTTGCCGGCCAGCCACGGCATCCCGGCCTCAGGCGAGAGGCCGATGAACCGCGTCACACGGTTGATGCCGGAAAGGATCTTTGCCAGCAGGCCGTAGCGCTTGAACACCTCGAGCACGATGAAGATGCCGACCAGTACCAGAAGCATCTTCAGCCCCGTGTCCCAGAGCCCCAGTCCCCATTCCCGCGCCGCCGGCCCGACACCGGGCCAGGTCTTGTGCGCCATCGCGGCCAGCTTTGCCGCGGCCTCTGCCCCGGCCGCGGCCGCCTCGCCCCGCAGGGTGAGCGCGGCCAGGCCCCAGCCCGCCAAGAGCGACACCACCAGCCGGATGAACCACAGAAGCCACCACTTGGCCCGTATCTGGAAGAACACCGCCGTCTCCAGCAGTTGCGAGTGCGAAAGCAGCAGCATCAGGCTCAGCACGGTGAGTTGCGGCCCGGGCAGCTTCAGCGCCGTGATGGCGCCGAGCCCGGCGTAGAGGTTGATGAAATTGCCGAGGATGAACGCGATGGCCGCCTCACCCGGCAGGCCGAAGTACTTCATCGCCGGCGCCGCGAAACCCGCGAACGCCGCGAGCACCGGCGTGTAGCGCAGGACCTGGACCAGGGTGTAGACCGGCCCGACGATGAGCATCAGCTTGAGGAACGCGCGCACGCCGTGCCACGCGCCGCGTGTGAGCGTGCGCCAGGCGCTCACGGCTCGAACCGCTCCAATGACGGCCGGCCGTCCCGGACAACGCAATAGCTGAAGTGGGTCAGCCAGTCCCCGGTGTTGATGTAGGCCCGCTCGCCCCGCTCGACCATCTCGGGCTCGTGGGTGTGACCCATCAGGACAAGGTCGTAGCCCGAGTCCAGCCGCGCGAGCGCGTCGTCCCGCAGCCGCCGGCGCAGTTCCGGCCCGGCCTCGTGCCCGCGGCTGCGGCGCGCCACCGATTCGGCCAGCGCCACCCCGAGGTCCGGGTGCAGGAACGAGTAGAGTTGCGCGTTGAACCGGCTGCGCATCAGCGAGCGGAAGAACCACGTCACCAGGCCCCGGTCCAGCGCGTCGCCGTGGCAGGCGAACACGCGCCGGCCGTCGATGCGCTCGTCCAGCCGGTCGGCCGCGCACGCCCCGCCGAGTTCGCGCTCGATGAAGTCGCCGAACCAGAAATCGTGGTTGCCCTTGAGCCAGACCAGCCGCGTGCCGGACCGGGCCAGGTTGGACAGCGCCGCGAGCACCGCGAACCCGCGCTTGGGAATGACCCGGCCGTACTCGAACCAGAACTCGAACAGGTCGCCGAGTATGCACAGCGAGTCGGCCCGGCCGGCAATCGTGTCGATGAACCGCACGAGCCGGCGCTCGGCCTCGGGCATGCCGGCCCCGACGTGGGCGTCAGAGATGAAGTAGTGCGCGCTCAATGCGCTTGACCAGCTGCGCCGCGGGCTGGCGCGTGTTGATGCGCATCACGTCGCGCTCGGACCGGGGCGGCGCGAACCGGCGCTTCATCGCGAGGTACACCTCGACGTTTGCGTCGGAGAACGAGTGTTCGATTTCGCGGCGCACCAACCGCCGACGCACCGTCGGCTCCGGGCACTCGGCCAGGAGGAACCGCACACCGACGCCCGCGCGCCGCGCCGTTTCGCGTGCCCGCTCGCGCGACTCAGGGTGCAGGAAGGTCGCGTCCAGTATCACGCTCTGCCCCGCGCCGAGGAACACGCCGGCGCGGCGGAACATCTCGTCGTAGGTCTTCTTGCCGATGTTGCCGCGGTAGATGCCCTTGTTGTAGCCGTCCCAGTGCCGCTCGGTCACCGGTATCCCCAGAAGCTGCTTGCGGATGGAATCAGACAGCAGGTGGAACGCGCCGGTAAGCGCGGCCAGCCGCCGCGCGATGAAGGTCTTGCCCGTGCCCGGCAGCCCCATCATCACCGCGAGCCACGGCTTCGCCTCGAGCCGCCGCGCGTAGGTGAGCGACAGCTCGAAGTAGCTCCGGGCAGTCTTGCGCGCGCGAGCCTTGTCCGCCGCGCTGATGCCCGCGTCGTTGAGGTTGAAACTCGTCACCTTACCCCGGACATAGGCCCGGTAGCACTTGTAGAAATCTAGCAGGCGCAGCATCCCGGTGTCGCGCGTGTAGGCGAGGTAGCGCTCGACGAAGTAACCGGCGAGGTCGTGCCGGCCCGCGTACTCCAGGTCCATCACGAAGAACGCCACCTCCGACGCCACGTCCGAGCAGGAGAACCGCGGGTTGAACTCGATGCAGTCGAAGATGTGCACCCCGTCGTCCACGAAGATGTTCTTGGAGTGCAGGTCGCCGTGGCAGCGCCGCACGAACCCGGCCTCGCGCCGGTACCGGAACCGGCTGCGGTTGGCCGCGACGAACCGCTCGATTGCCCGCCGCAGTTCGTCGTAGGCCTTGTGCGCGATGGTCCGGCCCCGGAAGTCCATCGTCTGGGCGAAGTTCTCGTCCCAGTTGAGCTTGATTATCTCGGAACTGCCGTACTGGGCGACCTGGCGCCCGCGCTCGGCGCGCGCGTGAAACTCGGCGACGAGCCGCGCGATCTCGTCGATGTGGCCGTAGGTGACGCGGTCCCGGCGCAGCTGCTCGGTCATCAGCCAGTCCTGCGGCAGCTCGCGCATCTTCAGCGCGTAGTCGATAGTCCGGCCCCGCCCCCCGATGCGCAGGCCTCCTCGGCCGAGGGTTATCGGCACGACCCCGATGTAGATGTCCGGCGCTATCGACCGGTTGAGGCGGAACTCCTCGGTGCAGAAGAACCGCCGGGCCGACAGCGTGGTATAATCGAGGAAGCCGAAGTTGACCGGCTTTTTCACCTTGTAGGCGTGGTTGCCGGTCAGAAAAACCCACGACGTGTGGGTCTGAATGATCCGGACGCGCTCCACGCCGCGGCCGTACAGCCGCGGTTCGAGCATCGAGGGAATGTGCCCGGCGACGGTCGGTTCGGGTGCGTCCTTCGGCTTCACGTTTGTGCGGCGAATCTGGGCTGGTTCGACGACATCGCGGCCAATATAGGCCGGCCGCCGCCGAGGGTCAAGCCGTGCCGGCGTCGACGCGGCCGGTCCCGAGATGCCGGTCGGCCAGCGTCCAGCCCAGGGCGAGCGCCTTGCGGTTGAGCTCAAGCGTGCTGGCCGGCGCCCGGTTGGCCACGGCCAGCTCGAGCGAGGAGAGCTTGACCACGCCCGACACCCGCGCCACCGCGCCGAGCATGATGATGTTGGTGAACAGCTCGCGCCCCAGCTCGGCCCGCGCGGTCTCGGCCAGCGGCAGGCATATGGCGTTCTCCCGCGGGCAGGAACGGACGTAGAAGCTGTCGGTGATGGCGGTGCCGCGCTGCTTGAGGTCGTCGAAGTACTTGTCCGCGGCCTGCTGGCTCAGGCAGACCAAAAGGTCGAGCCGCCGGCTCTTGGGGAAGAGTATCGGCGCGTCCGAGATGATGACGTCGGCGCGCGAGGCACCACCCCGCGCCTCCGGTCCGTAGCTCTGGGTCTGCACGACCTGCCGGCCCTCGTGCACTCCGGCCGCCTCGGCGAGAATGACGCTGGCCAGTATCACTCCCTGCCCGCCGGTACCGGCCAGTCGGATTTCCGTCGTCACGACTGCTTCTCCCCGCCGGCCGACTCGCGCACGCCCTGGTAGAGCTCGGAATAGGGCGCCACCTCGGCCTGGTCGTGCAGCACCCCGATGA
>JAWOHG010000069.1:0-54303 GCA_046485245.1 bacterium
CACCAGAGAGCTGATCGAGCGCCAGCAGAGCATACTCTCTCACTTGCTGGACGCGCAGCGCAGCCTGCGTCAGCGGGGACACAAGGAGGAGCGCGAGAGCGAGGCGGCAAGACCTTTCGAGGTTCGGGCGCGACCGCAGCTGCCCGATGACCGGGGTGAGCGCGACCGCATGCTGCGAGAGGAGTTGCTCAGGGCGCTCAAGCAGGGATACCCCGGCGAATACGAACCGCTGATTCGAGCCTACTTCGAGCGGTTGCTGTACCAATGACCAGGGCAGTTGTTTCTGCGCTGCTGCTCGTCTCGGCGTTCGCCGGAGCGCAGACCGCGCAGAGCGCACGCATGCTCGAGCAGGCCGGGATGCTCGATGCCGCATTCACCGAGTACCGCATGACCGTAGAGCGAAACCCTGGCGACTTCGCCGCCTACACCGGGTTCAGGCGGGTGGCTCTGCTAACAGGACACCAGGACTCGCTGGTCCAAACTAGCCGCAGACTGGCAGTCGGGCGACCCGATGTACCGGAGTACCGGATTGGTCTGCTCGAAGGCCTGCTGGCGATGCGGAGGACTGCCGAGGCTCTGACGGAGGCGCGGGGATTGGCCAGCACCTGGCCGGCGCGGTTGCCTGACGTCGCAGGGGTTCTCGCAGACGGGGGCGAGCGCGAGGCCGCGGTCGACTACTACCTGCGGGCGCGTTCCCAAATCGGCGACAGCTCTGCGTACAGCGAGCAGCTGTTGTCGCTGCACGAACGTCGGGGCGATGCAGTTCGGGCTGCAGTCGAGCTCGTGCGGATTGTCAACCGCAACCGGTCGGCGTTACCCGGGCTGTTGCCGTGGCTTTCTGCCCTTGCGCGCGGGGCTGCACAGGGCCGGTTGCTGGCCGAGTGCGGCCGGATCCGATGGGAGCCGGAACGGGTGCGCGCGCAGGCCGAGGTGTATCTCGCCAATGCCAGGGCAGAGGAGGCTGTTCGGGTGATGCGTGCCGGTGCCGACGCGCAGTCGCTGTACCGATTCGGTCATGAGTGCGAGGCGGCGGAGCGGCTGGATGCAGCCCTGCTGGTGTTTGCCGGCCAGGACGCGAAGTCGGACCATGCCCGGGTGCTGCGGAAGATGGGTCGAGTCGATGAGGCGGCGGCCGTCCTCGCCGGGCTGGACACGCCGACGGCTAAGCTTGAATTGGGCAACCTGTACCTCTTCGCTCGGCGCGACTTCCCGGCAGCCGCGAAGGCGTTTGCGGACGTCCTGCGACGCCAGCCTGACTGCGACGACGCGCTGTACGGCTTGGCTGCGGCCGAGGTCGCGATGGGGCGGCTGGCCGACGCGGCGGCGCGGCTGGAGCAGGTCCGGGATTCCAGCGACCGGTTCCTTCTGCTGGCAGCGCGGTTGTACCTGTACCGCCACAAACCTGACTCGGTGCGAGCATCCGTCAGTCTGCTCGCTGCCCGGCACCCGACGAGTCCGCTGGTGAATGACGGCCTGGAGTTGGCTCTTGTCGCGGACACGACTGACAGGGCAGAGGCTCTGATTCAGGCGATGCAGGCACTGGATGTCGGAGAGTATGATGACGCGGTCGACCGGGCCCGCCGGCTGATGGCGGGTGAGGACGTGACGGCTGAACTGGCCCACCTGGTCGGTGCCGACGCGCTCAGCAAGGCCGGCCGGCCCAGAGGTGCGCTGGTTCTTCTGGGTGATTACCGGGCGCGATTCGCGCAAGGCAAACTGCGGCCCAGGGTGATGTTGGAGGAGGCAGTCATCCTGCGCGACGGCCTCGGTGATGTGGTCCGATATCGGGAAGCGCTCGATGCGCTCATCATGGCTTTCCCGGATTCCCCGTACGCTCCGGTTGCGCGTGGCCTGCTGGAGCAGGCCGTTCAGGTCGCACCAGCAGGTGGCCTCAGATGACGCGGGCCCGCCCTTGCGGAGTTCGGCGACGTGGTTAGAATGAGGTACTAGAGGACCGTGGTCCTCAAATACGGCAATGACGACACCGAGCGATCAGAGCGCAGCTCAGGCTGACACAGCCGGAGCCGACGTAGGCGATAGCCTGACGGCGCTGCTTGAGGCAGAGGGCCGGCTTGGCCCGACTGAACTCGTCCGTGTCTTTGGCGAGGTCCTTGACGACCTTGAGCGCGCACACGCGGATGCTCGGCTGCACCGGGACATCACCAGCGCACGCATTGTCCGGCAGGACGGTCGATTCGTGCTGACCGGCTATGGTGCGGGCAAGCTGGGCAACGTGCGCTACATGGCACCGGAGCGCTGCCAGGGGGCTGTCGCGGACGCCCGGTCGGACATATACTCGCTGGGTGTTGCACTGTACGAGGCGGCAACGGGTCGATTGCCCTTCGAGAGTGAGCTCAGGCACGAGTGCATCGATGCGCAGGTGAACCGGCCGCCCGACCCACCGCGGCTGGTCAACTCAGACATTTCGCCTGAGCTCGAGCGTGTCATCCTGAGGGCCCTCAGTAAGAACCCTGCAGGCCGGTACCAGACAGCGAGCGAGTTCCGCGCGGCCCTGATCCAGGCGGTCGGTGCACCGGTTTCAATTCGCCAGGAAGCGGCCGAACGCGAAGCACCGTGGGTTGAGTCGACGGGTTCGGCTGAGCCGGAGCTGCGGCGCCGGTTCAGGCTTGGCGTTCTCGTCGTGCCGGCGGCACTTCTCGTGGCCGCGGCTGCGTTCTTCTTTCTCCGGGGAGGACAGATGCTTGGGGGGAGCCGCATGCCTGGTCTGTTGGGCATACCGGTCGCGGCGGCTGAGTCAAGATTGGCGAGGCTGAACGTGGGCGGCGTGGCTGTCGAAGAGGTACCGGATACCCTGCCGGCTGGTACCGTCGTGGGCCAGGATCCCGGGCAGGGGCAGACGGTCAGCCCGTCGACGGCCGTGGTGCTGCAAGTCAGCTCAGGCAGCGCCGGGTTCCCGGACCTGATTGGTGTCGATGCAGACGATGCGATAGCTCGCGTGCGGCGCCTGGGAATGGAGCCGGCGGTCGAGACCATTCATTCTGATGCGCACGCGACCGGCAAAGTCGTTTCGACCCGGCCCCGGGCAGGGGAAGTCGTGGAGACTGCCGGGCGGGTCACGGTCGTCGTGTCAGCAGGTCGAGCAACGTGCCCGAAGTGCGGCGCACGCCGGGAGCCGCAGGCAAGATTCTGCACGAAGTGTGGGTTCAAATTCTGACATGACCGTCCTCAAGTCCCTGAGCTCGATGCGGATCGTCCTCGGTCTGCTGGTACTGTCTCTGCTTGCCGGGTCTGCGTTCGCAGACCAGCGCTGTGCGGCCTGCGGTACCACTAACAGCGACGATGCCCAGTTCTGCAAGAACTGCGGAGCACGGCTTGAGGGTAAGCCGGCCGCAGAACCACGGGCGGCGAGACTCACGGCAAGTGCAGTCGTGAGACCGGAAGGCGTGGAGATCACCTCAGTGCCGACCGGCGCCAGGGTCGAGATCGACGGTGTGGCGCGCGGGACGACCCCGCTCGAGTTGCGCGACCTGGCAGCAGGTCGGCACGAGTACCGGGTCAGTCTACGGGGGTACCGGGTTCAGACCGGCAGCTTCACCATCACCAACCTGACCGGTACCATCGTCGTTTCGACTGAGCCGGCCGGCGCCCAAGTGTTTCTTGACGGTACGCAGATGGGACAGGCGGTGGAGGGTGGACTGCCCCTGTCGCGCGTGCCGTACGGGCGGCACAGCGTGAAGGCACAGCTTGAAGGCTACAATGATGTCACGAAGATTGTCGACCTCAAGACGCCCGGACCTTACGCTGTCACGCTGCGGTTGGGCTGGGGTAAGGGTTTCTTGAGCGTCAGGTCGGAGCCGGACAGCGCCAGGCTTGCGGTCGAGAGCAAACCTGTCGGCGCGACGCCGTACTTCGCGGAGCTCGCGCCCAACCGGTACGTCCTCACTCTTGTCAAGCGGGGGTATGCCGATTGGATCGGCTATGCCGAGGTGTACCAGGCTGAGACCGCGAATGTCCGCGTGACGCTGGAGAAGCTCAAGACCCGCAAGCTGCCGTTCCTCATCGCCGGGGCTGTCGGGATTGTCGCCGGGGGTGCGTCGGCGTACATGGGTGAGCAGTCGTATGCCCAGTACCAAGACGCCACGAGCGCTGATTCTGCGCGGCACTATCGCCAGGCGACCGAGCGGTGGGACTTAATGCGCAACGTGGCGCTGGGGGGCGGGGCTGCCCTCAGTGTGACATGGCTGTTGGTGAGGTGGTAGTCCAGTGAGAGCCGTACGATTCGGCCTCGCCCTGCTGCTGGCCGTGTCGGGGATCATCCTCACTTGCCGGAAGTGGGACAACCCGCTTGACCCCACCGACAACCAGCCGCCCGACTTGCCGACACAGCCGTTGCCCGACAGCGGCGCGGTCGGGCAGGACACGGGTATCACGCTGGGCTGGGTTTGCGCGGACCCGGACTCCTTCGACACGCTGAGCTACATCATCTACGTCGGCACCGAGCCCGCCCCGCCGATGCGGGACAGCGGTCTTGCTGAGGCCAGGTACAAGCCAACGGGGCTGGCCTGGCAGACGCGGTACTACTGGCGCGTGACCGCGCTGGACAACCGGGGCGGCCGCACCGAGGGCGCGGTCTGGAACTTCACCGTGGCCGCTTTGAACCACCCGCCGGCGGCTCCCAATTCCCCTGTTCCGGAAAGCGGGGCGACCGAGTTGAGTGTCAGGCCCGTACTGCGATGGCGGGCATCGGACCCGGACCCGGGCGACAGTCTGGAATTCGACCTCTACATAGGGACAGCAAACCCGCCGCCGCCGGTCGAATCCGGCCTGGCCGACACCTTCTATTCACCGGCTGGTCTGAAGTACGACTCGACCTACTACTGGCGTGTGGTTTGTCGCGACCAGCGCGGCGCGGAGACGTCGGGCCCGGTGTGGCGCTTCCGCACCATGACCAGGATGACAGTGGACGCACCCCTGACCGGTGAGCGGCTCAGGATGTTGAGTGCATACGTGATCAGGTGGAGCGGCGGGCCGAGGCCGGGCGTTTCGGGCGGCCGGCCCCAGCGCAGGTCACCAGGCGCGGCGCGCGTCGACGCGGTCGATTCGTCCGTAGTGTTCTACAGCACGAACGGCGGAAGCTCTTGGGTAAGGCTGGGACGGCCAACGGTCGGCGGTCAGTACTCGTGGCAGGTGCCGGGAACGGCGACAACCGCGGCGCGCGTGCAGGTGAGGGCCTTCGCCGCGGGAGACACGATGCTGGGCAACACCGGCAACTTCACTATCTATGATACCTTGCCGCCTTCAGCCTTGACCGTTACCGCACCCGTCGCCTGGAGCCGTTGGACGCTGGGCGGTAGCTACCACGTCACTTGGACGGGCGGAACCGACGGGATGGACTCGTGCGTGGTCTTTTACTCGACGAACGCGGGCGCGTCCTGGCTGCGGCAGGGGAGCACCAAGCAGGCGGGCCGGTTCATATGGACGTTGCTCGGGCCGGCTTCGGCGCAGGCAAGGGTCAGGGTCGTCGCGCACTGCCGGGCCGACACCTCGGCCGGGGTCAGCGACGTGTTCCAGACGCTCGAATCGCCGTACCCGGACTCGCTGCTGGCGACGCTCGCGGTCGGGGCCGGGCCGGTGGCGCTCTGCTACGATTCGATCGACCAGCGCGTGTTCTGTGCGAACCACGACTCGGCCAGCATCAGCATCATCAGCGGGCAATCCAACACCGTTATAGCGACGATCCCTGTGGGGCCGGCGCCCAATGCGCTCATCTGGACACCGATATCGAACAAGGTCTACTGCACCACCGATTCGGGCAAGGTAGTCGCAGTTCGCGGTGCCACGAACGCCGTTGCCCGGACCCTGGACGTGGGCCGGCGACCAGTAGCGCTGTGCTGGAACCGGTTGCAGAACCGGGTCTACGTGGCGAACGCCGGGGACAGCACCGTCTCGGTCATCGACTGCGCAACCGACTCGGTCATCGCGAGCGTGGTCGTGCGCCAGGGGCCACGGGCGCTCGCTTGGAACCCGAACACGAACCGCGTCTACGTGTCCGACTCGAGCCCGGCCGTGGTCTCGGTCATCGACTGCGCGTCCAACCAGGTCGTCGCGGACGTCGCGGTGAGTTCATCCCCGTACGCGTTGCTCGTCGACGAGCCAAACAACATAGTCTGGGCCGCGGGGCGGTCGGGCAACGCGCTGTGCCCGATCGACGGCGCAACGAACCAGCCGTTGTCGCCGGTGACGGTCGGCCGCGAACCGTGGGCACTGGCGTGGAACGCGGCGCGCGGCCGCATCTACTCTCTGAACTCGGCGGACAACAACATCAGCATAGTCGATGCCGGTACCCGGCAGGTAGTCCTGGGCCTGCCGGTCGGCAACCAGCCGCGCTCGGCCGCGTTCGCGCGAACCGCCGGGAAGCTCTACGTCGTCAACTACGCGGCAAACTCGGTGACAATTGTCGACGGCGTTCGGGACCAGATTGTGAGATTCCTTGGTGTGGACCGCGGTCCCGTTGCTGTCTGCTGGAACAGCGGGTCGAACAAGATCTACACGGCCAATTCCACAGCCGGCACGGTGAGTATTATCGTGCCGCGCGGCTCGCGCTAGCTCAAACGGGACTTTGTCGGTGCGACCCCGACCCACTGCGGGTCGTGTCGGACTCGGGCTGGTTTCAGTTCTGGGGCGCCGGCGGGGTCTGGCCGAACAGGGGGTAGAGCCGGATGCGCGTGTCTTCGTCGACCGCGCTAAAGCGCTTGAACTGCATCGAGTTCGACGCCCGCCCCTGCGTTATGGAGCGCAGGCTTGTCGTATATCCGAAGGTGCGGGCGAGCGGCACCTCCGCGGTGACTATCTGGTATCCCTTGACCGGTTCCATCCGAGTGACGCGCCCGGACCGGGCGGTGATGTCGTTTAGGACAGCGCCGACAAACGCATCCGGCGTCACTACTTCAAGTTCCATTATCGGCTCGAGGAACGTCGGCCGCGCGGCGAGGAAGGCGTCGCGGAACGCGCCGGACGCCGCCACCTTGAAATCGACGTCATTGCTGTCTTCCTGGTGCCAGGCTGCGTCGACGACGCGGGCGCAGATGTCTATGGCCTGGTAGCCGGCGAGGACCCCAGACTCGAAGCTGTCGCGGATCGCCTGCTCGATGGGCTGGACGAACTGGCGCGGCAGCGTGCCCGGGGCAAGCTCGTTGACAATCTTGTTGCCCTCGGCCGACGGCCCGAGCGATAGCTTCACCACGGCGAAGTGGCCGTGGCCGCCGGCTTGCCGGACGAACCGGCCCTCGGCCGAGGCCGATCTCGTTACTGTCTCGCGGTAGGACACCTGCGGTTTGCCCGAGTGCACGCCGACCTTGTACTCGCGCTGGAGCCGGTCGAGCAGGATGTCGAGGTGCAGTTCGCCCATACCGGAGAGTATCAACTGGCCGGTCTCGGCGTCGGTCCGGGTCTTGAAGGTGGGGTCTTCCAGCGCGAGCGTTGCTATGGCATCGGCGAGCTTGTCGTCATCCGCCTTCGTTTTGGGTTCGATGGCCAGGAAGACGACCGGGTCGGGGAACTGCATTGCCTCAAAGGCAATCGGGTGCGACAAGTCGGCGAGGGTCTGGCCGGTGCGGCTTTCCTTCAGACCGACGACGGCGCCGATCTCGCCGGCCGAGAGCGACTCGACCTCCTGCTGGCGGTTGGCGTGCATGATGAGCAGCTTGGTCATGCGTACCCGCTTCATCTCCGGGATGCACATCACGACCTCGCCCTCGCGGACGGCGCCCGAATAGACGCGGATGTAGGAGAGCATCCCGCGGTGCTGGTCGGCGGCGAGCTTGAACACCAGGGCCGAGAAGGGGCCGTGCACATCGGCCTTGCGGGTTTCCTCCTTGCCGGTCTTCGGGTTGGTGCCGGCGACCGGCGGCAGGTCGAGCGGCGAAGGCAGGTAGTCGACAATGCCGTCCAGCAGTTTCTGGACGCCCTTGTGGCGGAACGCGCTGCCGCAGAACACCGGGACGAGGCGCAGGGCGATCGTGCCGCGGCGCAGGGCCGCCTTCAGGTCTGCGGCGACGATGGGTTCACCGCTGACGTACTTACCGATGAGCGGTTCGTCGAAGGTGGTCAGCACGTCGATCAGTTCGGCGCGCGCCTGCGCAGTCGGTTCGACGAGGTCGTCCGGCACGGGAATCTCGGCCGGGGTCGCGCCGAGGTCGTCGTCGTTCCAGGCAAAGGCCCGGCCCTCGACCACATCGACGATGCCTCGGAACGTGTCCTCGTTGCCGATGGGCAACTGGACCCGCACGGCGGTCTGTTCGAACTTCTCCTTCAGCGTGCGGACGACGCGGTCGTAGTCGGCCCCGGACCGGTCGAGTTTGTTGACGAAGGCGATGCGCGGGACGCGGTAGCGGTCGGCTTGGCGCCAGACGGTCTCGGACTGGGGTTCGACCCCGCCGACCCCGCAGAAGACGATGACCGCGCCGTCGAGCACCTTGAGCGAGCGCTGGACCTCCATCGTGAAGTCGACGTGGCCGGGCGTGTCGATGATGTTGATGCGGTGGTCGAGCCAGGTGACAGTCGTGGCGGCCGCGGTGATGGTGATGCCGCGCTCGCGCTCCTGGACCATCCAGTCCATCTGCGTGTTGCCGTCGTCGATGTCGCCCATCCGATGGATGCGCCCGGTATAGAACAGGATGCGTTCGGTCGTCGTGGTTTTGCCGGCATCGATATGCGCGGCAATCCCGATGTTTCGGGTCTTGTCCATCAGCGGCAGGCTCATAGGTTCAGATGGTATTGGGCGGCGCTGGCAAGTCAAGGCGGCGGCCGTTGACCGCGTAGCGTCACCGTCTACTATCGTGTGATGGCTTCCGAACCCGACGGGCCTGCTTTCTGCGCCACTGCTGCGCGCATCTGGCGGGCGGTGGCCGCGCCCGATCCGGGCGGGCCGTTCGCCAATGTCGAGGGCGGCAGCGTAGAGCAGCAGCGCGACCGCCGGCTGCAGCTTCACCACGTCGCCAACTACGCGGCGGCGCTGACACTGCTGGGCGAGTCGCCCGGCTCGGCGCGCCTCCTTGAGCTGGGCTGCGGCAGCGGCGCGCTCAGCCGGGGCCTGGCCCGTTCGATGCCGCCGGGCTGGACCCTCACCGCGGTCGACTATTCGGCAGCACACGTGCAGAGGGCACAGCGGCACGCGGTCGCGGCTAACCTGGAGTTCAGGCAGCTCGACCTTCGTGCTATCGAACCCGTGGAGGTCAGCGACTTCGATGCAGTCCTGATGCTCGAGGTCATCGAACACCTCACGCCGCTCGAGGCGGCGCAACTGCTCGGTCGGCTTCACGCCGGCCTTAGGGCGGGCGGCAGGCTGGTGTTCAGCACGCTCGACCGGTCACCGTTCCCACGGCCGTGCTCGGGCTACGGCCCGCACCGGGTTGAGTACTCCTGCGCAACTTTGCTCGAGCGGCTCGCGGACCCGACGTTCAATCCCTTTGAACGATGGCGGCTGTACCGGCTTGTATCGGCAGACATCACGGCCGCGGCGGTGCGGAGCGAGAACCAGGGCGGGTATCTCGCCAACCGCGTCGCGGCCGGGCTGGAGCGGTTTCCGTTGACCCGGCTGGCGTTGCGCTGGGCGGTTGGCCTCGGGTACCGGCTGTATTCGATGCTGCCCGCGGCCGGGTTCGACATCCACGCGGCAATTGGCGATATCGACCTTGTCGATGACATCTCGGGCCGGTTCGACCGGCAGTCGTTCGGCATCGTAGCAGTGCTGGAAAAGGCGTGAGGCGCCCTGTGTCGACGGTGGCTCTCTTCCAGGGCAAGGAGAAGGAGGTGCATCGTGCAACCTGAGCGGCGACAAGCAGCTGAAGTCAAGGCCCCGTTCCGGGCCGTAAGCTACGAGCGCGGGAGGCTGAGCGTGCTTGACCAGACCCTGCTGCCGGCCAGGGTGCGTCGCGTGAACCCGCGCAGCGCATCCGAAGTTGTCCGGCTCATCCGGCGGCTGGCCGTGCGCGGTGCGCCGCTCATCGGGGTCGCCGCTGCATATGGTGTTGTGGTCGAGGCCCGGCGGCTGAGCGACAGCGCGCTCGTGCGGGGTCTTGACCGTGCCTGCGCACACCTGGCGAGCGCGCGGCCGACCGCGGTGAACCTCGGCTGGGCAGTGAGGCGGATGCGGGCTGTGCTGGAGCGGGGCGGGACCGCCGCGCAGCTCAGGGCAGGGCTGCTGGTCGAGGCGCGGTCAATCGAAGCCGAGGAGCTCGGCAACTCCCGCGCCATTGCCCGGTTCGGGGCGCGGCTCCTCGGCAGGGGCGCGACAGTGCTGACCATCTGCAACACCGGCTCGCTGGCCGGGCCGGGCCTGGGCACGGCGCTGGGTATCGTGCTGCGGGCCCACATCGACGGCAAGCGGCCCGAGGTGTTCGCCTGCGAGACGCGGCCGCTGCTGCAGGGTGCGCGCCTGACTACACTGGAGCTGCAGCGGGCCGGCGTCCCGGTTCGGCTGATTGCGGACAGCGCGGCGGCGTCGGTTGTCGAGCGTTGCGATATCGTCATCGCCGGTGCCGACCGCATCGCGCTCAACGGCGACACGGCCAACAAGGTCGGCACGCGGATGCTCGCGGTCCTGGCGCGCGCTGCGGGCCGGCCGCTGGTCATCGCGGCGCCGAGTTCCACGTTTGACCCGCAGACGCCGGACGGTCGACGCATCCCGATCGAGGAGCGCGCCCCGGACGAGGTGCGCCGGTTCGGCCGATGCCGGGTGGCGCCGGCCGCGGTGCCGGTCTACAACCCGGCGTTCGATATCACCCCGGCCCGGCTCATCAGCGCAATCGTGACCGAGCGCGGCATTGCCCGCCCGCCGCTGGGTCGTTCGTTGCGCAGACTCCTCGGCGGCTAGTCTGCGCCGAAAACACGGCAGGCCCGGCCGAGGCCGGGCCTGCCGTCGATTCGCTTACTAGTTCGTGGAGACGGTGACCTGTTCCATCACGACCGGGTTGACCGGCCGGTCCTGGCCGCCGGTCTTGACCCCGCCGATCTTCTCCATCACGTCCATACCCTCGACTATCTGGCCGATGACGGTGTAGTTGCCGTCGAGCATCGGCAGGGGAGCGAGGCAGAGGTAGAACTGGCTGCCCGAGGATTCTTTGCGCGGGTTGACCTGGTCGCCGGTGCGGGCCATCGCCAGCGCGCCCTTGTCGTGCTTGCGCTTGATTTCGGCCGGAACGGTGTAGCCCGGGCCGCCGGTGCCGTCACCCTTGGGGTCGCCGCCCTGCACCACGAAGCCGGGCACGATGCGGTGGAAGGTCAGGCCGTTGTAGAACCCCTTGATGGCGTTATTGGCGACATTGGTGACGTTCTTGGGCGCGTCCTCGGTGTAGAACTTCACCTTCATCGTGCCGTAGTCCCGGACCTTGATGGTGATGAACAGGTCCTTGGGCAAGTTGGTGGCGACGAGCGTGTCTTTCAAGGTGCCTGCCTTTCCTGGAGCGGTCGGGGCTGCGGCCGGTGCCGCGGCCGGTTCGGGTGTCGATTGGGGCGCAGTCGTGTCGGGCGTCACGGCGGCGGTCGTTTCAGCGGGAGCGGCCGCCGGTTCGGCCGGCTTGGGGGCGCCGCCGCACGCCAGAACGAGCAATGCCGCCGCACAGATGATGAGCTTACGCATCAGAGCCTCCTGGTGAGTTGGGTTCGAATCCGGTCAACTAGTAGCCCCAGCGGCGGGTCCGCCTGGCCCAGACCTCGCCGTAGGCGAGCGTGAAACCGAGCCGCCCGGCAGTCTCCTCAAGCGAAGGCGTGTCGCGGAAGAGGACCTCCGCGGCGACGTCGATGCTGCCGAACTTCGGAATGGCAAAACCGGTGCCGGCCGAGACGCCGTGCTCGGTCACGGCCGCGCCGTTGCCGGCCGCGTAGTACCAGGTGCTGTTGGAGTAGCCGAGCCGCACCGGGTGCTCAGGCGCGATGCTGAACTCGACGCCGGCTGACAGGCGCAGGGCGTCGCGGAACCCGAGGCCGTGGGTCGAGTCTGAGTCGGTGATGGTCGCGCCGGACCACGGCCGCAGCGCCGCGCCCAGAGACAGGCCGAGCCGCTCGATGGGCCGGACCTTCACCGCGGCTCCGCCGGACAACGGTAGGGCGAGCCGGTAGGTGCGGTCGGAGTCGCCGACCACGCCATGGACCTTCTTGAACCGGCGCGCGGTCAGCTCGATGCCCGGTTCGAAGTAAGCGCCGGCAGATACCGGTCCCAGTTCGAGCCCGAGCCCGGCGCGCACTGTCCCGGCGCGGTAGTCGGTCTCGACCGTGTCGGTCGAGGTGTAGCCGTTGGTGACCTCGTACAGCCAGTGCTCGCGCGAGCCGCCGATGAGGTAGTTGTACTCGATGCCGACGGCTACCGTTTTCCAGAACGACTTGGCCACCCCGGCGTGAAGGGAGTAGATGCCGCCCCGGCCGGTGACGTGGCGCCGATAGAGCGTGTCGCCGAGCGAGTCGGACCAGACGTCGAAGTCCTGGTTAAAACGCTCCTCGACACCGAACAGCACCCGGAACCCCGCCGTGACCGGCACCGCGCCGGAAAGGCCGGTGGGCCGGGCCCCGATGATGCCGCGCGTGTTGCCGTCCTGGGTTCCGAGTGCGCCCGAGACCACGCCGCCGAAACGCAGGGTCGTCCGGTCGAGCTTCACGACTGCACCGGGGTTGAGGCCGGTCAGGGCCGCGTGCCCGCCCTGGGCCTGCTGCCCGGCGTCGGGCGGCGAAAGGGCTTCACCCAGGCCGCGCGGGTTGAAAAAGGACTGGGCTGCCGCGAGCGCGCACCAGAGCAGGCCGGCGACCAGCGCGCGCTTCACCGGAACCGGTCTCCCGGCGGCATCACGTATTGGATGCGCAGTTGCGGCGAGTTCGGGCCGGAGCGGGGAACGCGCAGGTGGAAGAACCTGGCCCACTCCGGGTCGGCCTTCAGCAGCAAGCCGAAATTGGAGTCGCAGTGGACGCCGGTCGAGTCGCGATAGGTCGTCCAGAACTGGACGAGGCTCCGCAGGTCGAGGCTGACAGTGGTGTCGGAATCGGCCGGCGGTACGTAGTAGACAATCCTTGCCGCGGTTTCGACGAACCTCGCGCTGCCGCCGCGGCCCGCAAATGACTGGGTCAGGCGGTGCGCGCCGAAGGCCAGCGTGTCGGACCGGCGATGCCGGGTCTGGGGCCGGAAACGCAGCTCGGCCTGCGTGATGGTCGCCGCGGCCGGTATCGAGTCGAGGTTGAACAGCACCTGGCTGCGCAGCGCCAGTCCGGCCCCGACCAGCAGGTCGGTGGGCGCGGCCGATATTCGCACCGTGTCGACGATGAGGCCGGTGGCGAGGGCGAGGTACTCCAGTTCGGTCTTGCCGTCGGTGTAGGTAACGAGGATGCGCGGACCCTTGGTGGCGCTCGACTGCGACTGGACCATCGCGAACCCGGTGTCGAGCGCGAAAAGGACGATGCCGTTATCGCGCACCGCGGCGCGCTGCTCCTCGGTCAGGGTCCGGTAGGCCAGGTCGACGACGATGCTGTCCGGCCCGGTCGTGTCGGCGCCGATGTCCACGCGCCAGTAGTCGCCGCCGACGTTGGCCCAGTGGTTGGTAGAGTCGGCCATCAGCCAGGACACGCCGTACTCGTTCCAGGACGTCGAACAAGGCCGGCAGACGAACGGGACCCGGGCGCTGTCGTTGGTGTGCAGGACCAGCTCGACCGAAGCAATCGAGTCGAGATTGAGCGTTTCGGGAATGGAGAAGCGCAGGATCACCCGGCTCACGAACGCGGTGTCCCGGCCGAAGTAGAGCTCGGTGGCTTCGCCCAACTGCACGTACCGGGCATAGCCCACGGCCGTGTCGGGCAGCAGGGTGAGCGCGCTGTCACCGGGCACGCGGTCGCCGACCTCGCCGAACCCGACCGGCAGGGTGTTGCAGGCCGCGAGCAACAGGCAGAGCAGGGCCGCGCCGGCGCGCATCACGCCGCCGCCTCGACTCGGGCGAACCGCTCGCGGATGTGCCCGGTCAGGTTGCCGGTGGCGGCCTCGGTGGCCGTGTGCAGGGCGTTCTTGATGGCCTGGGCAGTGGACCGGCCGTGCGCGCAGATGACGGTGCCGTTCACCCCGAGCATCAGCGCGCCGCCCTGGCGCTCGTAGTCGAGCCGGTTGATGAACTCGTGCAGGACCGGCTTCGAGAACCAGCGGCGCATCCGGTACTTCGACTTGGAGTCGAGGTAGCCGTCGAGCATCGCCGAAAGCACCTCGCCCATCGCCTCGGTGTACTTCAGCAGGATGTTGCCGACAAAGCCGTCGCAGACGGCCACGTCGACCGCGCCCTGAAGCAGGTCGTTGCCTTCGATGTTGCCGGTGAAGTTCAGCTCGGATTCCTTCAGCAGTTTGGACGCCGCGGCGGTCAGGTCGTTGCCCTTGGAATCCTCGCGCCCGATGTTGAGGATGCCCACCGACGGGTTGGCCTTGCGGAACAGATAGGCAGCCGCGGTCGTGCCCATCAGGGCGAACTGGAAGAGCTGCAGCGGTTTGGTGTCGACATTGGCCCCGACGTCCAGCACCAGCGTGCTGCCCTTGCTTGTCGGGAACACGACGCCCAGGGTGGGGCGGTGCACGCCGGGAATCACGCCCAGCGTGGTCAGGGCGTAGGCCATCACCGCGCCGGTGTTGCCGGCGCTGACCATCGCGCTGACCTCGCCCGATTTAAGCAGGTTCATGCAGACCGCCATCGAGCTGTCGCGCTTGCGCTTGACGACCTCGTAGGGCGACTCGTGCATCCCGACGGTCTGGGCCGCCGGCACGAGGCTGACCCGGTCGGGCAGTCGGCCGTGGGCGCTGGCGACCATCTGCTCCTGGCCGACCAGCGTCACCTCGAGTTCGGGCGATTCTTCGATCGCCGCGATGGCGCCGTCGACCTCGACACGCGGAGCGTTGTCGGAGCCCATAGCGTCGAGCGCTATCTTCATCGAATCCTTTGCCGGTGGCGGATCAGGTCAGGGGACCGGGCGACGCGGGCGTCACTCCTTCTTCGACTTCTCGATGAACAGGACTTCCCTGCCGGCGTAGTAGCCGCAATGCGGGCAGACGCGGTGGGGCAGTTTCGGCTCGTGGCAGTGCGGGCAGTCGACCACGGTCGGCGCGGTCAACTTCCAGTGCGTGCGGCGTTTGCGGCCGCGCTGCTTCGAGTGCCTTCTCTTTGGTAGTGGCATTAATCCTCCGGATTTCGATACTTAGCCCGTCGATTCTAGCGGGGCGAGGGGGACTGTCAACACCGCGAGGGTGCACGGCGGGAGTAAGGGGCGGGGAACGAGGAACGGGGGACGGGGAACAGGGGTCGGGGGTCAGGTTCGAAGCAGGCTGTCGAACGCCTCGCGAGCGGGGGTTTGACGCTACATGTAGAGGGGGGAGTGACTTCCGGGGTCAATCTGTAGTTCAGAAGGCGGGCCAACGAGGCGGAAGTCAGGGGTTTGAGCGTGCGGCCAAGCGTCGGTGTCAGGGGCTGTTTCAGCCCGGAGTCCAGTTAGAGTGTCAGTTGCGGGCAGAAGCGACCGGCAAAACTGCACTTGAGCCGACGCGCGACGGTGGCGACCAGCCGAGGTCGGACCGAGTCGACGAACGACGGGTGCAGGGGCGGACGAATGCAGGGTGTCCTGTTGGAAGCCGAAGGCCGTCAGCCGTGAGCGGAGGCGAGAGATTCCTCCAATCGCGCCTGCGTCGCTCCGTCGGAATGACACCCTGTCTTGCCGTCAGCGTCAGCTGTAAGCTGTCGGCCGCGCACTGCGTGCCGGCCTAGTATTGCGTCAGGTACTTGTCGATTTCCCAGGGCGTTACCTGGAGGCGCGCTTCGTCGCACTCGCGGCGCTTGGCCTCGAGGAACCGCTCGGCGATGTGGGGGCCGAGCGCGGCCTGAACAGTCCTGTCTTTCTCGAATTCGTCGAGCGCCTCGGAGAGCGACCCGGGCAGGGAGGTGATGGCGCTGCGGCGGCGCTGGGCCGCGTCGAGGAGGTAGAGGTTCTCCTCGGTCGGGGCCGGCGGCTCGAGCTTGCGGCGGATGCCGTCGAGCCCGCAGCGCAGCATCACCGCGAAGGCGAGGTAGGGGTTGCAGGACGGGTCGGGGCAGCGCAGTTCGGCGCGCACGGTCTCGGACCGGCCGGGCGCGACCTGCGGTATGCGGATGAGCGCCGAGCGGTTGACCCGGCCCCAGGAGATGTAGACCGGGGCCTCGTACCCGGGCACGAGGCGCTTGTAGGAGTTGACCAGCGGTGCGAGGACCGCGCACATCCCGCGGGCGTGCGCGAGCTGGCCGGCGATGAACTGGCGGGCGACCGTGGACAGGCCGTTTTCGCCGCGCGGGTCGCCGAAGACGTTGCGGCCGGTGCGAATGGAGAAGAGGCTCTGGTTGGTGTGCATCCCCGATCCGTTGATGCCGAAGACCGGCTTGGGCATGAAGGTGGCGAGCAGGTGGTGGCGCGCGGCCACGGTCTTGAGCGTTAGCTTGAAGGTGACTGTGTTGTCGGCGGCGCGCAGGGCATCGTCGTAGCGGAAGTTGATTTCGTGCTGGCCGACCGCGACCTCGTGGTGGGACGCCTCGACGCGCATCCCGAATTCCTGGAGCGCGTTGACCATGTCCTTGCGGACGTGGTAGGCCTCGTCGGTGTGGTAGTCGAAGTAGCCGGCGCGGTCGTGGGGCAGGGTCTGGCACTGGCCGTCGAGCTTGAAGAGGAAGAACTCGCACTCGGGGGCGGTGATGTACCGGTAGCCCATCGCCTCGGCCTCGTGCAGTGCCTCGGTGAGGACGTGCCGCGGGTCGCCCTCGAACGGCTTGCCGCCGGCCAGTACGTCGCATATGACGCGGGCGGTGGCGTTCTCGCCGCGCTCCCAGGGAATGACGTTGAAGGTGGCGAGGTCGGGCCGCAGGTACATGTCGCTCTCGGCGATGCGGGCGAAGCCTTCGACCGACGAGCCGTCGAACCAGACGCCGCCGCGCAGAAGGTCTTCGAGCTGGCTTGCGGGCACGGTGACGCTCTTGATGGTCCCCCAGATGTCGGTGAACTGGAGGTTGATGAATCGGATGCGCTCGCGCTTGACCAGGCTGCGGACTGCTTCGGTCGCGGTCTTTCTCGATGCCATCGGTGTGCCTCCGTTGCGGATCGTTTTCGCCACGGCCAAAGTTAGCGCCCGGCGGCGCGGCGTCAAGCCCGGGGGCGCGCTCGGGCCTGTTGACTTTGCCGGGCGAATCGGCAAGCTTAAAGTCGTGGAACGCATTACTAGGACAATTACCGAGAAGAAGGTCAGGTTCATCGACCTGAAGTACCCCGACCTGCTGGGCCGGCTGCACCACGTGACCCTGCCGATTGAACGGCTGGAGTCGGCGGTGGCGGACGGGGTCGGGTTCGACAGCTCGTCCGTGCCGGGATTCCGCGTGGTGGAGTCCGGGGACATGGTGCTGAAGCCGGACCTGGACAGTGCGTTCATCGACCCGTTCTGCGAGATCCCGACGGTGTCGTGTTTCGCCGGGATGCACGACCCGCTGACCGGCGAGCCGTACGAGCGCGACCCGCGCCTGGTGCTTGAGCGCGCAGTGGCCGAGCTGAAGCGGGTCGCCAAGGCGCCCGAGGTGCGCATCCTGCCCGAGTTCGAGTTCTACCTGTTCAACAACGTGTCGTTCGCCAACGACGCGACCTCGTCGGTCTACCGCATCGAGAGCGACGAGCTGCGCCACGACGACCGGACCGGCCTGTCGCTTTACAAGGGCGTGGCCTACGAGGTGGCGCCGCCGTTCGACCGCTCCTCCGAGTTCCGGTCCGAGCTGGCCGAGCTGATGGCCGCCTGCGGCCTGCCGGTGAAGTACCACCACCACGAGGGCGGCCGCTACTCGCAGGTCGAGGTCGAGCCGATGTTCATCCCGGTGGAGC
Source organism: bacterium (assembly GCA_046485245.1). Classification (GTDB taxonomy): domain Bacteria; phylum Hydrothermota; class Tepidihabitantia; order Tepidihabitantales; family Tepidihabitantaceae; genus CBFGJX01. Next base: position 17,854 of record JAWOHG010000069.1, read on the forward strand.
GGGCCGGCGACGCGATAATGCTGACCAAGTACCTCATCCGCAACCTGGCTTTCCGGCGGGGCAAGACCGCGACGTTCATGCCCAAGCCGCTGCACGGCGAGCCGGGTTCCGGGCTCCACCTGCACATTTACATGGCCGACGGCGAGCGGTCGCTGTTTGCCGACAAGTCCGGCCCGGTCGGGCTGTCGGCCCTGGCCGCGCACTTCATCGGCGGGATAATGGACCACGCGCCGAGCCTGTGCGCGCTGACCAACCCGAGCACCAATTCCTACCGCCGGCTCACGCCTGGGTTCGAGGCGCCGGTGCTGGTGTTTTTCTCGGTCGCCAACCGCACCGCGGCCATCCGCATCCCGGGCTATTCGGTCGCGTCGGGCAAGATGGCCATCGAGTACCGCATCCCGGACGCGACCGCGAACCCGTACCTCGGCCTGGCCGGCATCCTGATGGCCGGGCGCGACGGCATCGCGCGCAAGACCGACCCGGGACAGCCGCTGGTCGGCCGCATCGAGAGCCGGGACGAGTCGGCCGGGGCGAAGCAGCTGCCCGCCTCGCTGGCCGCGGCGCTGGGCGAGTTGCGCGTCGACCACGACTACCTGACCGTCGCCGACGTTTTCAGCCCGGCGCTGCTCGAGCGCTGGGTCGAGATGAAGATCGTCGAGGTGGACGCCGTGGCCAAGCGGCCCCACCCGTGGGAATACGAGCTGTATTATGGGTGTTAGGCTCGGCCCGCACGGGACCTTCGCGCAGTTGCTGGAGTCGGCGCGGTCGCGGGGTGCGCGGCGCTGCGTCGTGGCCTGCGCCGAGGACTGCGCGACGGTCGAGGCGCTGGTCGAGGCCGGGCGCGAGGGCATTGCGCGGGGCGTGCTGTACGGCGACCGCGAGCGCATCGCGACCATCTGCACGAGCCTGAGGGCGGAGTGCTCGCCGTTCGAGGTGCACCACGTGGACGGGCAGGAGGCGGCCGTGGCCGCGGCGGTGCAGGACGTGGCGCAGGGCGGCGGATTCCTGATGAAGGGCCAGGTCGAGTCCGCCGTGTTCCTGCGCGGCGTGCTGGACGAGGCCAACGGCCTGCGCGGGGACCGGATACTGTCGCACGTCGCCTACCTCGAACTGCCGGCCTACCACAAGGCGCTGGCCATCACCGACGGCGGCATCAACGCCGAGCTGGACCTCAAGCGCAAGATCGACATCGTCCGCAACGCCATCGACCTGTCGCGCTTTCTCGGCAACCCGAAGCCCAACGTCGCCCTTCTGTCGGCGGTCGAGCGCATCAAGCTGAACATGGCCGAGACCCTGGACTGGGCGATAATCACGCGGATGGCCGAGCAGGGCGAGTTCGGCGAGGCCGTGGTCGAGGGCCCGGTCGCGGTCGACGTCGCGCTATCCCGGCACGCGGCGCAGATAAAGAAGGTCGTGTCGGCCGTGGCCGGCGACGTCGACATCCTCGTCGTGCCGAGCATGGCCACGGGCAACATCCTGGCCAAGGGGCTGCAGTACCTCGGCGGTGCCAAGGCCTGCGGCATCGTGGTCGGGGCGCGGCGGCCCATCGTGATGCTGTCGCGCGCCGACACGCCCGAGACGAAGCTGTACTCGATGGCCCTTGGGAACATAGCATCATTATGAAACAACCAGTCAATACCGATAGCGCGCCGAAGCCGGTCGGGCCCTACAGCCAGGCCGTCAAGGTCGGCGGGCTCATCTTCACGTCGGGCCAGATACCGATTGACCCGGCCAGCGGCACTCTGGTCGAGGGCATCGAAGCGGCCACCGAACGCGTGATGCAGAACCTCGACACGGTTCTGAAGGCGGGCGGGTCGAGCTTGCAGAAGGCGGTCAAGACGACCATCTTCCTTACCGACATGGGCCAGTTCGCCAAGGTCAACGAGGTCTATTCGCGTTTCTTCCAGCCGCCGTTCCCGGCCCGCTCGACCGTCCAGGTCGCGGCCCTGCCCAAGGGCGTGGCGGTCGAAATCGAGGTCGTGGCTGAAGCCTAGTCCTTTCCTCCTGCTGTTGTTCTGCGCCCGGGCGGCACTGGGCGAAGGCGCGGGTTTGGACGCGCTGCGCGCGGCCGGGGACCGGCTGTACCGGCAGGACTATGCCGCCGCCTGCAGCATCGCCGCGGGCCGGTTCGAGCACGACCGCGACGACCCGACCGGCCTGCTGATCCAGGCGAACGCGGTGCGCACCCTCATCTACGACTCGGGTGACCCGGCCCTCTCCGACTCTTTCTACGGGCTGTGCGGCCGGCTCGACGCGGCGTGCCGGGCGCGCCTGGCACGCCGGCCGGGCGACGCCTGGGTGCGGTTCTGCCTGGGTACGGGGCTGCTGAACCAGGCCGAGATGCTGGGCTGGCAGCAGCAGTACCTCTCGGCGCTGGTGAAGACCGCGGCAGTCCCGGGCCTGCTGAACCGCGCGCTGGCCCTGGACCCGGACCTGGTCGACTGCCGGCTCGGGCTGGGGATGGTCGAGTTTTTCAAGGCACAATCCCGGCGCTACACGTTGGGCGTGGCCTTGTTCGGGTCGGCGAGCGTCGCGGCCCGGGAGGTGACGCGCACGGCGGGGGGCGGCGGCGCGCTGGTGAACGCGGCCTGGTTCGCGCTCGCGTTCATGGCCAAGGAGGATGGCCGACCGGCCGAGGCGGTGCGGCGTTGCGACGTGCTGCTGCTCAAGTACCCGGGCAACCGCGTCGCCCTGCGCCTTCTGCGCGACGCGCTGTACGAGGCCGGCGACCACGTTCGCACCATCGACGTCGGGGCTGAGGTCGAGCGTTCGATTCGCGCCTCCTACCCCGACAACCTCTACGGGTTGACCGAGAACTGGCTCAAGTGCGGCAAGGCCCGGCTGAAGCTCGGGCAGAAGGCCGCGGCCGCGGCCGATTTCCGGCGCATCATAAGCTACGAGCACCGGCAGGACCGCGTGCCCTGGCTGCGTAACTACGTGGCCGAGGCGCGCGGGTTGCTGAAGAAGACGCAGTGAGCCGTTCGCCGGTCGTGATTGTCGGGGTCGGCAATACCCTGCGCGGCGACGACGCGGTCGGACCGATAGTCATCGAGCGGCTGGGTGAGGTGGCGGGCGCGCAGCTGTTCGACGCCGGGCCGGCGCCGGAGAACTTCCTCGACCCGGTCACCGAACTGGCGCCGGACCGTATCCTGTTCGTAGATGCCTGTGATTTCCGCGCCGCGCCGGGCGAGTTCCGGGTGTTCGAGATGCCCGATATCGAGCGGCTCTCGGCCGGGCTGGTTTCGACCCACACGCTGCCCCTGACCATGACAGCGCAGCTCTTCACGGCTGGCGGAGCGAGGGTTAGCCTGCTGGGCATCCAGCCCCGCTCGCTTGAGTTCGGAGCCCCGCTGTCCGGGCCGGTCGTGCAGGCCCTGCCCGCGGTCCTCGCCGCGGTGCGCGCGTGGGTTGCCGGCCCGGCTACCTGACCCGGTTACCGAGCGTGTAGAGCTTGCGGCCGCGGCGCTTGATTGCGTTGCGGGCGTCGAGTACCAGCCGGCTCTCCCGGAACACCATGTCGTAGTCAAAGCAGGTGTGGTCGGTCAGGACCAGCACGAGGTCGGCCCGGCGCAGCGCCGCGCGCGTCAGGGGCACGGATTTGCGGGGCCGGCCGTTGACCGTTATCTGCGGGACGTAGGGGTCGTGGTAGTCGATGCGCCCGACCTTCTTCTGGAGCAGTTCCATCACCTTGATGGCCGGCGAGTGACGGGTGTCCTCGACGTTCTTCTTGAACGCGGCGCCGAGCACGAGCAGGCGTGAGCGGGACGCGGCCTTGCCGTTGGTGCCCAGCGCCTCAAGCGCCCGGTCGGCGACGAAGAAGGGCATGTTCTCGTTGGTCTGGGCCGCCAGTTCGATGAAGTTGGAGTGGAAGTCGTACTCGCGGGCCTTCCAGGCGAGGTAGTACGGGTCGATGAGGATGCAATGCCCGCCGATGCCCGGTCCGGGGTAGAAGGGCATGTAGCCGAAGGGTTTGGACGAGGCCGCGCCGATGACCTCCCAGACGTCGATGCCGCCCATCCGCTCACACATTTGGGCCAGCTCGTTGACCAGCGCGATGTTGACGCTGCGAAAGATGTTCTCGAGAAGCTTGGACATCTCGGCCGCGCGCGGGGAGGAGACCGGTACGACCTTCTCCACGAACTGGGCATAGAACAGCGCGGTGAGCTTCGTGCATTCCTTCGTGACGCCGCCGACCACGACCGGCGTGGTCTGGGTCGTGAACTTGTGGTTGCCCGGGTCGATGCGCTCCGGGGCGAAGCTCAGGAAATAGTCCTTGCCGACCGTCAGCCCGGTGGCGTCGAGGATGGGCTGGAGCACTTTCTCGGTCGTCTCGGGGTAGGTGGTCGAGCGCAGGACAACGAGCTGGCCGCGCTTCAGGTACTTGGCGACGAGCCGTCCCGAATCGACGATGAAGCTCACGTCGGGGTCCTTGGACGCAGTGAACGGCGTGGGCACGCAGACGTTGATGATGTCGCAGCGGGCGCAGGCCTTGTAGTCGGTCGTGGCCTCGAGTCGGCCGGTGTGGACGACCTCGGCGATGTCCTCGGACGGCACGTCGCCGATGAAACTGCGGCAGTCGCGCACTGCCTTGACCTTCTGCTCGTCGACGTCGATGCCGACGACGCTATAGCCGGCCCGCGCCATCTCGACGGCCAGGGGCAGGCCGACATAGCCGATGCCGATGACCGCGACCCGGGCGTTGCGCTTGACTATCTTCTGCTCAAGTGTCATCTCAGCTCCTCTGTTATCAATGGTGGCTACCAGGTCGTGCGGTCGAGGCTGCGGTACTGGACCGCTTCGGTAATGTGACCCGGCTCGATTCGTTCGGCACCGGCCAGGTCGGCAATCGTGCGGGCGACCTTCAGCACGCGGTGGTAGGCACGCGCCGAGAGGCCGAGCCGGTCGATGGCGGTCTTCAGCAGTTCGTGGCTGCGCTCGTCGACTGCGCAGTACCGGCGGATGAGCGCCGGGGAAAGCTGGGCATTGCAGTAGGCGGGCCGGCGGCCGGGCGAGTCCTTCAGCCGTTCGAGCTGGACTGCGCGCGCCCGGTCCACCCGGGCTGCGATGGCCGCCGAGCTCTCGCCGTCGGCTCGGCGGGCGATGTCCTCGTACTTCAGGGCCGGGATCTCGACGTGGATGTCGATGCGGTCGAGCAGCGGTCCGGAGATCCGGCCGCGGTAGCGGCGGATCTTGTGGTAGCTGCAGGTGCAGGCGTGGCGCGGGTCGCCGTTGAAGCCGCACGGGCAGGGGTTCATCGCGCAGATGAGCATGAAGCGCGCCGGGAAGGTAAAGGTGCTGCGGGCACGGCCGATGGTGACCTCGCTGTCTTCGAGCGGCTGGCGCAGCGCCTCGAGCACGTCGCGGTGGAACTCGGGCAGTTCGTCGAGGAAGAGCACGCCGTTGTGTGCGAGAGACGCCTCGCCCGGCCTCGGCACCGCGCCGCCGCCGATCATGCCGGCGTCGGAGATGCTGTGGTGGGGCGAGCGGAACGGCCGGTTGGCGACGATCGGCCGGTCCGGGGCGAGGAGGCCGCAGACCGAGTGGATGCGCGTCGTTTCGAGCGCCTCGTCGAGCGAAATCGGGGGCAGTATCGTAGGCAGGCGGCGGGCGAGCATCGTCTTGCCCGAGCCGGGCGGGCCGATCATCAGGAGGTTGTGGCCGCCGGCCGCCGCGACTTCCAGCGCGCGCTTGGCGTGTTCGTGGCCGTGGACCTCGGCGAAGTCGACGTCGTGCTGCGCGGCCCGGCGGAACAGCGCCGCGGCGTCGACGCGCGTCGGCTCGATGGCCGCCGTGCCTTTCAGGAAAGCGAGCGTCTGACCGAAGGTATCGGCGCCGATTACCGGCAGGCCGGGCACGATGGCCGCCTCGGCCGCGTTGGCCCGCGGCAGGATGATGCCGCGCAGGCCGGCGGTCCGGCAGGCGAGGGCCATTGCCACCGCGCCGCGCACCGGCCGCAGCCCGCCGTCGAGCGAGAGTTCGCCGAGTATCGCCCAGCCGTCCAGCGCCTCCGGGGCGAGGCCGCCGGCAGCGGCGACGATGCCGACTGCCACCGGCAGGTCGAAGGCCGCGCCTTCCTTCTTGATGTCGGCCGGCGCGAGGTTCACGGTGATGCGCCGACTTGGGAAGTGGATGCCGGAGTTGCGGACCGCGGCCTGGACTCGGTGCTGAGATTCCTTCACCGCGGCGTCAGGCAGGCCGACAATGGTGAACGCGGGCAGGCCGAGGGCGATGTCGGCCTCGACCGACACGATGAACGCGTCGACCCCGACCACCGCGCAGGAGGTGATGCGCGACAGCACTAGAACGCGCCCTTGATGTGCTCGACGGTGCCGGGCTCGGAGTCAAACCGGACGCTGAGCACGTCGAAACGCACCGGGCAGTCGCCGAGTGCGTGCCCGGCGATGTACTCTTCGGCGAGCCGGCGCAGGCGGGCCTGCTTCTGCGGTCCGACCGCCTCGTAAGGCTGGCCGAAGCGCTCGCCGCTACGTGCCTTCACTTCGACGAACACGAGCGTGTCGCGGTCGCGGCAGACCAGGTCGATCTCGCCCGACCGCGTTCGCCAGTTGCGGTCGATGACCCGGAATCCCCGGCGCTGCAGGAAGCGGCGGGCGATGGTCTCACCTCTGCTGCCGACCTGTTGCCGGTTCACGTCGCCGCCGGTTCGGGTGCGACCGGCCTGAAGGTCATCCTGTGAATCGGGGAGGGGCCGAGCCGCCTGAGGGCGCCGAGGTGTTCGGCGGTGCCGTAGCCCTTGTTCCGCGCGAAACCGTAACCGGGGAAAGTCTGCTCGAAGCGGCGCATCAGTTCGTCGCGGAAGACCTTGGCGATTATCGAGGCGCAGGCGATGGTAAGGCTCAGGCTGTCGCCGCGCACGACACCCTCGCAGGGCAGGTCGAGGCCGGGCACGGGCCAGCCGTCGGCGATGACGAGGTCGGGAACGATGCCGAGCCCGGTTACGGCGCGGCGCATTGCCAGGAACGTCGCCTGGCGGATGTCAAACCGGTCGACTGCACGGTGGTTGGCTGCGCCCAGCGAAACGGCGACGGCCCGCCGGCGGATTGCGTCGGCGAGCCGCTCGCGGGTACGTGCGGTCAGCTTCTTGGAGTCGTCGGCGCCGGGTATGTCACAGTCGCGGGGCAGCACCACGGCACCGGCCACGACCGGCCCGGCCAGCGCGCCCCTGCCGACTTCGTCAAGGCCGCAGACGAGACTGTTACTCCGCCACAGCTTTCGGTCGAGGTTTGTCCTCAATCTTGCGCTCTTTGAGCATCGTTCCGCGACCGGTCCGGTCCCGCAGGTAGTAGAGCTTTGCCCGGCGGACGCGGGAGTGGCGCTTGACCTCGACCTTGGATATGGCCGGGCTAAGGTAGGGGAAGATACGCTCGATGCCGTAGCCGCGGCTGACCTTGCGGACAGTGAAGCTCCTGTTGGCGCTGGCGCCGCGGATACCGATGATGGTGCCCTCGAACTGCTGGATGCGTTCCTTGTCGCCTTCGACGATGCGGACGTGGACGTTGACCAGGTCTCCGGTGCGGAGCTGGGGCAACTGCGCGGCCTGGCGCTTGGCGAGCACATGTTTCTGGGCGTGTTCAGCTTTCTTGGCCATTGGCTGTCTCCTTTTCGAACTCGGCGCAGAGCAGCTCCCGTTCGGGTTCGCTGAGAACCTCGTCGTGCAGGAGCTCGGGCCGGCGCCGGGCGGTGATCTTGAGTGCCTGCTCGCGGCGCCAGCGCGTCACCTCGGCGTGGTCGCCCTCAAGCAGGACTTCGGGAACGGACCGGCCCTCGAACTCGCGGGGCCGGGTGTACCACGGCGCGTCGAGCAGCGCCGTGGCTGAGAATGAATCGGTGGCGACCGACTCCTCGTGTTCGACCGCGCCAGGCAGGAGCCGGGCCACGGCCTCGATGACCGCTACCGCGGCCGCCTCGCCGCCGGCGAGTATGAAATCGCCGAGTGACAACTCGTCGTCGCACCGCGCGGCTACGCGCTCGTCCACGCCCTTGTAACGGCCGCAGACGAACACCAGGTGTTCAAGACCGCTGTACTCGGCCGCGACCGCCTGCGTGAACTGCCGGCCGCGTGGGGTCAGGAGCACGACCCGCGACCCGGCCCGGCGCACGCTGTCGATAGCCGCGGCGAGCGGTTCGGGCTTGAGCACCATGCCGGCGCCGCCGCCGAAGGGGTAGTCGTCGACGGTGCGGTGGGCGTCGGTTGTGAAGTCCCTGGGGTTGACGACCGCTACCGCAAGCTCACCCGATTGCCGCACGACCCGGGTCGGGCCGCAGTCGAGCGGCCCGGCGAAGTACTCCGGGAACAGCGACACCACGTGGACTTGCATGCGTGCGGTTGTCGGCGGGCCAGTGTTACTCGAGGATCTCGAGTTGGGCGCGCTTGCCGATCTTCATCGCGGCGGCCGCGATGATCATCCGCACGGCCTTGGCAGTGCGGCCTTCCTTGCCGATGACCTTGCCCAAATCGCCCTGGCCCACACGCAGTTCGTAAATCAGCGTCTTCTCGCCGGCGATTTCGTGCACGACGACCTGTTCGGGATGGTCAACTAGTGCTTTCGCGATGTACTCGATGAGTTCTTTCATCTCAGGCTCCTCTTTCAGGCGGTCGGTTCGGCGGCGCCAGCCTCAGGTGCCACGGGCGGCTCGGGTTCGGGTACCGGCTCGGTCGGCACCTCGGGTACCGGTTCGACGGCCGGTGCAACGGCGACCTCGGCGGTCGGCTCGGTTACGACGGCCGGGGTCGGGCCTTCCTTGCGGCGGCGCCTGATGAGACTGAGCACGGTGCTCGAGGGTGTGGCCCCGACGCCAATCCAGTGGTCGGCGCGCTCGAGGTCGATCCACAGGTCCTTGTTGCGCGGGTTGTAGTTGCCGACGGACTCGATGTACTTGCCATCGCGTGCCTTGCGCGAATCGATGACGACGATGCGGTAGGTCGGGCGATGTCGCAGACCCATGCGCCGTAGACGAATCTTTACCAAAACAATGCTCCTTTTTGAGTGGGTTACTGTAGCCAAACCTCGGCAGATGTCAATATTACGCGCCCTTGCCCGACTCGGGCCGGGCAGGGAACTGGAGTGTGCCGCCGGCCGTCAGGCGCCGGGCAGTTCGTTTGGCTTCTTTCCGCCTTCAGGGGCCAGGGCCAGCTTGTCCTCGACCCGGGCCAGGAGCCTGTCCGCGCTCTCGAACTTGCCGTGGGCGTGGCCGATGTGGGTGCCGAGTTGGTCGAACTCCGCGCGGAACCGGCCCAGGTCGGCTTCCAGCCGGCCGAGGTGGTCGAGGATTTCCTGCGCCCGGCGCTCGACCTGCATCCCGCGCAGGCCGAAGACAATCGCCTGTAAATATGCATAGAGCGACCCGGGCGAAACCGGTATGACGCGTCGGGCGATGGCGTAAGTGTTCAGGCTTTCTTCGTCGCCTTCCTCACGGATGACCATCTCGTAGTAGACGTTCTCAGCCGGGATGTACATCATCGCGAAGTCGAAGGTGCCTTCGTCGGGCAGGATGTACTTCTTCGCGATGGTGTCGATGTGCTTCTTCACGTCGGCGAGGAACTTGCGGCGCTGGGTCCGGCGTTCGGCGTCGTCGGTGACAGCCAGCAGTCGTTGGAAGTTCTCCAGCGGGAACTTGGCGTCCAGCGGCACCAGCCGGCTGCCGAGTGTCACGACGGCGTCGACGATCTCGCCGGTCTTGAACCGGTACTGCATCTGGTAGTTGTGTGGCACGACCTGCTGGAGCAGGTTGCCCAGGAACAGCTCGCCGACCACGCCCCGGAGTTTGGGCGCGCGCAGTATGTCCTGCAGGCTCGAGATGTTCTTGCCGACATCCAGTATCTGCTGGGAGGCGCGCGACAGGTCGCCCATCGTGGCCGACACGTCGCGAATGACCTTCACCGCCGAGTCCAGGCGCTGGCCGACCTGGCCGGTGGTTTCGCTCAAGTTGCGCTCGATGCCGCTCAGGCGCTGGTTGAGCTGGAAGTTGATGTCGGTCGTCTGCTGGCTCAGGAGGCGGTTGGTGCTCGACAGCGACTCGGAAGTCTCGCGCCGCAGCCCGTCGAGTTGCTGCTGCATGATTGTCATCGCGTCGCCGCTCGGACCGCGCTGCTTGGACTGGTTCAAGAGCATCAGGATGAGGATCGCGATGACCACGACGACGAGGACAAGGATGATGGGAGTTCCCGGTGCCATAGTAAGTAAGTCTACCGCAGACCGGCGGTGGAATCAACCTGGGCAGATGGTTGCCGGGCGCGGGCAGAGGAACGAGCACGCTTCGCCGATGTGGGCACGGGCGTTGACAGCCGGTGTCTTGCGGCTAGGATTGCGGCCGAACTCCCCAAATCGAGTCAAAGTGAATCAACCGGCGCGCGGGTCGAATAGAAGAGTGACACCAGTGGCGAGTGTCAGCATAACCACGTGGGGCCGGGCTTGAGCCAGGTCCTGTTGTTGGTGTTACTGCTCGTGGCGGGGCAGGCGCGCGCCGACTCGTTGCTTGAGCGTGCCGAGTACTTCCTGCTCAACCGTCACCTGTCTCATTCGTACCTGGATTCCTGCCGTCATAGCCTCGACCTTGCCCGACCGGCACTGAAGAATACTGAAGCGTTCCGCGAAATGCGCGTACGCTACTGCGTCCAGCGGGGCGACGATACTGCCGGCACCGGGCCGAAGATGTACTGGTTCAGGCAGGCCCAGGCCGAGGCGCGTGAGTTGCTGGCCCAGAACCCGCGCAGCGCCGCGGGGCATCTCTGGTACGGCACGGTGCTGGTTCGCTACAGCCAGGTGCAGGGCATCGCGGCATCCGCGCCGCAATTGCCGGAAATCCGCCGCCAGTTCGAGACGGCACTGCGCTGCGACAGCAACTACGCGCTAGCCTGGTATGCGCTGGGGCGGTTCTTTCACGAGGTGCCGAGGTTCGTTGGCGGCAGCCTGTCGCGGGCCGAGTCCTGTTATGTCCGCGGCCTGCAATGCGACCCGCACCTGACACTGCTGAGGGCGAGCTATGCTCAACTGCTGGCCGCGACCAAACGCAAGAGCGCAGCGCTCGCCCAGGCCCGAGCGGTGCTCTCCGAGAAGGCGCCGTCCAACCCGGGCGAGCATCGGCTCTACGACGTTCCCCGCACGCAGGCGCTCATCCGGCAGCTGGGTGGCCGGCGCTAGCCCTCAAACCCGGGCTTCCCTTGAGTTCTTCCATTCGCTACAATCGCGTGTGAGCGGTCGTGCGACGAAGTCACGATTCGGCGGCGTGATGCGCCCGGCGCACCACGTCGTCGAGCGCACGTCGGTGATGGGCCTGGTCGAGCGGCTGTATGCCGCGTCGCCGCCTCTGCGCCGGGCCGTGTACCGGTTTTGGTATCACTTCACGGCGCGGTTCGACCGACGCAACGTCGCGCGGTTCGCGAACTACGGCTACGCCGAGGTCGACCCGGGCGCCCGGGCGCTCGCCCTGGAATCGGCCGACGAGCCGGACCGGCTATGCATCCAGCTGTACCACCACGTGGCCGCTGCGGTCGACCTGGCCGGTCGTGATGTGCTGGAAATCGGGTCGGGCCGGGGCGGCGGCGCCGACTACATCGCCCGTTACCTGAAGCCGCGCTCGACCGTGGGGGTCGACACGAACGTCAGGGCGATACAGGCGTCGCGGCGGCACTACCGTGTGCCGGGTCTGCGGTTCGGCCGCGGGGACAGCGAATCTCTGCCGTTCGCGGCCGAGTCGTTTGACGCCGTGGTCAACGTCGAGTCGTCGCATTGTTACGGCTCTGTGATGAGGTTCCTGTCCGAGGTTCGGCGCGTCCTCCGGCCGGGGGGGTACCTGTTGCTGGCCGACTTCCGCGCGAACAGTGCCGCGGGCCGGATGCGTCAGCAGTTCGAGGCGGCCGGCTTCGTCGTGGAGCGCGAGACAGGCATCACGCCCAATGTCTTTCGGGCGTTGGAGTTGGATAACGAGCGCAAGCTCGACCTGATACACAAACACGTGCCGACCCTGTTCCGCGCCGTGTTCTGCCAGTTTGCTGCGACCAGCGGCACGCCGACCTGGGAGAAATTCCGGCTCGGGCGCTGGGAGTACCTGAGTTTCGTTCTGCGCAAGCCGGGCATCTCCTCGTCCGGCTGATACCCCAAAACAACAGTGGCCCGGGGCAGGGCGACCTGCCCCGGGCCTTGACGTTCGGCGGCTAGCGGCTGACCACGAGCCGGGCTGGCTCAAGGTCAGCGCTGCGTACGAGGTAGACCCCGGTCGCCAAGCCGGACAGGTCCAGCAACTGGTTGGACTGGCCGGCCGGCAGGCGCCATGAGCGCGCAGTTCGCCCGGCCGCGTCGAACAGGCGGAACTGCTTGTCGCGCCCGAGCGGGGAAGAGAGCGACAACCGAGCCGTCCCGCGTGCAACCGCGGGCAGGACCGAGAGCCGAGGCGCGCCGGGGCGCACCGGCCGCTGCTCGGCCGCGCCCTGCGGCGAGAAGTCGAGCAGGGTGACCCAGTCCGGGCCGGGCATCGCCACGACCGCGGTGCGTGTCGCCGGACAGTAGTCGAAGGTCTTCGGCCCGGCGGGCAGGGGCACGGCCGAGCCTTGGCGATGCACGTGACCGGGCACGGTCGACGTGCCCGTGGTCAGCACGACCGGCTCGCCGGTTTCGTCAAACGTCACCTCGTTGACCGAGCCGTAGGACGTGTAGTAGCGGGTGCTCACGGTCCGGCCCGAGTCGGCGGTGACGATGGTGACCGTTTTGGCCGAGAGGTTGCCGATGCCGAACCAATCATTGACCGGGTCATAGGCCACGCAGGCCGGGTACTGGCCGCAGGCGTACGTGCCGATGACCGAGGAGTTGGACCCGTCGACGTGCATCAGAGAGAAGTTGTTGCTGAAGTAGTTCGAGACGACCGCGCGCAGCCCGGTCGCGTCAAAGGCGATGCGCAGGGGGAAGTCGCCCACATTCAGGGTGGCGACGACCGAGTAGGTATGCGCATCGATGACCCGCACCACGTCTTCGAAGGATACCGCGACGAGCACCCATCGGCCGTCGGGCGAGCAGGCCACGCCCGATGCGATGCCCTGAGCGCCCCAGACCACGCCTATCTCGCCGCAGGGTACGGCCGTCACCAACTGGCTGGCCGCGCCGTCGAGCCGGACGATGCCTACGGTGTTGCCCGAGATGTTGCCGATGTATGCGAATGAATCGGTGGGCGCCAGCGCGAGCGACCACGGCCCCCCGGGGCACTGGACAGTCGTCGCTGTCGTGCCCGAGACGAGGTCGATGACCGAGACCGTCTCGCCGACATTGGCGGTAACGCCCCAGCGCGAGTCGCTGGTAACGGCAACTTCCTGGGGCCGGTCGGCGCAGGCGATGGTCGTGTCGAGCGTGCCCGAGGCGACGTCGATGACGCCGAGGTTGTCGGACAGGACGTTGCTGGCCAGCGCCTTGGAGCCGTCGGGCGCAATTGCGAGGCGGTGCGGGCAGTCGCCTTCGGGATCCTTGCCGGCGTTGGTGGTGCCGCGGTACATTGATGGGCCGGGCGTGGTGTAGTCGTAGAAGTACAGGCCTTCGTGGCGGTGCGGGTCGTAGCCGACTGCGCGATTGCCAGTGGGCGATACCGCGCCGACCGACTGGGAGTTGCCGATGGCCTGGCCGAGCACGGTCTCGGTGGCGAAGTCAACGAGGGACCAGTTGTACTGGCCGCTGATGGCGCGGGTGTGGTCGGGCGACACGCCGATCCAGAACGCCGTGTAGGTGTTGGAGAAGAGCACGTAGTTGCCGGTGCTGAACTTGACCAGCGCGCTCTGGTTGCCGCTTACCCCGAGGTAGCACTTGGAGCCGTCGCCATTCATCGCGGCTTCGAAGGTCATCAGGGTCAAGCCGGGCAGCGTGACCGATGCATCGACCGCGCGGGTGGCGATGTCGACACGGCGGGCGATGCAGCCGGAAGAGGACTCGGCAACGACCAGCGCCTTCAGACCGTCGCCCGAGAGTTCGACGAATCGGCATTTGCCGACGCCCGTGACGGTGTCGTCGAACGCGCCGGTGGCGGTGTTGATGAAGAAGAGCGTGTCGGCGTAGTTGGGGGCGATGATGTGGCCGCCGTCGGGCGTGAGGGCGAACTCCGAGAAGGTGAACGCGTTGCGGCCGTTCTCCGAGTTCCAGGAGTAGGTGGACAGGAACACGGGGAAGTTCGGGATGGTGCGTACCCGGGACAGCGATTGCAGGTCGTAGACCTCGCAGGTGTTGGAGATGTCACAGGCGACGTAAACGTAGCGGCCGTCGGGCGAGGGCACCACGACCCACGGCTGGCCGCCGGACGGCAGCCTCGCCGCGACTGAGTAGTCGCGCGTGCGGATGATGACGACGCTGTCGACGAAGCCGAGCGTGACCAGCACGAAGCTGTCGGAGATGGCGATGCCGCCCGGGTAGTCGCCGACCGTGAACGTTGTTTCCTGTGCCATCGTGGCCCAGTCGAACACGGTGATATTGTCGGTGCCGCGGTTGGTGTGCCAGACCTGCGAGCCGTCGGGCGTGAACGCGCTGAACCCGAGGTAGTCGCCTTCGGGCGCTCGACCCGGGTCGACGTCGGTCTGCTCGTAGTCGGCGGCAACGGGCAACAGGTCGGCGAGCACTCGACCAACCGCGTCGATGCGGTTGAGTGCGGGCGGCTCGGTGCCGGTGCTGACGGCATTCGGCCCGTACTGGCCGAGTGCCAGCGAGAACAGGGCAAGCAGTGCGATGTGTTTCAACGGTGACTCCTAGCGTGAGAGGACTATTCGGACTGAAGCCGGGCCGTCGGCAGTGACGGCGCGGCAGATGTAAGTGCCGGGTGAAACTCGGCGGCCCGTCTCGTCGCGGCCGTCCCAGAGGAGCGGGACGAGGGGCGAGGGATGGGGGGCGAGGGTGCGGACGAGGCGGCCGGAGACGTCGAGTATGGAGAGCGATCGAGTGGTCGAGTGGTCAAGTGAGAGGCATACAGAGGAGCGGAACGGGTTAGGCGAGGCGGACAGGCGAGAGGCGGGCTGGACCACCTTCGACTCGGCAATGCCGACCGGGCCCAGGTAGGCGCGCAGGAGCGTGCCCGGCCCGGCGACGACCATCACGTTGCCGTGGGTGAGGACTGGGCCGCTGTAGTAGCAGTAACTGATGTCGTCGTGCCACAGCGTGTCGAGGTCGGGCGTGAGCGCCCAGATTCCACCTGAACCGGTCGAGGTGCTGACTGTGGCGAAGACGTTGCCCACCTCGTCGACCGTGATGCGCGGCGTGATGTCGGCAGATGCGAGCGGCGGCGAGGAGTCGAGCAGAACACCGGTGTGGCTGTCCAGGCGCAGGATGCGTGTTCCTTGCGGTAGATACAGGCTCTGGTCGCGGCCGATGCCGTAGTTCTGCCAGGTCGAGCCGCCATAGCCGGGCGCGGTCCAGAGCTCGACGAACCCAGAGTCGGTGAGCTGCCAGCAGTAGAACAGCCCGCCGTCGCGCTGGCCATAGATTCGGCGTTCCTCACCGATGACAAACGGCAGTTCCTGGTCGCCGTCGCCGGGCAGTTCGGGCGTCCGCCAAAGCGTCTGACCGGTGTTGGCCGAGATGGCGATGAGGTACTTGGGCCGGTTGATGCCGAGGCCTTCCCACGCAAACACGAAGGTGTCGGTCATCGCGATCCACTCGGCACCGGTGTTGGGCACGGGGCGCGGGTTGGTCCAGACCGTATCGCCGGTCAGGCGGTCCAGCCGGGCAATGCCGCGTTCGGCGCATGGCGTGATGGGGTCGCCGTTCTCGGCGAACACGGCGCACCAGACGATGCCCAGCGGCGCGGTCCAGCGCGACTGCCAGAGGATGTCGCCAGTAGCGATGTCGGTGCAGAATATCGAGTCGTGACCGGACTCGCGGAAGTTGCGCGAGTAGAGCCGGCCGTGGCTTGCGCCCATCGGGATGAACTTGCCGTCGGGCCGGTATAGCCTCGTCCAGACCGTGTCGCCGGTCCAGAGGTCGTGGCAGACGAGCGTCGCGGTGAACGGGCTGAAGGTGTAGCGGGTCGTGACAACATAGTCATGCCACACGTACACCTGCATCCCGAGGTTCGAGGGCAGGGTCTGAGCTTCCCAGAGCACCTGGCGGCTGGCCGGGCCGTAGCGCAACCTCGCCCAGCCGTTGTGTTCGTTGTTGCCGCCGACCGTGGTCCAGTCCTGCCCTGATGCAGCGGCCAGCAGCGCAAGTGTCAACAAGCCGACTCTCAATGTTCCTCCAGTCAATCAGCGACAGACAGTGATGCGGACAGATTCGGTCAAGCTGCCGGTTTCGGCGCGAACGAGATACACGCCGGCCGGGACCGCGCGGCAGTCCCAGTCGAACCGGCCGGGGCCCGGCAGCTCGGTCGCACTCACCAGCGCACCGGTGATGTCGCGAATCGTGATGCGCGCGGCCGGCCCTGACCAGCGGATTGGCGCAACGTTGCGGACGATGCCGGGCGCCCTGAGTTGGCGCGCGGGTGTGCGGGAGCGTGCCTCGGCCACTGCCGGTGCCGGGGCGTAGACCCGCAGTTCGGTGCCGTCACCAGCTACGGCCAGGATGCCGCCCGGACCGATGGCCGGGCCCGAGGTGTTGACTCGCCGGATGGGTTCGAACCAGTTCGGGCGCAGGTCAGGCGAGAAGCAGTACAGCCCGCCCGCGTCCTGGCCTGTGGCCAGGAATACCTGGCCAGCCGCATCGACGGCCAGCCGGACGTTGAACAGCACGCCCGAGGTGTCCTGCACGAAGTCCGAGGAATCCATAACTGCACCGGTGCTTGGATTCAGCCGGATGATGCGGCCGTACGATGCGGCGTAGATTGTCGAGTCGGGCCCGACCGCGAAGTGGGAGAACGGCGAGAAGAACTCACCTTCGCCCGAGATGGGCGCGACCCAGAGTGTGCGCAGGCTGTCGCCATCGTCGCGGATGGCGGTCACGTTGTCTCCGACCTTGTGCGCGTAGATGGTGCCGTCCGGCCCGACCATCGGCGCGGCCTGGGCCATTGGCCCGCCGGGGTGCGTGTCCTCGATGCGGATGGTGTCCTTGAGCCGGCCGTCGGACAGGCGGAACGCGGCCAGGCGCAGCGTGCCCATGTCACCCCACCACGCGTAGGCGGTGGACTCGTACACGCAGATGTCGGTCGAGCCGGTCACGGGCCAGAGCCGGTAGGTGGTCCAGACCGTGTCGCCGTCGGTGTGGTCGAGGCGGGCAATCCTGAAGTCTGAGGCGTTGACCAACAGGTCGCCGTTCTCGGCAAAGGTCACGCTCTCGCTTATGCTCATCTCAACCGTCATCCGTCCGCGCCAGACAATCTCGCCGTTCTCGGCATCAAGGCAGTAGAGCGTGTCGTGGCGGCTCTCCTGGAAGTTGATTGCGTATACCCGGTTGTCGCGCAGCCCGATGGGCACGGATCGGCTGTTGGCGCCGGGGAAGTCGCGTGTCCAAAGTGTCTCGCCGGTGAAGAGGTCGTGGCAGACGATGGGCGCGTAGTCGATGGACTGGAACCGCATCGTCACCAGCTTGTCGGCGCTGATGAATACCGGCAGGCCGAACCAGCCAGACTGCGTGCCGGACCACAAAAGGTCAGGCCCGCCCGGTGCGTACTCGTCGGACAGGCCGGTCCGGGCCGGGTTGCCGCCTGAGGTTATCCACTCGCCGGCCGGGGCGGTGGCGGCCAGTAAGCTGAACAGAACCAGCAACTTGCGCATAGATACTCCTTACTGCTTCACAACCAGTTGAGTTGCGGTGACACCGGGCGCGCGGCATAGGTATGCGCCGGCCGGCAGTACCCGGCCCGCGTCGTCGCGGCCGTCCCAGGGGATGGGGGCGTGGGACGAGGTGCGAGGGGTGAGGGAACGAACGAGGCGGCCGGAGACGTCGAGTACCTGAAGTGGTCGAGTGGTCGAGTGGTCGAGTGAGAAGTGGACAAGAGAGCGGAACGGGTTGGGCCAGGCGCGGATTGCGGTTCGGCCGACGATCGCTTGTTCGGTGACCGCGTTCGGTGAATCGTAGACCTTCAGCAGGGTGCCGCCGCCGGCAATGGCGAGGAATCCGAAGTCGCTGATGGCCGGGTTCGAAGTACTGACGTTGAAGATGGAGTCGCACGCGATCGGCCGGAGGTCGGGCGAAAATACGTGCAGCGCACCGCCGGCGTAGCCGCCGTTGGTCGCGTACACCAGGCCGTCGGCGCCGACCGCCAAGTGGGCCGCAAAGACGGCGGTCGGGTCCTTGATGACCGGGCTTGAGTCGGTCGCCGCACCGGTCTGGGGGTCGAGCCGGACGACACGGCCGTCCGACAGGGCGTACACCGAGGAATCGGGTCCGCAGGCGAGCTGGGCCCACATCGCGGCCGGGTCCTCGCTCACCTCGTGAACCCAGCGGACGTGCAGGCTGTCGCCGTGGTCTTCGATGGCCGTCACGTTGTCGCCGCAGCGGTGGGCGTAGAGCACGCCGTCCGGCCCGGCGATGATGTTGCCGTAGGGCGCGGTGCCGCCCGGGTGGGTATCCTCGACCAGGGCCGAGTCGAGCTTGCGGCCTGTGGCCAGGTCGAATGCATAGACCTTCAGGTTGCCGCCGACCAGGGCGCCACCGAACCCGTAGAATCGGTCGCCCGACACGGTCAGGTCGGCCGAGCCGGACACCGGCCAGACACGCGGCGTGGTCCAGACCGTGCTGCCGTCGGTGCGGTCTATGCGGGCAGTCTGGAACCCATCGCAACTCACGATGAGGTCGCCGTCCTCGGCAAAGGTCACGCTTTCGGAGAGGTACATGTGGGCTTGGAGTGCCGCGGTCCAGAGCGTCGTGCCGCTGTCTGAGTCCAGGCAGTAGAGCGTGTCCGGGTAGGGACTGGTCAGTTCAACAGCGTAGACCTGGTTGTCGCGGAATCCGACCGGCAGGGACCGCCCGCCCGGCGCACCGAGGTCGCGGGACCAAAGGTGGTAGCCGGACACGAGGTCGTGGCAGACGATTGGGCCGTTGGTGAAGTCGTAGCGGTAGGTGACCAGTTTGTAGTCACAGATGTAGACCTGCTGGCCGTACGAGCTGTAGGCGCTGCTGTCCCAGAGCACCCGGTCCAGGTAGGAGGTGGCGGTCGTCAGGGCCATCCCGGCCCGTCCCGCGTTTCCCCCGCCCGTGGTCCAGTCGGCGAGGGCCACAGCAGAGAGCAGGCACAACAGCAGGGTAGTGCACTTCATCGCGCAATTGTAGACCGGGAGGCGGGCGGGTCAACGCCGCACGATGCCTCGTGACATTTCGCTTGACATTGATATTTCGGCAAGCAAACTATCATTGTGATTGATGATTCATCGGGGTCGACAAACCAGTCGGCGCGGGCCGGCCTGCTGGCGCCGCTCGGCCGGCTGTGCGCCCGCCGGCCCTGGCTGGTCATTGCCGCGGTCGTGCTCGTGACTGCCGTGGTGTCGCCGTTCATTGCCCGCATGCGAATCGAGACGAACCTGGCGCGGCTGCTGCCCGAGGACGACCCGGGCCGGCAGGCCACGGCGACCGTGGACCGGGAGTTCGGCGGGTCGGACATCGCCGTTGTCATCGTCGAGCCGGGCGACGTGTTCCGGCCGCAGGTGCTGGAGGCGCTCGACAGCCTGGCCGGGGCGATTGCCGGGATCCCGGGCGTCACCGAAGTGCAGAGTTTGACCACCCTGCAGGACGTCAGCGGGCAGGGCGACGACGTGCTCATCCGGGCCGTGGTCGAGTCCATCCCGCACGATGCCGCGGCGATGCGCTCGCTGCGTGAGTCGGTGCTGGCCGACAAGCGGTACCGCGGCGTGCTGGTGTCGGCCGACGGCGGTTCGGCGCTGCTCGTGGCGCGGCTGGCCCCGGTCAACGACCCGGCCGTGACCGCCCGGGAACTCGAGCGGGTCGTGCAGGCGTCGAGCCTCGGCCCGGTGTCGTCGATGGCCGGCTCGGCCGTGCAGATGATGTACGTGCAGGATTGGCTGATGAGCGACCTGGTGCGGCTGCTGCCGGTCGTCGTCCTGGTCCTGGTTCTCGTGCTGGCGCTGATGTTCCGCAGCGCCTACGGTGTCCTGCTGCCGCTTTCGGGCGTGCTGCTCGCGCTGGCCTGGACGATGGGGCTGGCCGGCGCCTGCGGCCAGCAGTTGACCCTGCCGATGGCGCTGCTGCCGCCGGTGCTGGTCTCGGTGGGCAGCGCCTACGGCATCCACATTGTCGAGCGCTGGAACCACGAGCGCAGGCAGGGTAGGAGCGGACGCGAGGCGGTGGTCACCGCGGTCGGCAAGACGGGCCTGCCCGTGTTCATGGCGACGGCGACGACCGCGGCCGGGTTTGCGTCCAACGCGTTCATGCCCATCGGGGCAATCCGCGGCTTCGCGATATTCTCCAGCGTCGGGGTGCTGCTGTCGTTCGTGCTGGCCGTGACGTACATCCCGGCGGTGCTCGCGCTGCTGCCGGCGCGTGCCGGCCTGTCGAGACAGAAGGCCGAGTCGGCCGGGCGCAGGGTGCGTGTCCTGGGCAGGGTCGCGGGCGGACTGGCAAGCCGGCGCGGTCTTGTCCTGGCCGTGACTGGCGCGGTCGTCGCGGCCGGACTCCTGCTGGCCCTGCGCGTGCAGCCCCAGACCGATTTCATCAGCTATTTCAGGAAGGGCTCGGTACCGGTGCGCGCGGCGCGGGTCGTGAATGAGCGGTTCGGCGGCGCCTACCAGTTCGAGTTCGTGGTCGAGGGCGACATAGCGGACCCGGGCCTGCTCGGCCGGGTGGAGCGGTTCGAGCGAGGGCTGGAGGCTGTCCCCAACGTCTCCAGCGTCTTCTCGGTCGCGGACGTGGTGCGGTCCACGAACAGGGCGTTCAATTCCGGCGCGGCCGAGTTCGACCGCCTGCCCGCCTCGCGAGAAGAAATAGCGCAATACCTGTTCGTGCTGTCGATGTCCGGGTCGGACTTCCTCGCCTCGTACGTCACGCCCGACTACCAACTTGCGCGAATCTCGGCGCGGTTCGGGCGACAGGAGAGCCGCGACATCGGTGTGGCGATGAAGGCGGTCGACAGCCTGAAGCGCGAGGTGTTCCTGCCCTCCGACAAGGTGTCGGTCGGCGGGATGCCGATGGCCATCTTCGCGCTTGACCGGGCCATCCAGCGCAACCAGCTCATCAGCATCATCGCGGCGATGCTCGCGGTGTTCCTCCTGGTGGCCATAAGCTTTCGGTCCCTGCGGCTCGGCCTCGCGGCGCTCCTGCCGCTGGCCCTGACGCTCGCCATCTCGTTCGGGGTGATGGGCGCGACCGGGACCAACGTCGACCTGGTGACGGCGATGCTTGGTTCCATCGCCATCGGCGTCGGCATCGACTATTCCTGCCACCTCATCGCCCGGTACCGCGAGGAGTCCGAGACCGGCGGTCCGGGCGGCGCGGCCCTGCGCGCGGTCGCGGGGTCAGGGCCGGGCATCGTCGCGAACGCGCTGGCGGTCGGGCTGGGCTTCGCGGTGCTCGCACTTTCTTCGCTTTCGATAATCCAGAAGTTCGGAATACTGGTCGCCGGCACGATGCTGCTATCGAGCGCCGGCGCCCTGCTGGTGCTGCCGGTCGTGCTCTCGATGAGACGGCCTCGCGGCGTCGGCCCAAGGAGCAATTGATGAGACACTTCACACTCGCGCTGTTCTGCGCGGCCGGGCTCGCCGCAGGCGGCGAGGCGCTGTCCGGTCAGCAGATACTCGACCGGGTCCGCGATGCCACGACCGCGACCGACCGCCGGGCCCGGGCGACGATGACCATCACCGACCGCAACGCGCGGGTCCAGGCCCGAAGCCTGCGGATGGTGATGAAGGGTAACGAGAAGCTCTTGATGACTTTCGAGTCGCCGGCCGACCTGAAGGGCGTGTCGTTCCTGTCGACCTCGCCCGAGAACATGTGGATATACCTGCCGGCGCAGGGCCGGGTGCGCCGCGTTGCCGGGGCGATGGCGGACCAGGGACTGGGCGGCTCGGACTTCTCCTACAGCGAGATGGCCAACATCTCGTTCGCGGACCAGGGCAAGGTCGAAGGCCTCAAGGACACGATTGTCGCGGGCAAGGCGGCTTGGGTGGTCGCGACCCGCGACGCCGACGGCGTGGTCAGCCGGCTCGCGGTCGACCGGGACAGGTTCCTGCCGCTGGAGATGACCCGGCTCGACCGCTCGGGCAAGCCGTCCAAGCGGGTCCTTTTCGGCGACTTCGTCCAGTCGGGCGAGAGCTGGGTGCCGCGGCTCGTGACCGTGCGCGACCTGGCCCGGGGCAGCCGCACCGAGCTCAAGCTGACCGACGTGAAGCTCAACACCGGCATCAAGGACAACCTGTTCACCGAGGCGAACCTGAAGAAGGGGGCGTGAGATGACTCAGGCGGGAGTCGCGCTGCTCGCGCTGCTGGCCGCGGGACCGGACGGCGAGGTCAGCTCCCGCATCCAGTTGCGCCTGGGGGCGCTGGACAGTGCGGCGGTGAGCTGGTTCGAGACGCGGGCCGTTCTCGGTTACTCGCCGGACCTCGGCGAGCGGGTGCGGGGCCGATTCGGGTTCGAGTTGCGGGCCGACGGCCTGGCCGCAATCGGCAGCTATGCCGACCTGGCCGAAGCGGATAAGCGCGAGCCGGTGTCGCTGCTCGTCAACGAAGCCTGGCTTCAGTTCCCCGATGCCCTGCCCGGCCTGAGCCTGACTCTCGGGCGGCAGAAGGTCCACTGGGGCACCGGGGACGGGGTCAGTCCGACCGACAACCTCTGCGCGCCGGACTACTCCGACCCACTGGTCTGGGACGCGCGCCGGCCGGCCTGGCTGGCGCTGGCCGAGTATGCGCCGGTGCAGGCCTTCGGCATCGAGGCGGCAATCAAGCCGGTGTTCGAGCCGGCGCTCAGCACGACGTCGCGGTGGTTCAGCGTGAAGATGCTGCCGAGCGTCGACGAGTTGCGCGAGGGCATCAGGCTGGGCCTCATCGGCAACGGCTACGACACGGCGACCGCGCGGTACGTGGCCGGGCTGTACAACATCAGCATCGCGGAACGGCTCGACCTGCCCGCCAACAGCCTCGAGAACTTCACCGGCGGGGTTAGGGCCAAAACCCACTTCGGCAGTATCGACCTGTCGGCCAGCGTCCTGCGCGGCTGGGGGTTCCTGCCCGGCTATTCGCCGGTCGTTAGCATCGACAGCTTCGACTACAGCTTCACCCTGGTCGGCAGCTTCCCACGCCGGACCGTGGTCGGGGCCGACTTCGCGGCCGACCTTGCCGGCGTGGGCCTGCGCGCCGAGGCGGCCTGGTCGCTCTACGACGACAGCCTGCCCGAGGATGAACTGGAGCTGATTGCCGGGGCCGACTACTCGGTCGCCGGGTTTTACCTCAACGCCCAGTACCTGCGTGGCGGGTTCCCGCTGGCCCTGGCCGCGGGCGCGTCCGGCGCCGGCAAGGACTTTGTCCTCGGCGCGGTCGAGCGCGAGTTCCTCGACACCCGGCTCAAGGTGCGGCTGGGCGGCGCGGTCGACCTGCGCGACGCCTCCTGGGCCTTCCAGCCGGTCCTGACCGTCAGGCCGGTGTCGGTCGCCGAAGTCGAGTTCGGCGCGATGCTGTTCGGGGGAGAGGCCGGCTCGGCCTTCGCCCCGCTCGGGGACAACGATATGGCCTTTCTCGGCGCACGGTTCCGGTTCTAGCGATGGCGTGAGGCGAGAACCGTGACAGCATTCGGCATCCTGGCGCTGGTGACCGCGCTCCAGCCGCCCGCAGTCCACGCCGAGTCGCTCTACCTGAACCGCCACCTCGGGCCCGGCCTGCTGGACAGCGCCTGGACCCTCGTGGCGGATGCGCGAGCGCAGTCGCCGGCCGACCCGGCCTTGCTTGCGCTCTTGGCGCAGATGTGCGTCGAGCGCGGGGACCGTTCGGTCAACACGGCCGGTAAACTGGCCTGGTATGACCGGGCCGCGGCCGTGGCCGACAGCCTGCGCATCGCCCGGCCTGACCTGCCGGCCGGGCACTTCTGGTGGGCCACTGCGCGCGGCAGCGCCGGCCGCGTGCGCGGAGTGGTCAACTCGCTCGGCCTGCTCGGCCCGATACGCGCGGCATTCGAGCGGAGCGTCGAACTGGACTCGGGGTTCGCGTTGGGCTGGTACGCCTTGGGCAGGCTCTACCTCGAACTGCCGCCCGTGGCCGGGGGCAGCGCGGCCAAAGCCGAGCGCTTCCTGCGCGGAGCGCTCGCGGCCGACCCGCACCTCACCATCGCCCGGCTTGGCCTGGCCGAGGCCCTTGTCCGGCTCGGGCGCAAAGCTGAGGCGCGCGAGGAACTCGGGCGCGTACTCGGAGAGACCGCGCCGTCTCACCCGGCCGAGTTCGTGCTGTCCGACCGGCCCGCGGCAGAGGAGATGTTGCGGAGGATGGGAAGGAAGTGAAGAGAGGAGAAGGACGAGGGCGCGATGTCAGACGTGAGATGTCAGAGACCAGAGGTCAGAGGTGTCGGGCGAATGCAGAAATCAGAAGGCAGAATGGTGAATGCAGAGTGCCCTACCTGAGCGAATGACTAATTCCAAAGGACGAATGACTAATCGAGCGCGGAATGGACGAAGAGCAAGGTCAGACCTTGGACTCTAGACATTCGACAGTAGGAATTCGGAATTGCCCACTTTCCACTGCATAGTCCTTTGGCCTTGATACTTGATTGCTTGCCCTCGCGGCGACGGCACTTGACGGGCGGCGTGACGCGCTCATAATGGCCAATGCCTACTAAGCAGGAGAGTTTCTACCTCGCCAAGCTCGAGTGGCTCGGGCCGATACTCGTGCGCGGCCTGCGCCTGATGCCGGCGGTCGAGGGGATGGAACGGGAGTTCTCCTTCTCCCAGACGCTCATCCTGATGATGCTGCTCACCCAGCAGAGCGTGAAGATGAAGGAGCTCGCCCGCCTGCTCGGGCTTTCCCGGGCCAACGCGACCGGGCTGGTGGACCGGCTGGAGGCACGCGGCCTGGTCGAGCGGCGGCACTCGACCGAGGACCGGCGGGTCGTGCACGTCAGCCTCACGCGCAAGGGCCAGCAGACTGCGCGCAAGCTCAATGAGGCCCGGCGCACGGGCCTCGCCCAGATGATGCGCCGCGTCCCGTCCAAGAACCTCTCCGTGTTCATCGAGACCCTCGAGCAGATGGCGATGGGCCTGGCCGAGACCCAGTCCGACCTGCTCCTGCCGCCCAAGAGCTGACGGCGCGGCGATTGTCGATTGACGGGCAGCCCCTCTCGCTACGCTCAGGGCGACTCGGCGTCGGATTGTCGATTGTCGATAGCCCGGCGGCGCACAGCTCACAGCTTACAGCCTACGGCTCACGGCAGGGCACATCTGACATCTGGTTTCTGACATCTCACCTCTGACCTCGCGTCCGCGATTCTGCACTCCCCATTCTGCCTTCTGACTTCTACATTCGCCCGCAGCGCAAGCGCACAGCTTGGGGCCGCAAACCACGGGACAGTCCCGTCGCCCCGGTCCGCTAGGTACAATCCCGGGTTTGCTCGGCTCACGGTTCACTCGCATCGCTTTGACATTTGGCCTTTGGCCTTTGGCTTTTGACTTAGTCCGGTGCCCGCTTCTGCATTCCCCATTCTGCCTTCTGACTTCTGCATTCGCCCGGCGATCCCTCGTCGGCGTCGGGATGACACCCCGCGGTACTTGAAATGGCGGCCTCGACTCTGCACACCCCCCTGCCTGCGTCCCAGTTTTCTTCTTGACATTGGTATTTCGTAGTCCAAACTATTTATGTGACTGACATTCGACAGGCCAGCGCTACGCCCGGCCGGCTGGTCGCGGTGACCGGGGCGGCCGGGCACCTGGGCAACGTGCTGGTGCGCCGGCTGGTCGAGGCGGGCCGGCCGGTGCGGGCGGTGGTGGCGCCGTTCGACGACCGGGGCGCGCTCGCCGGGCTGCCGGTCGAGTTCGCGGCGGCGGACGTACGCGACCCGGCCGCGCTCGAGCGGGCGTTCGCCGGGGCCGACACGGTGTTCCACCTGGCCGGGGTCATCACCATCCAGTCGGGCCAGGCGCGGTTGCTCGAGGCGGTCAACGTCGCGGGCACGCGCAACGCGATCGCTGCCTGCCGGGCCGCCGGGGTGCGCCGACTGGTCTACTCCAGCTCGGTCCACGCGTTACCCGAGCCACCGCACGGCCTGGCGGTGTGCGAGACGGGCGAGTTCCGGCCGGATGCCGTGCTCGGCGACTATGCCCGGTCCAAGGCGCGGGCCAGCATCGAGGTCAGGCGCGCGGCGCTGGACGGGCTCGACGCCGTGATGGTGTTCCCGTCGGGCATCATCGGGCCGCACGACTGGCGGCCGTCCGAGATGGGCCGGCTGTTCATCGCCTATGCCCGCGGCAGGATGCGGGCCGTGGTCGACGGTGGTTATGACTTCGTGGACGTGCGCGACGTGGCCGACGCGCTAATCAGCGCGGCCGAGCGCGGGCGCAGGGGAGAAGGGTACCTCGTGTCGGGGCATCGCATCACGGTGCGCGGCCTGTTCCGCCTGCTGGGCGAGTTCACCGGCGTGCGGCCGCCGCGGCTCAAGGTGCCGTTCCCGCTCGCGCGCGCCGGCGCGGCGCTGGCGCCGCTGTGGGCTCGACTCACCCGTTCCAGCCCCCTGTTCACACCCTACTCGCTCGCGGTCCTGCGCTCTAACTGCGTGATGAACCGGTCCAAGGCCGAGCACGAATTCGGTTTCAGGCCGCGCCCACTGCGCGATACCGTGCTCGATACACTGGGTTGGTTCCGCTCGGTTGGGATGCTTGCTGCGATTGTCGAATGACGGGCAGCCCCTCTCGCTACGCTCAGGGCGACTCGGCGTCGGATTGTCGATTGTCGATAGCCCGGCGGCGCACAGCCGACGGCCAATAGCTGACAGCTTACAGCTCGCGGCTCGCAGCAGGGCACCTCTGACATCTGGTCTCTGACATCTCACGTCTGACCTCGCGTCCCCGATTCTGCATTCAGTATTCTGCGTTCTGAATTCACCCGGCGATCCCTCCTCGGCGTCGGGATGACACCTCGCGGCCGCGAACCGCGCGCCGCGTGCGCCTACGCGTGGTGCAGGACCCGGCCCGGGGTGCAGTCGGGACAGAAGTCGGACCGGCTCGTGTGGACCTCGAGGCAGTCCTCGCAGCACGGCCTGCCGCAATCGTCACATACGCAGTCGGTCATCCGGCCGCAGATTGAGCATTCTGACATCTGACAACCTCCTGTGCGCCAGCGGGCGCGCATCTCACCAGTCTCTCGGGAAAATTATACAGGAATTTCGGGATTAATCAAGACCGCCCGGCGGGAGACGGTCAGGGGTCAGGGGACAGGGTTCGGGGATCAGCGTCCTGCCGTAAGCCGTGAGCTGTGAGCTGTAAGCTGGAAGGGGTCAGGGTTCAGGGTCCTGCCGTCAGCCGTAGGCTGTGAGCCGTGAGTCGTCAGCAGTCCAGTCACCGCGAGCGCAGCGTGGCGGTCTTCCTCAGAAGATTGCCACGGCCGCCAAAGCGGCCTCGCAATGACCAACCTCCTGATGTCAGCCGCGAGCCGGGAGATTCCTCCAATCGCGCCTGCGGCGCTCCGTCGGAATGACAAGTGGGGTGGCGCTGGACGGCGCTCCGTCGGAATGACAGGCCGCCAACCGGCGCGCGGGGCTGCACGTTCTTGTGGCGCTGAGGCGCGGGGGATGGTAGAATGCGCTACAATGTCGAGTTTGCATATCCGAAGGACAATTGGCGTCGCCGCGGCACTGCTGCTGGCAGTCGCCTGCACGGGGCGGGGCAAGCAGACCGGGGCCGCGAGCTCAGGCGATGCGCTGGTATACCCGCGGGTGCTGTTTCTGACCACGGGCTCGGACGGCCTGGGGCAACTGCCGTCCGGCGCCAACATCTGCCTTGAGGCTTTCAACGGGCTGGGCGCGTTCGCCGAGGTCGCGGACAAGTCGGTGCTGCTGGAACGCGCGCGGCTGGATTCGGTGCGCATCATCGTCGCGCCGACCATCGCGGGGTACCACGATGGTGACCGGCTGTTTTCGCTGTCGTTCCTCGACAGCGCCGGGATGGCGAACCTGGCCGAGTGGGTGCGCTCGGGCGGCATCCTCATCGCGGGCGAGAACATCGGCCGCAACACGGTCGAGGGCGAGGACCGCGCGATTTCGGGCGGGGTCGTGGAGGCTTCGGAGTGGCCGCTGGCCGAGGTGTTCGGCTACTCGATGCGCGAGGTGAACCTGACCGGGTTCCGGATGGTGAAGGACTCGGCCGCAGGCCTGCTCGACGGTTACCGGGATGACCTCACGCGGACGCTCGAGGGCGACTGGCTGCTGGTGCCGGCGGAGTCGGCCGGCGGCTTCCGCACGCTCGCACGCTGGACCGACGGCAGCACCAGCTACCCGGCCGTGACCGCCAACCCGTGCGGCCGGGGTTGGGGCATACTGGTGCCGCACTTCCTGCTGCTGCAGCCTTCGATTGACGGCGGGGCCGGCGACGCATCCGCGATTGCCGGGTTCTGGCGCGGGGTGTTCGCGCTGGCATTGGGCGACGGGCCGGCGGTGTGCTTCAACCCGTGGCCCGGGCCGTATCGCAGCGCGCTGGCCGTGACCTTGAACGAGGCGGGCGGGGACAGCGCTGTCCCGGGGCCGAAGGCGATGCTGGCCGAGCTGCTGCGCACCGGCGGCATGGACCGCGTCACGGTGTTCGCGACGGGCCTGGTGCCGGGACCGGTGCTCGACTACCTGAAGGGCGACGGCCGGGTGGAGCTGGCCAGCCTGAGCTTCCGCCACCCGCGGTTCTCGGACCTGGACTACTGCCGCACGCTGTGGGAACTGGCCCGGTTCGAGGACCACGTGCGCCGGCCGGTGCGGGGTTTCCGTTTCCCGTTCAGCAACCGCACCGCGGCCGGGATGTTTATCCTGAGCCGGCGCGGCTACAAGTACGAGTCGTCGATACACGTCGATCACGCGACCGGGTACGCCGGCGCGCTGTTTCCCTACAACATCCCGACCTGGGTCCAGGACCAGTACTGCCTGGTCACCTCGATGCTGGAGCTGTCGCCGACCGTGGAGGACTGGAGCTACTTCGGCGCCGGGGCGCTGGCGTCGAGCTATCCCAAGGCGGTGCAGGAGCGGGACGCGCAGCGGTTCGGGGCGCGTCTGCAGGCAGCCTGGCGTGACCTGGTGCGCGCGCGGCGGGGGATGATGGTGCTGAGCCTGCACGCGCTGTACTCCGGACACTCCCCGACGACGCTGGCGCCGGCAATGGCGTTCCTGGCCGAGGCGGCCGGGGCGGGCGACGTTTGGCTGGCCGGGCTGGAGGACATCGCGGACTGGTGGAATGCGCGGCGCAACGTCGACATACGCGTTCAGGCGAAGCAAGACCGCACCGTGGTGAGTCTAACCAATCGTAACCCGGAACCGGTGCGCGGCCTGACCATACGGCTGGACGACCCGGCCCTCAATGCAACCGCGCGGGGAGTGACCCTGCGCCGTCTGGAGCGAACCGAGGATGACGGGGTTTTTGTCTATTTGACGTTCGACCTCGTGACTGACGGCGAGGTGGAGGTTCACCGATGACACCTGACGGAGTCAACCCGCGCCGGCGCATCGCGGCGGCATTGCTCGCATCGTTCGGCCTGCTCGCGGTCGGCTGCGCCGACCTCACGTACGACGCGACGCCGCCGTACGTGGCCGTGCTGTACCCGGTCAGCTGGAGCACTTTCGGGCAGGACACCATCGACATCCAGGCCGACGCGTACGACAACCGCAAGCTCGAGCGCGTGGTGTTCTATGCCGACGGGGAGAGCATCGCCGCGGTCGCGGCCGCGCCGTTTACTGCGCGCTGGTACCCCGATACGCTCGGCGGCCACACGGTCCACTGCGTGGCCTGGGACGAGGCCGGCAACGAGGCGCACACGCAGCCGGTCA
Organism: bacterium; assembly: GCA_046485245.1. Classification (GTDB taxonomy): domain Bacteria; phylum Hydrothermota; class Tepidihabitantia; order Tepidihabitantales; family Tepidihabitantaceae; genus CBFGJX01. Next base: position 47,707 of record JAWOHG010000069.1, read on the forward strand.
TCGTCACCATCGCCTCGTCCGCCCCCTTGCCCGACCGCGAGCCGCCCTATGTCGCGCTGGTGCGGCCGGCGTCGTGGTCGGTGGTGACCGACACCGCCCGCGTCGAGGCCATCGCGTCGGATAACCGGGGAGTGAGCGAGGTGGCGTTTTTCCTGAACGGCGACCCGCTGGCCGTGGTGCAGTCCGCGCCCTGGATTCACTACTGGGACAGCCGTTCGGTCCCCAACGGCTACCACACCATCTACGCGTTCGCGTCGGACTCGAGCGGCAACCGGGCGTATTCCGTGGTCATCACGGTCGACGTCCGGAACGCGCGTTAGCGGCCGCCGGGACTGATGGCCCTGCGCGTCGCGGTCGACCTGCTGGCAATCTACTTCGGGCTGGACGTCCTGCTGAACATCGCTTTCCTCGTCGTGTTCCTCGTGGTGTTTCGCCGGCCGTCGCCGGCCGCGCCAGCGCCCAAGCCGGGCGCCGGCGCCGGCGTCGCGATACTGGTGCCGGCGCACAACGAGGCCGCGACCGTGGTCGAGAGCGTGTGCTCGCTGCTCGCTCTGGACTACCCGGAGTACGAGGTGATTGTCATCAACGACGGGTCGACCGACTCGACGCTCGATGCGCTTGTCCGGGCCTTTGACCTGCGGCCCGATGCGACCGTCTACACCGACGTGCTCGGCACGGCGCCGGTGCGGCAGGTTTTCGTCTCGGGTTCGGATTCGCGGCTGCGGGCCGTGGACAAGCTTAACTCGGGCAAGGCCGACTCGCTCAACGTCGGGCTCGCCCTCACCGCAATGCCCCTGGTCGTGACGCTGGACTCCGACTCGCTGCTCGCGCCGTCGGCTTTGGGCCGGCTGGCCGGGCTGTTCCGCTCGCGCAACGCCGCCGCGGCGGGCGGGCTGATAACCGCGGCCAACGGCGCGCAGGTCGAGTTCGGCCGCGTCGTGACCGCGCACCTGCCGCGGCAGGCGCTGGTGATGTTCCAGTTGGTAGAGTACCTGATGTCTTACACGGTCGGCCGCATCGCGCAGTCCGCGGCCGGCGCCCTGATGGTGCTGTCGGGCGCGTTCACGATGTTCGACCGGAAGCTGCTGCTTGAGTGCGGCGGCTTCTTGACCCGCAACAACCGGCACGCCTACATCCGGGGCATCACGCGCGGCCGGCCGGCCGGTACCGTCTGCGAGGACATGGAGGTCATCGTGCGCCTGCACCGTTATACCCGTGAGCAGAAGCTGCGCCGGCCGGTCGTGTTCGATCCGTGGCCGGTGGCGTGGACCGAGGTGCCGTCGACGCTCGGGCAACTGGCCCGGCAGCGCAACCGGTGGCAGCGCGGCCTGCTCGAGTCGCTGGTCCTGCACCGGTCGATGTGGTTTGAGCCGGCCTACGGCGCGGCCGGGCTGCTGGGCGTGCCGTACCAGTTGCTGTACGTGGCCATCGCGCCGCTGGCCCAGGTTGCCGGGCTGGCCCTGCTGGTGTGGCTGGCCGTGTCGGGCGAGGCTAACGCGTGGTGGCTTTTGGGCGCGCTCGGGGCGACCGCGCTGGGCGGCGGGGTCATCGCCGCGCTCGTAACGACCGCGGTCGAGCGCCGGTTCGCGCACCAGTCGGCGGTGAACCTCGAGGCGATGCGCTACCGTTCGTTTTGGGACTGGCTGCGGCTGGTGGCGTACGCGATGGTCAGCGGGCCGGTGTACGGGCCGCTGCGGGCCGCGTTCCAGCTCTGGGGCACGTGGGACTGGCTCGTGGGCCAGAAGTCGTGGTACAAGTTCGAGCGCACCGGGTTCGGCAAGGCGGCGCCGTGATAGCGCTGCTGCTTGCATTGCTGGCGGTCGAGCCGATAAGCATCGCCGAGGTGCACCGGCTGGTCGAGGCCGGGCAGGCCGGGGACGCGCTCGAGCGCATCACGGCCACGGCACAGGCCAACCCGACCGACATTCCACTGCAGAAGGCTTTGGCACTGGTCCTGCGTTCGGTCGGCTCAACCGACTCGGCCGTGGCAATCTACGACCGGCTGCTCGAGGTTGACCCGGCTGACGACGACGCGCGCGCCGGCCGGGAGATTGCGCTGTCGATGAGGCCGGCGCCGGCCGAGCCGATTATCAGAGTGGCCGAGGTGCACGAACTGGTGAACGCCGGCCGGGCCGGCGAGGCCAGGGAGCGCATCGAGGCGGCCGCGCGCGCCAACCCGTCCGACCGGGATTTGCGCAAGGCGCTCGCGCTCGTCCTGCGCAGCGTGGGCGAGCTGGATTCGGCCATCGCGGTGTACGACCGCCTGCTGGTCGAGGACAAGGCCGACGACGACACGCGGCTGGGCAAGGCAATCACGCTGTCGTGGCAGGACCGGCTGGACGCGGCACAGGCGACCTACGCCGAGGTCGGCCCGCAGAGCCAGCAGTATTTCGAGGCGCTCGTGGGCAAGGCCCAGGTCGCGGCGTGGTCGGGCCGGCACTCCGACGCGCTGCGCTGGCTGGAGGAGGCCGAGGCACTGGACCCTTCGAGCCGCATAGTGCAGCAGCGCCGGGCCCAGGTGCTGTCGTGGTCCGGGGACCACGCGGCGGCAATCCGGCTGTACGAGCGCCTGGTCGAGCAGTCGCCGGACAACGCCGACCTGTGGTTCGGGCTCGGGCAGAACTACGAGTGGACCGAGCGGCCGGCAGCGGCGCGGCGCTGCTACCAGCGGGCGCTGGAGCTTGCGCCCGGCCGCAAGGAGTTTGTCGAGGCGGCCACGCGCGCTGCGGCGGCCTCTTCGCCGCGCGTGCGGGTCGAGGCCGCGAGCGCTTCCGACTTCGACGGCGACGTGCAGGGGACATACCGCGACTACCGGTTCCGTTACGAACACCGGTCCTGGGACCGGCTCGTCCCGAGCGCGGCGGTGTCGTTGTCGAGCAACCGGCGGGGCGCGCTGGGCCGGGACTACCTGCTGGTGCGCGGCGCCGTGCTGTGGCGGCCGCTTTCGTGGCTGCGGGTGACGGGCCAGGCGCAGGGCGACGCGCTGCAGTTCGGGCTCAAAGCGGCCACGCTGGGCTGGGAAGCGGACCGGGCCTGGCTGTCGTGGTCGGGCGAGGCGGGCCGCGTGCTGTTCGAGCCGGCGCAGGACCTCGGCGCGCTATCGAGCTGGACCGCGCTCGCGGCGCGGCCCCTGCCGCGGCTGCGGCTGGACGCCCGGGCCGCGCGTCTGCGGGTCACGCGCGACGGCAACGTCAAGACCGCGCTGTCGGCCGGGGCCGGGTTTGACGTCGTGGCAAAACCGCGGCTCACGGTCAGCTACAACTTCAGCTACGACGACTTCGCCGTGAAGTCGCCGCTGTACTACTCGCCGCAGGACCTGGTCACCAACACGCTCGGCGCCGGCATCCGGCTGCGCCGGGACCGCTGGGGCGTGTCGGCCGACGCGGCCGGCGGCCTGAACGCCGACGACGAGTGGGTCGCTCGGGCCAACGCCGCGTTCGACTGGGAATTCGTGCGCCGGACAACCGTTGCGCTGGACGCGGGCTTCGCGCGGACCGCGGGCAGGGGGCAGTATGTCTACGGCAGTGTCGGGCTGTCGGTCAGCCGGGCATTCTAGGATGCGCGGCAAGTATCTTGTCATCGGCCTGCTGCTGGCCGGGCTCGGGGTGCTGGTCGTCGTGCTGGCGCGGGTCGAGCACCGCCTGTCCCGGCCCCGGGTCGTGAGCGTTGCCGAGGCCCCCTTGCCCGACGTCGACATCAGGGCGACGCGCGAGGAGATCGAGGCGGCCGCGGCCCGGGCGCAGGTGCTGTTCCGGTCCAGCGGCGACGAGTTCGAGCGGCTGGCCGTGACGAGCAACGCGCGCGGGGAGAAGACCGAGTCGTGGCAGAAGCTCTTCGTCGTGGGCGTGAACCTCGGGGCGGCGCTGCCCGGGCATTACCCGACCGAGTTCGGCGCGACCCGCGCGGATTACGAGCGCTGGCTGGAGCAGATGGGCGAGGCCGGGTTCAATGTCGTGCGGGCCTACACCATCCTGCCGCCCGAGTTCTACGAGGCGCTGGCCCGGCACAATTTCAGCAACTCGGAGCGGCCGGTGTACCTGCTGCAGGGCATCTGGGCCGAGGCGCCGGAATCGCTGGACCTGTTCGACCCGGCCTACACCCGCGCGCTCAAGGCCGAGATACGCGACGCGGTCGACGCCGTGGCCGGCCGGGCGGTGCGCGAGCCCCGAGCCGGGCACGCCTCGGGCGCGTGGTCGGCCGACGTGTCGGCTTTCACCCTCGGTTACCTGTTCGGCCGCGAATGGGAGCCGGACGTGGTCGAGGCCACCGACACGACGCACCGCTCGACGCGCCGCTACAACGGCGTGATGTTCAGCGTGCCGGAGGGCAGCCCGACCGAGGTCTGGCTGGCCGGGATGCTGGACTACCTGTGCCAGTACGAGGCAATCACCTATGGGACGCAGCGGCCGACCGCGTTCGTGAGCTGGCTGCCCATCGACCCGCTGTACCACTCGTCCGAGCACTCGGGGAAGGGGCTGGTGTACGCCTTCGACAACGACGTCGTGACGCTGGACCCGATGAGGATCCACACCACGCCCGCGCTGCGGGCCGGGCAGTTCGCCGCCTACCACGTGTACCCGTACTACCCGGACTTCGTGTTCCTCGAGCCGAAGTACCGCGAGTACCGCAACGCGCGCGGCGAGCCGGACAACTACGCGGGCTACGTCGCCGACCTCAAGCGGCACCACGCGGGCGTGCCCCTGCTCGTCGCCGAGTTCAGCGTGCCGTCTTCGCGCGGCAACTCGCACCGCAACTGGTTCGGGATGGACCACGGCGGGCACGACGAGGCCGAGCAGGCGCGCATCAACCTGGCGATGCTGCGCGCCATCCACGACGAGGGCTGCGCGGGCGGGGTGGTGTTCGCCTGGCTCGACGAGTGGTTCAAGCGCAACTGGCTGGTCGACGAGTTCGCGGTGCCGGCCGACCGCGTGCGGCTATGGCACAACGTGCAGAACCCGGAGCAGTGCTACGGGATGGTGAAGTTCGGGCGCGAGCTGGTGACAGTCGACGGCGAGACCGGCGACTGGACGGGCAAGCCGGTCGCGCGCGGCGCGGGCGCGGTGCGCGCGCTGTGGCTGTCGTCGGACGAGGAGTACTGCTACCTGCGGCTGGACCTCGAGCAATCGCCGGACTGGCAGAAGCAGTCAGTCGGTATCGCGGTCGACACCTACGACCCGAAGCTGGGCTCGACCCGGCTCGGCCCGGCCGGGCCGGACTGCGCCAACGGCGTCGAGTTCCTGGTGATGCTGCGCGACACCGCCGACGCCGAGGTGCTGGTCGATTCGGGCTACTCGGTGTTCTCCGACCCACAGGAGCCCTGGCGGCGGACCCTGCGCACGGAGGCGAACCGGGAGGGCCGATTCGTCACCCAGCGGTTGATGAACAACCACGTCCGCTTCACGGCGCTGGGCGAGAGCATCCCCCCGGTCGAGACCGAGTTCGGCCGGCTGAGATGGGGCCGGTCAGACTTCAGTTCGCTGGCCGACTGGTACGAGCGAAACGGGACAGTAGAGCTGCGCATCCCGTGGACGCTCTTCAACGTGTCGGACCCGTCGAGCCACCAGGTCCTGCAGGACGACCCGGCCCTGGACGGCATCCAGTCGGTCACGACCAGCGGGTTCGCGCTGTCCGCGTTCATCGTGGACGGCGAGCGGCCGGGCGACCGGCTCGTCGCGGCGCTGCCCCCGGCCAAGGGTGGCAGGCTGCAGTTCACGCGCCGGTGGCGCTGGCCGGGCTGGGATACGCCGCAGTACACCGAGCGGCTCAAGCGCAGTTACCACGACTTCGCGGCCGGGCTGGGCCAGGCGCTGGCCGACTCGCCGACGCGGCAGTCGAGCCTTGACCGGCTGTCGGGCAAGCCCGCCCCCGTGACTGCTGCCCGGATTGCGTCTTTCCGGGGTGACGCGCCGGGCGCGGTGTCGGTCACGTTCGACGACGGCTCCTACGACCAGTACACGTACGCCGCGCCGGTGCTCGACCGTTACGGGCTGAAGGCTAACTTCGGGCTGGTCGCGGACTGGACCGGGGCGGACGCGGACTGGCACGCAGAAGAGGACGGCATACCCATCAAGCGGCTGGGGATTCCCGAAGCGAAAGAACTGCTCGCGCGCGGGCACCGTATCTCGGGCCACGGCGGGTGCCACGACCCGGACCTGCCGCGGCTTGACCCGGCGCGGGCCGCGCAGGACGCGCTCAACTGCGCGGCGGCGCTGGAACGCGCGCTGGGCGAGCCGCCGCGCGCTTTCCACTACCCGTACAGCGCGGTCAGCCCGCAACTCGCCGCGGCGGTGCGCGCGGCCGGGTTCTGGTTCGCTCGCACCGCGGGCGAGCGATACAACCTCCCGGCCGGGTTCGACCGCTACCGGCTCAACAGCTTCGCGTTCTACAACGATACGCTGCCGGGCCTGCGCGAGTTTGTCCGGATTCTCGATAGCGGGCAGGGCAAGTGGACCGTGCTGCTGCACCACCGCATCCTCGGACCCGACTCCAAGGAACTCGAGGCGATGGCGCGGCACGGCGTGGTTCACACGTACTCGGTGACGCCGCTCACTTTCGGACGCCAGGTGCGGCTGGTCCGCAACAGCCGGGCCTGGGTCG
>JAWOHG010000218.1:0-18707 GCA_046485245.1 bacterium
ATCAGGACGCGGTGAGGCTGGTGGCGGTGGGGAGGAAGTAGGCGCGGGCGAATGCAGAATGCAGAAGGCAAATTGCAGAGTGCAGAAGTCAGACTGGGGCAAGGGGCGACGGGCGCGATGTCAGATGAGTGATGTGAGATTCGAGATGTCAGATGTTTGAGTCGGCAGACCGGGAGAGGCAGCCCAACCACTTGGCCGGGGAGGGGATGGGCAGGCGCGGGCGAATGCAGAAGGCAGAGTGCAGCGTGCAAAGTGCAAACTGCAAAGTGCAAACTGCAAAGTGCCTGCTGCGGTACAGCGAAGCCGAGCGGTTCGGGGCAATCGGAAATCGACGATCGTCAATCGACAATGGGTGTGACCGGCAAGCCGCAAGCTGACAGCCTGCTCGCGGTCGCGGTTGTGTCTGCCGCGTACATCGCGGCGCAGATGCTTGCCGACATTGCGAGCCTGCGCATCGTCGTCATCGCGGGCCTGAGCGTGGACGCGGGCACGCTGGTGTACCCGCTGACGTTCACGCTGCGGGACCTGGTGCACAAGACCGCGGGCATCAGGGTCGCGCGCAGGCTGGTGCTTTTCGCCGGGGCGGTGAACCTGGTGATGGCCGGGCTGTTCTGGCTGGTGGCGCGCCTGCCCGCGGACATCGCGGTCGGGCCGCAGGCGGAGTTCGGCGCGGTGCTGGCACCGGTGTGGCGCATCGTCATCGCGTCGATTGTCGCCGAGGTGGCCGCCGAGTTGGTGGACGGCGAGGTGTACCGGTTGTGGGTAGCCCGGTTCGGCCCGAGGCGGCAGTGGCTGCGGGTGCTGTCGAGCAACTCGGTGAGCATGCCGCTGGACTCGGCGCTGTTCGTGGCGCTGGCTTTCCTGGGGCGGATGCCGCTGGCCGTGGTGGTCGCCATCTTCTGGGCAAACATCATCGCCAAGGGACTGACCACGCTGGTGTCGATGCCGCTGATTTACCTCGCGCCGGAGCGCAAGGCGGCGGCGTGAGGCGAGTCCTCCTGCTGGCGCTCGCCCTGTTGGCCGGGTGCGCGCGGCAGGGGATGCTGCGGGTCGCGGTGACCGACGGCGAGACCGGCAAGCCGCTCGACGGTGCGCTGGTGACTTTCCAGTCGACAATGCTGCTGGCGACGACCGGGCCGGACGGCGCCACGCCGGAAGTGGGGCGAGAGCAGCGCGGGCAGGTCCGGGTTGAACGGGCCGGGTACCTTGTTGAGAGCCTGCCGGCGAAGGACCTGAAGGCCCGCCCGGCCGGCATCGTCCGCGTCGCGATGTTCCCGGACCGGCCGCGCACCGTTATCGGCCGGGTCGTCGACGCCGGCACGAAGACCGGCATCGAGGGCGTCGAGGTGGATGCCGCCGGCGTCAAGGCCAAGAGCGCGGCATTCGGCGCTTTCACCCTGACCGACTTCCCGGTCGGCCTGCACAACGTGTCCGCGGCGCTTGAGGGTTATGCGACCGCCTGCACGTCGCTGTCGGTCCGGGGCGGGGACACGGCGCGCATCGAGCTGGCGATGGTGGACACGACGGATGTCGGGTCGGTCAACGGACGTGTGACCGACCGCGCGACCGGCGCGGGGATTTCGGGCGTGCTGGTCGAGGTGCTCGGCACGGGCATCAGCGTCGTGACCGACTCGCTCGGGTCCTATTGCGTACAGCGGCTGAGCGCCGGCGAGCACGTGATGAGGGCGTCAATCAAGGGTCGGCCGGCGCAGGAGATTCCGTTCCGGGTCCTCAAGGAATGGGCCGTGGAAGTGTCGTTCGGCCTGAACCGTTTCGAGCCCTAGCCCGGGGCAACCTTTCCCAACCGACCGCGTCACAATCGCTGACAGCGTGCAACACAGCCTCTAGCACACAGGACCTCCTTGCGAGCCGCTATCCAGTGCCCCCAGCGGCCGCACAAGGGCGGCGACAACAGGGTCGCCGCCCTTGCTCGTTCTGCCGATTGTCGGCGGTCAGTGGACGATGATGACGCCGGAAGGGCAGACTTTCAGCGGGACGTGGCGGATGCCGCGCAGGCGCTTGGCATAGGCCCGGATGCGGTAGTGATACTCGCGCCGGGTGTCGTAGGCGACGATGGCCTTGCGCGAGGCTTCCTGGGGCGGTTTGATGCCCGGCCAGATGAAGGCGATGATTTCGACCGCGGACATCACGTCGTAGCGGAACGACTCGCGGTCGGACGGGCTGAGGCCCCGGTACACCGAACCCGCGACCTCGACGTGGGAATGAAAGCTGCCGACAAAGCGCATGTGCAGGCTCGTGGCGAGGCCCTGCCGCCGCTCGCGCACCCGCCGGATGGTGCCCCAGTTCTTGAACTGGACCGACGTGCGGGTCTTCTTGGCGCCGCGGTAGTAGCAGGCGCGGCGGATGGTGATTCGGCCATCGGCGTCGAGTTGGCCGTAGAGGAAGCCGTAAGTCTCGCGTTTGCGCGGGGTTTCGTAGCCGACGCGGGCGTAATGGCAGATGTCGCGCACCGCGCCCTCTTCGATGAGCAGGGGCGCGCGGAAGTGCACGAGGTAGCGCCGTTCCAGCCGGCGCAGTTCGGCGGGGTCGGGACCGTGCTTCAGCATCGGTCGATTCTAGCGCGCCGCCCGGTTCGGGCAAGCATAGCCACCGGCAACGGCCGCCGCACGTTAGTGCAAGGTGATGAGGCCGGGCGGGATTGCCTTGAGCGGGACCTGGCGGATGCCGGATGGCCGTTTGGCATAGGCCCGGACCCGGAAGTGGTACTCCCGGCAGGAGTCGTAGGCGACAACCGAGGTGCGTGACGTTGAGCGCGGCGGCCCTCCGCCGGGCCAGACAAAGGCGACGAGCTCGATTGAGGACATGAAGTCGCTGTCGAAGGACTCGCGGTCCTCCGGGGAGAGGCCGCGCTGGACCTTACCCGCAATTTCGACGTGGGAGTGAAAGCACCCGGCGAAGCGCAGGCGCAGGCGTTTGGAGAGCGCGAGGCGGCGGGTAACCAGGCGCTGGAACGTGGGCAAGTCCTTGAACTGGACTGCGGAGCGGGTCTTGGTGCCCCCGCGGTAGTAGACGGCGCGGCGGATGGTGAGCCGGCCGCCGCGGTCGAGCGTGCCAAACAGGAACCCGTAAGTCTCGCGTTTCAGCGGGGTTTCGTAGCCGATGCGGGCGTGGCGGCAGATGTCGCACACCGCGGCCTGTTCGATGAGCAGGGGCGGGCGAAACCGGATGAGGTAATGCTCGCGCAGGCGTGCGAGCATGTATGAATCGTGTTCAGGCGGGCGCACGGCGGGATTGTAGCGGTGAACCGGGCACGGGCAAGGCCGGCGGCAGGTAACCTTATCATTATGCATGCGCGCGATTGACGGCACAGGGGAAGGGGGTATAATCGACAAGCCCATTTGCGGCCGCCCGGTTGCCGGGAGCGGGCCGTTCGGGTCGAAGTCAGTTCAATCCCTTAAGGAGGCACGTGTGAAGAGAAGTGTACTGGTGTTGCTGGCGGCGCTGTTTGGCGTCTCCTTCGCAATCCTTTCACCAGACCTCGACAAGCACATCGCCGGCGCACCGCAGGACCAGCTCCTGCCGGTGCATGTCGTCCTCACCGAGCAGTTTGACAGCGACCTGCTGAACCAGCTCGTCGACGGCATGCCCAAGCCGCAGCGCCGGATGGAAGTGGCTCGAATCCTGAGGCAGTTCTCGGCCGAGAAGCAGGCCGACCTGCTCGGTTACCTCGCGGACCGCGTCGCGGCCGGCCAGGCCCGCAACGTCGAGCCGCTCTGGATCCTCAACGCGGTCGCTTTCGAAGCGACACCCGAGGTCATCAAGGTCGTCAGCGTGATGACCGGGGTCAACTACGTGGACTATGACCTCAAGTACTCGCCGGGCCTGCTCGAACCCGAGGAGCCGGTGACCGAGACCGACGAGATCACCTACGGCGTGAACAACATCCAGGCGCCGGCGGTGTGGGCGCTCGGCTACACCGGGCAGGGCGTGGTCTGCGGTCACATCGACACCGGCTGCAACTACAACCACACCGATCTCGCCGACCACATGTGGACCGACGCGAATTATCCCAACCACGGCTGGAACTTCGAGAGCAATAACAACGACCCCAACGACATCCAGGGTCATGGCACGCACACCGCAGGCACCGTCGCCTCGGACGGCACCGGCGGCACCCAGTGCGGCGTGGCGCCGGACGCGCAGATGATGATCTGTCGCGTGCGCACGCAGGCCGACTCGATTGCCGAAGCGCAGTGCTGGGCCGCGATGCAGTTCTGCGTCGCGCCGCCGCTATCGCCGGCCAACGGGGCTGACCTGTACACGATGTCGCTGGGCTGGGTGCTTTCGTGGAACCCGGCCCAGGCCTCGTGGCGCACCACGGCCAACAACGTGATGGCCGCCGGCGTGAGCCAGATCGTGGCCGCGGGCAACGAGCGTTCGACCTCGCCGCCCAACTCCTGCCGCTGCCCGGGCAACGTGCCGCCGCCGTGGCCCAACCCCGAGAACACGGGAACGGGCGCGCTGTCGGGCATCGTTTCCATCGGTGCGGTCGACTCGAGCGACGCCATCGCGTCGTTCTCGAGCCGCGGGCCGGTGACCTGGGGCACGGTCAGCCCGTTCAACGACTGGGCTTACCCGCCGGGGCTCACGCGGCCGGACGTCTGCGCTCCGGGCGTGAACACCAAGTCCTGCTCGCGCACCGGCGGCTACACGTCGATGTCGGGCACGTCGATGGCCACGCCGCACACCGCGGGCGCGGTGTGCCTGATGCTGTCGAAGAACCCGAACCTCCTGCCGCGCGAGGTCGACTCGATCCTCGAGGTGACGTCGCTGGACCTCGGGCCGGCGGGCAAGGACAACGATTTCGGCGCGGGCCGCATCAACGCGCTGGCCGCGGTGAACGCGACCCGGCCGCCGTTCGGCATCCGCTACTACACCCACGTCGTCGATGACAGCATCGGCGGCAACGACGACGGCATCATCAACCCGGGCGAGGCCATCAACATGCCGACCTGGGTGATGAACCTGTGCGACTACACGGTGCGGGGCGTGTGGGCCACGCTGCGCACGGCCGACGCGAACATCACCATCACCGATTCGCTCAAGCGGTTCGGCACCATCCTGCAGGACAGCGCCAGCTACACCGGCGCCGACGGCTTCAACTTCACCGTGGCCGCGGCCTGCACCAACCGCTACTCGCTCGACTTCGACCTGGTGCTGACCGACACGCTCGACTCGACCTACGTCTCGTCGCTGTCGCTTCTGGTCGGCACGCCGAAGCTGGCCGGCGACTCGACCTACGCCTACGACGGCGGCAACGGCAAGCTCGACCCGGGTGAGGAATGCGACATCGCAGTCCAGCTCATCAACTTCGGGCTCGGCAACGCCTACGGGGTCAGTGCCGTGCTGATCTCCGGCGACGCGCGCATGACGGTTATCGACGCCAACGCGAACTACGGCTTCGTGCCGGCGGATTCGTGGGCGATGAATACGGCCGACCACTTCCGCGTGAACGCCGGCGCCGCCATCCCGCGCGAGTTCGTGATACCCTGCACGCTGCGGGTGACCCAGACCGGGTACCCGGTGCAGAGCGTCCCGTTCGGCATCGAGGTCGGCCGCCTGACCGCGGTTGACCCGATTCCCGACGGTCCGCGCACGCCCGCGCTCTACTACGCCTACGACAACGCCGACTCGACGTACGACGAGGCGCCGGACTTCAGCTGGGTCGAGATCCGCAACCTCGGCACGCGCCTGACCCTGACCGACGACCAGACGGTCACGGTGCCGCTGCCCACCGGGTTCGGCCCGTGGGTGTTCTACGGCCAGGCCTACACGCAGGTCGCCATCTGCGGCAACGGCTGGATCGCGCCGGGCACGACCACGACTTCGGCCTACACGAACACCGCGCTGCCGACGACCACCGTGGCCGTGCCGGCGGTGTTCATCAACTGGGACGACCTCTACCCGCCGACCGGCGGCGGCGTGTGGTGGTACCACGACGCGGCCAACCACCGCTTCATCGTCGAGTGGGACTCGGTCGCCTACTACTCGGCCCGGACCACCTTCGACAAGAACCAGGTCATCATCTACGACACGACGATGGCCGCGCTGGACGGCAACAACGAGATCGTGTTCCAGTACCTGACCGCCAACCAGACCAACTCGGCGACGGTCGGCGAGCAGGACCCGACCCGCGCCATCGCCATCCAGGCGCTGTACAACGGGGCCTACCACCGCGCCTCGGCCGCGATCGAGGCCGGCCGGGCCATTAAGTTCACGACCGACGGGCCGGTCACCGGCGTGGCCGAGCCGCCGAGCGCCGCGAGGGTCGGCCGGCTGTCGCTGGCGCCCTCGGCCAACCCGTTCGTCAACTCTGTGAGCCTGCGCTACACCCTGCCCGCGACGACCCCGGTCAAGCTCGTGGTCTACGACGCGACCGGCCGAGTCGTGCGCGAGCTGGTTGACACCGGCAGCGACGAGCAGCCGGCCGGCAGTTACACCATCCGCTGGAACGGTACCGACGCGGCCGGCCGCCGACTGGCCGCCGGCGTCTACCTGTACCGTCTCGAGACAGCGGTCGGCAACATCGCCCGCAAGGCGGTGCTGAGCCGGTAGCAGAGGACTGAGAACAGTGGCGCGGGGGCGAGACCGACTCTGCCGGTCCTGCCCCCGCGCCGGTCTTTCAGACAAGGAGTGAGCTACATGAAGCAGCACGTGACACTGCTGGCACTGCTCGTCGCCAGTCTCGGGTTCGGCGCCTGGCTGGGCACCGGGCCGGAGGCCGCGCCGACGATGCGCGTCGTCAGCAACACAAGCAACGGGACCGTGCTCGAGGTCGAGCTGCCCGGAGTCAGCACCGAGCAGCTGCTGGCCGAGGGCACGGCCTACGACGTCGTCAACATACCGGGCGACGTGATGGCCGCGCTCGACGTCGGCAAACCGCAGGTACCCAAGCTGTCGTACCTGCTGGGCATCCCCGACGGCGCGACGGTACAGGTGAGCGTCGAGGTCGAAGAGACCCGAGTCTTCGACAACGTCAACTGCTACCCGTACCAGACCCCGCTGACCGAAGGCGCGAACAACCCGTTCGTCATCGACCGCGAGTTCTACACCAAGGACGCCTTCTACCCCGAATTCGACGCGCAGGTGATGGGCGTGGGCCAGTGGCGCGAGCTGCCGGTTACGACGCTCCAGGTCTACCCGGTGCGCTACAACCCGGCCAAGCAGCAGCTGAGCGTCGACACGAAGTTCCGCGTCAACGTCAGCTACTCGGGCGGCACCTACACGCACAAGACAGTCAAGTCCTGGCTGGCGTCGACCTACGCCCGCTACATCGACAACTTCGCCCGCCTGCCGGTCCGCATCACCGACACCGACAACCCGGGCGTCAAGTACCTCGTCGTGGCGCACGACAACTGGTGGAACCACGCCTGGCTGAAGGATTCGCTCGTGGGCTGGCACCAGAAGCGCGGCGTCGAGACCCGCATCGTCCACAAGCCGAGCTGGACGTCGCAGGAAATCAAGGACTCGATCCTCGCCGAGTATAACCGCAACAGCCCGGCCGAGCTGCGCTGGGTGCTGCTCGTCGGCGAGTTCGGCGAGATACCGATGCGCGCGCTGGGCGGCGTGGGCAACGGCGACTACTGGTACTCCGACCTGCTGCCCTCCACGCCGGACAACTACCCTGAAATCGGGTTGAGCCGGCTGTCGCCATCCTCTGCGCAGGATCTCGAAAACCAGGTCCGCAAAATACTGAAGTTCACCAAGAACCCGCCGACGACCGCCAACTGGCTGACCAAGCACAACATGACCGCCTGCTCGGAGCAGTACCCGGGCAAGTACTCGGCCTGCATCCGCGGCATCTACAACAAGCCGATGGGCTGGTACCGGTATGACTTCGATACCCTGATGTGCCAGTACTTCGGCAACGACTCGATCGCGTCGATGATCAACGCCGGTCGGGGCGTGGTCACCTATCGCGGTCACGGCGACAACGACCAGTGGTACACGATGGCGCGATCGGGCGGCGCGCCCTGGCTGATTGCCAACGTCAACGCACTGACCAACGGCGACATGACGCCGATGGTCTACAATATCGCCTGCAACTGCGGCGCTATATCCGACCCGACCTGCCTGTCCGAGGCCTGGATGCGCAAGTACCCGGGCGGTGCGGTCGGTTCGATGGCAGCGACCCAGGCGTCCTACACCTACCCGAACCACGGCATCTGCTCGACCCTCGTGCGGTCGATGTGCGACACTTGGACCATCACTGTGCCGGGCGTGCGCGACTACGTGATGCCGATGTGGGACATCGGCTGGATCCAGTGTAACGTCGACGCCTACGTCGCGAAGTACTGGCCCGGCTCGCCCTACCCGGACAACATCTACATGTACCTGAACCTCGGCGACCCGGCGATGCAGGTCTGGGCCGGCGGCCAGCCCGTTGCGCCGGTCGTGACCTATCCGCCGCGCGTGCCGGTCGGGCCGTACGCGCTCGCAATCAACGTCACGGTCAACGGCGCGCCCGTGTTCGGCGCGCGGGTCTGCGCGGCCAAGGGCGCGGAGTTCTATGCCGTCGGCAAGACCGACGCGGCGGGCAACGTGACCCTGAATGTCAACTCGGCCTCGCCGGGCGAGTTCACGGTAACGGCGTCGGACGGCCACGCGGCCGGCGTCCCGCACATACCGATGCTGCCTTTCGAGGGCGTCTGCCTCGCGGCGACCAGCGGTACGCCGTACGTCACTTACCTGCGGCATACCGTTGACGATGCGCCGCCGGGCGGCAACGGCGACGGTTCGGTCAACCCGGGCGAGACCATCACCCTGCCGGTGTGGGTGAAGAACCACGGTGACTCGACCGCCCAGTCGGTGACGGGCAAGCTCCGCACGGCTGACGGTTTCATCACCATCACCGATTCGGCCAAGAGCTTCGGCAACATCGCGCCGCGCGACTCCGGCTGGACCGGCGCCAGCGGCTTCCGGTTCCAGGTCGCCCCGGCCTGCACCAACGGCCACAGCATCCGGTTCGACCTGCAGACCCGCGACGCGCGCGACTCGGTCTGGAACTCGTACGTGTTCCTGCGCGTCGGCGCGGCCAACCTGCAGTTCGTATCGGCGTTCGCGGTCGACACGGCCCAGGGCGGCAACGGCAACGGCCGGCTCGACCCGAACGAGAGCGCGGACCTGTACGCGGTGCTGCGCAACGTCGGGTTCGGCAATGCGGCCAACGTGACGGCGACGCTCGTATCGGGCGACCCGCGCCTCGTGGTCGACGACGCGACCGGCGGTTGGGGCGTCATCCCGTCCGAGAGCACCGGCGTGAACAGCGCGGACAAGTTCCGCGTGACCACAGGGGCGATGCCGCCCGAGACGCCGATTCCCTGCACCCTGCACGTCTCAAGCGGCGCGCTGAACTGGACGATGTCGTTCACCATCATGGTCGGCGAGATCCGCTCGGTCGACCCGACGCCGGACGGTCCGCGCACACCCGCGCTGTACTACGCCTACGACGACGTCGATGCCGGCTACTCGGAGCGGCCGACGTTCGGCTGGGTCGAGATTAACGGCATCGGCACGCGCCTGACCCTGACCGACGACCAGACCGTGGTCGTCAGCATCCCGTCGGCGTTCGGCCCGTTCCGCTACTACGGCCAGAACTACACCCAGGTGTCGATCTGCGGCAACGGCTGGGTCGGTCTGGGTTCGACCACGACCTCGGCTTATACGAACACGTCCCTGCCGGCGAGCGCGATTTCCGTGCCTGCCGTGTTCCTGAACTGGGACGACCTGTACCCGCCGACCGGCGGCGGCGTGTGGTGGTACCACGACGCGGCGAACCATCGGTTCATCGTCGAGTGGGACTCGGTGGCCTACTACTCGAGTCGCACGACCTTCGAGAAGAACCAGGTCATCTTCTACGATACCACGATGGCTGCGGCCGACGGCAACTGCGAGTTCACGGTGCAGTACCTGACCGCCAACGGGATGAGTTCGTCCACCGCGGGCGAGCAGGACCCGACCCGGACCATCGCTATCCAGTGCCTGTTCGACGGCGCCTACAACCGCGGCACGGCCAGCATCGTGGCGGGCCGGGCAATCAAGTACACGACCGACGGCCCGGTGACCGGTATCGCCGACCCGACCGCGGGCGCGCGTGTGCCGACCCGGCTCGGGCTCACTGCGTCACCCAACCCGTTCCGCAGCGCGGCATCGGCCCGGCTCAACCTGCCGGTCGCCGGGCGCGTGCGCGTTGCTGTGTATGACGTGAGCGGGCGGGTAGTCCGCACGCTGGTCAATGGCGAGATGCCGGCCGGGACCCACTCCCTGCGCTGGGACGGCAGGGACGAGGGCGGCCGCCGGGTCGCCAACGGCACCTACCTGTTCAAGGCCGAGACCGGTGCCGGGGTCGTGACCGCCAAGACGGTCCAGCTGCGCTAGGCCGGACCATAGAGAATGCGGGGGCGGGGTTTTCCCGCCCCCGCTCGATTTTGCAGCGGTAGTGTGGGCCTAGCCGGCGGAGCAGACCAGGTCGAGCCCGGCCTCGAAAGCGCGCAGGTTCAGGTCGAGGAACGCGGGTTTGACCAGCGCCTTGATCGCCGCGGTGTAGTCGGCGGTCGGGAACTGCAGGAACTTGGACACGGCCCCGAGTATCAGGATGTTCTGCACCCTGGGGTTGCCGAGCTGGACCGCCGTGGCGAACGCCGGGACCGGTACGAGGATGCCGGCGCGGCCGCGCAGGCGGCGGTCGATTTCCTCGTCGGGCATCGGCTCGACCGCGCCGATCTGGACCGGCAGCGGCTGGATGCGGTGCGGGTCGTACAGTATCCGGCCCGAACCGGCCACGAAGTGCGCGTAGCGCAGCGCCTCGAGGCGTTCGAAGGCCACGATGACGTCGGCCGTGCCTTCCTCGATCAGCGGTGACCAGACCCGACGCCCGAAGCGGATGTGGCTGGCCACGCTGCCGCCGCGTTGGGCCATGCCGTGGACCTCGCTCTTCTTGACGTCGAGCCCGGCCTTGAGGGCAAGGTCGGAGAGGATGTTGGAGAACAGGATGACACCCTGCCCGCCGACTCCGCAGACCAGCACGTTCATCGCAGGGGAGGGGTTCATCCGATGGCCTCCTTGGGGCAGACGTTGGCACAGGTGCCGCAGCCGACGCAGATGGTCTCGACGATGTGCGACTTGCCGTCTTTCATCGTCAGGGCGGGGCAGCCGAGGCTGATGCAGGTCTTGCAGGCGATGCACTTGTCGGGGTCGACCTTCTTCGGCGGGTTGCGCAGGCCGATGAGCAGTGCGCAGGGCCGGCGGTTGACGATGACGGCCGGGCCGGGCTGGGACAGTACCTCGCGCACGGTCTTGCGCGTTTCCTTGGCCTGGTAGGGGTCGACCTGGACGACTTTCTCGATGCCGCAGGCGCGGGCGATGGCGCCGACGTCGAGGGCCGGCGTCGGGCTGCCCGACAGGGTTCGACCGGTGCCGGGGTGGTCCTGGTGCCCGGTCATGCCGGTCGTGCTGTTGTCCGAGATGATGGTGATGACCCGGCTGCGGTTGTACACTGTGTTGATCAGCCCGGTGATGCCGGAGTGAAAGAAGGTCGAGTCCCCTATGATGGCGACCCGGACCCGCCCGTCGCTCTGGCCCAGTGCCTTGTCGGCGCCGTGGGCGATGGTTATCGAGGCGCCCATGTCGACGCAGGTGTCCATCGAGTTGTGCGGCGGCAGGGCGCCCAGCGTGTAGCAGCCGATGTCGCCGCCGACGATCACCTTCTGCTTCTGCAGCGCGAAGAAGATGCCGGCGTGTGGGCAGCCCGGGCAGAGTGCCGGCGGACGGCCGGGCAGGTCGGGTTCGGGCCCGGCGCCGGGCGCGCAGTCGGCGAGCGAGCAGCGGACGACGCGCGGGCTGAGTTCGCCGACCCGCGGCAGCTTGGACTTGCCGACGGGCTTGAGGCCGATGGCGCGGAGTTGCAGTTCGATGAATGGGTCGACTTCCTCGATGACGCAGAGTTCCTTGACGCCGGCGGCGAACCGGGCCGCCTTCTCCTTGGGGAACGGGTAGACCATCCCGAGCTTGAGGAATGACGCGTCAGGGAACACCTCGCGCGCGTACTGGTAGGCCACGCCGTCGCAGACGATGCCCAGTTCGGCACTGCCCGGCTCGACGCGGTTGAGGTCGGTGCCTTCAGTGTATGTCTGGAGCCGTTCGAGGCGGGCTTCGAGGTCAACGTGGCGCTGGGCGGCGAACGAGGGCAGGATGATGTTCTTGCGGACCTGTTTCTCGTAGCCCTTGAGCGGGCGCTGCCGGCGCTCGCCGAGTTCGACCGGCGAGCTGGAGTGGGCGACCCGTGTCGTGATGCGTACGAGCACCGGGATGTCGTGCTCCTCCGAAATGTCGAAGGCGAGCCGGACAAAGTCCTTGGCTTCCTGGCTGTCCGACGGGCAAAGGACAGGGAGCTTGGCCATCAGGCCGTAGAACCGGTTGTCCTGTTCGTTCTGGGACGAGTGCAGGCCCGGGTCGTCCGCGGTGATGATCACCAGCCCGCCGTGCGCGCCGATGTAGGCCGCGGAGAACAGCGGGTCGGCGGCGACGTTGAGGCCGACGTGCTTCATTGCGGCCAAGGCACGGGCACCGGCGATGGAGGCGCCGAGCGCGACCTCGAGCGCTACCTTCTCGTTGACCGACCACTCGCAGTAGACGTCGTCGTAACCGGACAGCGCCTCGAGGATCTCGGTCGACGGCGTGCCGGGGTAGGCGGCGGCCACGTGGCAGCCGGCTTCCCAGGCGCCGCGCGCTGCGGCCTCATCCCCGGACAGTAACTTCCTTGGCATAGTCCTTTTCTTTCTCCTTGCCGGTCATCACGGCCAGGACCCGCGCGGCGAGGGCAGACATTTCCTCCTCGCCGGGGAACACGATGATGCGGCCGAACAGCGGCTTGACCCAGCGGCGCAAGGCCGCGACGAACCCCTTGGAGAGCGTCAGGCCGCCGGTGAGCACCAGGGCGTCGACCTTGCCGCCGCAGGCGACGGCGTGGGCGCCGATCTCCTTGGCGATGCCGTAGACCAGCGCGTCGTAGGTCAGGCGGGCGCGTTTGTCGCCGGCCCGCACCCAGGCCTCGACCTTGCGGATGTCGTCGGTGCCGAGGTAGGAGAGCAGGCCGCCCCGGCGCTGGCAGATGTCCAGCACCTCGGCCTCGGTGTGGCGGCCCGAGAAGCAGACCCGGATGATGCCGGACAGGGGCAGCGAACCGGTGCGCTGGGGCGTGAACGGGCCGTCGTCGTTGGCGTTGCTGGCGTCGACCTGGCGGCCGTTGACGTGGGCCGCCACCGTGATGCCGGTGCCGATGTGCGCGACGACGAACCGGCAGTTCTCGTACCGCTTGTGCAGGCGGCGGGCCGCTTCCTGCGCGACCGTGCGGCAGCTCAGGGCGTGGGACAGCGCCGCGCGCTCGATGCCCTTCAAGCCGGCGAAGCGTGCCTCGGGTCGGAATTCGTCGGTCGACTCGGGGTCGACAAAGTATGCCGGGATGTCAAGTTCGCGGGACAACTCGTGGCTGATGAGCGGGCCGAGCAGCGACGGGTGCAGCGTCTGGTAGCAGCCGCGCTGGATATCGCCGACGACGCGCGCGTTGATGCGGAAGACGCCGCCGGGCAAGGGCATCAGCGGGCCGCCGCGCGAGGCGATGGCGCCGATCGATTCGGGCGCGACCTTGTGGGCCTTGAGCGCGGACAGGACCGTGTCCTTGCGCATCGAGTACTGGTCAAGCACGTGACCGAACCGGACAAGCTGCGGGGCAGGGTGCTCGATGCTCTCCCGGAAGACCGGGCGAGTGTTGTCGAAGACAGCAACTTTGGTGGTGCCACCGCCTGGATTGATGGCCAGAATGCGCATCCAGCTAGTGTATCGGGCACGTCTGCGATTGTCAATGAAGCTGCCATTGAGCCGTAACTACCGCATGGTCAAGTGGTTGCCGGCCGGGTCGAGGCCCGCGCGCGGTGCCGGATGAGGCCGTCAGCGGGCGATGAGCACTCGCTTGAGCGTGCCCCCGGCGCCGGGGGCGAAGTAAACGCCGGGCCGACGCGGGGCGAACGCGATGCGGCGGCCGCAGGCGTCATAGAGCGGGGCCGCGGCTCTGAGCCGACCGACCGGCGAGGCAGCGTTGCGGCGAGCGACCGCGGGCGAGCTCGTCTCGAGAACTGCAGGCGGGTACCGGCCGCCGGCTTCGGCATAGCGCCGCGCGGCTTCGGCGACCATCCGCGCCGTGATGGCGGGGTCGGAGAAGATGACGATGTTCTCGTCGTTGAGGGTGTTGGCGTTCTGGGACCAGTTAGCCGAGCCGACGATGACGGTCTGGGAATCGACGATCATCAGCTTCTGGTGAAGAAGGTTGGCGGGACCGAGGAATGAGTCGATGCGGATCGGGATGCCCCAGTCCCGGAGCCGCCCGAACTCGGAGTTTGGGTCGAGCGCGCCAGCGCGGTCCATCGCACCGCCGACCCAGCGGCCACGGCTCCACGCGTCGCACATCGCCAGCCCGAGCGGGTCGTAGGTGAACGCGTTGATGGCGAAGAACACCTGTCGCTCGCAACGGCTGACGATTGCCGTAATCGTGTCGACGACGCGGTCCTGGGGCGCGAAGAACACCCGGAACGGGATGCCGGCGACGAGCGCCTCGTGGGTCGGCAGGACGTCGCGCTTGCCGGTGTGGAACCGGGCGTACTGCGGGTCGGGCACGGGCCCGGTGCCGCCCCACATCTGCTCGAACTCGAGCCGGTACAGCCGCGCGAGCGCGGCGCCGGGCAGTTCGAGTGCGCAGTCGGCGTTGAGTTCGCCGATGTTGGGGTTGTATGTGGCGACCCAGGTGACGTCGTTCGCCGAGTCTGAATCGGCCGCGTCGCGGATCGCGAACTTGTTGTGCATGTAGCCGGAGGAGTTGGGGCCGATGGAGTCGGACCAGACCGCGATGCCGGCCGCGCGCAGGTCGGCGACCCACTGGGCGTTCAGCCGCGTGTTCTCGGTGATGACGCGGAGGGCGATTCCCCGCTGCCGGGCCCGGATGAGCGCGGCGTTGACGTCGGGGCGCGAGGAGTTGTAGCAGCAGTAGTCGAGCGAGGCCCGGGCGTTGTCGAAGAAGTCGATGAGCCGGGCCGCAAGACTGTCCTGCACGAACCAGGTCCGTGCCGTGTCGACCGGGGGCACGAGGGGTTCAAACCCGGCCGCGTCGATGAGCACGCGGGCACCGCCCGGCGCGGTTTGCGTGCCGTAAGTCCGGATGGTGAAGTCGGCAAAGGCCGCGGTCGGCGGCGCGGTGACGGTGTCGGCGATTAGCTGCCACCCGGCGCTGTCGGACGACTGGCGCACGGTCGTGGACGACAGGTAGCCGGTGTCAGCGCCGCGCCACGTGACGAACAGCCCGGCCGACGCGTCGGCGGTCCGGTCCAGGCACCAGGTCTGCGCGACCAATTCGGTCTGCGGGCCCACCGAGACGCGCTGAAGCAGGCCGCTGTTGTTGCCCTGGCCGGCGACGCGGCGGATGAGCGCGCAGGCCGCCGAACCGGCGAACACCGTGTCGGGCTCGAGGCGCGCAGTCGTGCGCCCGCGTGCCTCGACCTGCCAGGCGGCCGGGGTGCTGTCATCCAGCCACTGTTCGAATCCCGGGTTCTGGAGCGGCCCGGCCAGCGCGCCGGCGAGGAGCGACAGGAGACAGAGTGTCAGGCGCTGCTTCACGCACCAATCTTAGCGCCCGGCGCGCGCGGTTCAACAACGGGTCGGCTTGACTGGTGTGGGGCCGGGCCTAATCTGTCACGTGGTTCGCGCTTCGGCGTTGTCCCTGCTGGTGTTGCTGGCGGCCTGTGACCAGGCCCGGCTCGCGACCCCGATTGTCAGTGGGCCGACCCGGTTTCGACCGGCCCGGCCGGTCATTTTCGAGTTCCGGTCCATCGCCGGGCAGTTCGAGTCCACGGCCTACGTGCTCGACTGGGGCGACGGGACGGCGCACGAGACCACGGCATCTCGCCGAGTCGGCGAGGCCTGCCCGGCCGCGCACATCTTTGCCGACAGCGGCGACTACGAGGTCCGGGCCCTGGCGTGGGACGGCGAGCGCGAGTCGGACTGGTCCAGCGGGTACGGCGTGACCGTCCGGTCGTTTCGCCCCGGCACCCCGCAGAGGCCGGCCGGGCCGGACACCGTCGCGGTCAGCGACACCGCCCGGTTCGTGTCGCTCTGCTCTCACCCGCTGGCCGAGCGGGTCGCGTACCAGTTTGACTGGGGCGACACGCTGGGCGAATACGGGCCTTTCGTCCTGCCGGGCAGTCACTACGGTGCGGACCATGCGTTTGGCCGTCCCGGCGAGTTCGCGGTGCGGGCGCGCGCGAGAGACAGCACCGGCGCCGAGTCGGACTGGTCCGATGGCACGTCCGTCGTCGTCGTGCCCGGCCGCAAGCCGTGAGCCGTTATCTGAAGGTTATTCTAGGAGGCAATGTGAGTCGTGTCCTGCTGTTGGTTCTGGCCGTGGCCGTGTCGGGCGGACTGGCCGCCCGCGAGATGCCGCGCGAGATGACGGTGAAGATTTCGGTCACGCCCATCCGGCTGGCCGAGATAGCGCCCGACGTGCTGGAGTTCTACGAGGTCACGCCCGAGTACGTGACCTGCGGCGTGACCGAGGAGACCTACAAGAGCCTGGTCGAGCGCCGGTTCGACGTCGAGGTGCTCGTGCCTGACGTGGAGGCGCGGGCGCGCTCGCTCGACGCCTTCTACCACACTTACGCGCAGTTGCGCGACACCTGGGCCATCATCGCACAGAACCACCCGGACATCTGCGTGCTCGACACCATCGGGCTGTCGGCCAACGGCAACCTGATCCTGGCGATGAAGATAACCGACAACCCGACCCTGATGGAGGGCGAGCCGCGCATCTGCTACGACTACTCGATCCATGGCAACGAGAACAACGGCTGCGAGATTGCGCACTTCGCACTCATCCAGCTCGTTTCGTTGTATGGCACCGACCCGGACATCACGCGTTGGGTGAACACGCGCGAGATATGGCTGATCCCGATGGACAACCCGGACGGGCTGATTTCCCGTTCGCGCTACAACGGGCACGGGGTCGACTGCAACCGCAACTACGGCTACTCCTGGGACGCGGGCGGGCCGAGCGTGTTCTCCGAGCCTGAGGTGCAGTCGTTCTACCACCTCGCGCAGGAGAATCCAATGGCGATGTGGACCCAGTACCACAGCGGCACGCTCTCGTCGATGTGGCCTTGGGGCTACACGACCAAGGCGACGCTGGACTCGGTCGACCACGCCTACGAGACCCAGACCTACGGCGCGGTCGCCGGGTACCCGGCTTACCAGATATCGCGCGGGCTGTACTCGGTGCACGGCGGTTCGACCGACTGGTACTACGGCGCTGTCGGTGCGCTCGGCCTGGCCCACGAGGTGGCCAACGGCCAGCCGTCGCCGGTCGGCGAGATCGACACGATCAACGCCCGCAACTGGCGGGCGATGAAGGGCCAGATCCAGCGCATCATCCGCGGCGCGAACGGCTACGTGACCGACTCGGCCAGCGGCCGGCCGGTCTACGCCCGG
The DNA here is from genome assembly GCA_046485245.1 of bacterium. Lineage (GTDB taxonomy): Bacteria > Hydrothermota > Tepidihabitantia > Tepidihabitantales > Tepidihabitantaceae > CBFGJX01. Next base: position 17,545 of record JAWOHG010000218.1, read on the forward strand.
GTGACCGCGATACCGCCGGACTGGTTCACCTACACCGACTCGACCGGCTTTTTCCACAAGTACCTCCACGGCGGGACCTACTCGCTGAAGGTCGAGGCCAACGGCTACGCCACGAAGACGGTCACGGGCGTGGTCGTGCCGGCCGACTCCTGCGTCGGGGTCAGCATCGCGCTTGTCGCCGACACGGCCGAGCCGGTCTGCGCGTTCCGGGTCGTGGCCAACAAGATCAAGGAGAGCCCGTCCAACACCAACCCGACAATGGCGGCCTGGGCCCTGGGCAAGCGCGACGACCGGCGGTTCTCGCTGGGCACGGGCGGCTGGTCGACCTGGGACATGGGCAAGCGCTCGCCCATCATCAACGGCGCGGGCAACGACTTCTTCGTGGTCGAGGGCGACGCCGACCCCGAGGCCTGCAGCGTGTACGTGTCCAACGACTGGAACGGGCCGTGGACGCGCGTCGGGTTCGGCACCGGGACCCAGGGCTATGACCTGTCGGTCGCGGGCCTGGGCTCGGCGCGGTTCGTGCGCGTGGCCGACGACAACGTCGGTGGCACCGGGCCGTACGCCGGGTTCGACCTCGACGCCATCGAGGCGGTGGTGGTCAACGCGCCGGCGCTGCTCTTGGCCGGCCGGACAGTCATCGACACGCCGCCGGGCGGCAACAACGACGGCAAGCTCGACCCGGGCGAGAACGCCGCGCTGACCCTGACCCTGCGCAACGGCGGCCGCGTGGGCGTGGCGAGCCTGACCGGTGTCCTGCGTACCGGCGACCAGTACGTCTCGGTGCCCGATTCGACCGGGGCGTGGGGCGACATCGGGCCGGACTCGGTGCGCGTGAACGCCGCGAACGCGTTTCGGGTCGCGGCCGACGCGATGACGCCGCGCGAGCACTCGGCGCGGATGGTCCTGCATCTGAGCGGCACCGACTTCTCCGACAGCATCGCGTTCGACGTCACTGTCGGCGAGCTGCGGGCAGTGGACCCGATACCGGACGGGCCGCGCCAGCCGGCGCGGTTCTGGGCCTACGACGACGTGGACACGGCCTATGCCCAGCATCCGCAGTTCGGCTGGGTGGAAATCAACGGGGTCGGCACGCGGCTGACCCTGTCCGACGACCAGACCTCGGTGGTGAGCCTGCCGAGCGGGTTCGGGCCGTGGCGGTA
>JAWOHG010000265.1:0-5630 GCA_046485245.1 bacterium
GAGAAGAGCAGGGCGGGAACAAGTCAAAAGCCAAAGGCCAGAAGCCAAGTGTCAAAGCCGCGGAGTAGGGCAGCGAGAGAGAAAGCGAGGGCAAACCCGAAACCCGAATGACGAATGAGAAGACCAAAGCGGGAGCGCGCTGGAGAGAGGAGTCGGGCGAGGAGAAGCCGAAAGTCAGGGGCCAAGAGCCAGAGGTCAGAGTCGCGGAGAGGACGGGCGGAACGAGAAACACCCAATGAGGGGAACAGCGCGCGGCGTGCGAGGGTCGATTGGCAGTTCGCTGACTCACGTGATGGTCAACTCGATCCCAAACAGGAGGAACATAGATTCAGGTACTGATGCTCGTCGCGGCAGGGCAGACGACCGCGCGGCGGTTCGTGGTCGCGCGGTAGCGAAAGGCAGTAATCGGCAAGGCGGCGGGCATATGCCCGCCGCCTGTTTTGTGGCCGAAGCCGAGGCTTCAGCGAGTGATGAGAACCTTGGAGATTGTCGAGTTACGATTGTCGATTGTCGATTGGACGAAATACACCCCGGACGTGAAGTGCGAGACGTCGTTGGGGCCGGGTTTGAGCGCGAGCACGCGGCGGCCGGAGATGTCGAGCAATTCCTGCCGTGAGCCGTCAGCCGTGAGCTGTCGGCCCATCAACACGCCGCGGACGATGGTCGCGAACGGCGCGGCGCGCAGGGTCGCGGGCCCGGGCAGGTCGGCCGCTTCGTGGATGCCGACCTGCAGGTCGGTAAGCCAGAACCCGATGAGCGCGGAGTAGGTCGAGCCAACGAGCGCGCCGGACGCGGTTTGGCCCGCGGTCGCACCGGCGCGAAAAGCCGCGCCGGCCATCTCGCCGCCGCCCGTGCCGACCACGCTCCAGTCGCACTTGTAGGGTTGGGCAAGGGCAAGGGAGCCGACAAGCGCGCAGAGTGCCAGTAGCGCCTTGCTAGTTTCCGGCATGGTTCACTCCCGGTCCACGAGCCGGGCCTTGAGCGCCTCGATTTCGGCCTGCTGGGCCAAGTTCTGTTCGTACAAGGCCTGGACCGCGGCAAAGAGCACGCCATCGGCGTCGGCCATGTTGATGGAGGTGTTGTCTTCGCCGACCCCGAATGCGGCCGAGAAGTCCTGTGCCACCGGGCCGATGTGGCGGGTGCCGTCGTCCTGGTCTTTCATCTTGTAGTTGCGCACGCGCAAGGCCGCGAGCTTCTCGAGCAGCTCGCGACGGTCCACCTCGCGGAAGTCTTCCTTGTTGGTGCTGTCGCAGGTCGAGGCCCAGGCGTTGGAGTTGGAGGCCAGCGTGACGCCGGTGGTCTGGCTGCTGTTGGAGAAGAACCAGGTGCCGCCCCGGGCGCGAACCCGGAACTGGTTGTAGTTGGTGGAGTAGACGCTCTCGGCCGCGCTCGCGGCAGAGTCGCTCCAGACGAACGCGCCGCGGTGGTTGGCCCGGGCATAGCGGCCGGCCGCGAAGCTGTGGCGGCCCGCGGCCCGGTTCTGCTCACCACCCGGTATCATCGAGTAGTAACCGTAGGCGCTGTTCTCGGACCCGCCGCCGACCGCGGCGTAGGTGCCGTTGACGATGTTCTGGCTGCCGCCGGCAATCGTCGACCGTTCGCCGGTCACACTGTTGGAGGCCCCGCCGGCGATGACCGAGTACGCGCCGTCAGCCCGGTTGTAGCTCCCGCCGCCGACGAATGACGCGTTATCCATCGTCCGGTTGTCAACCCCGCCGGCGACGGTCGCGCTCGCGCCGAGCGCGGAGTTGCGCGAGCCGCCGCCGACAGAAGAGGCCGTGCCGCTCGCGGTGTTGTCATACCCGCCGCCGACTGTGGCGTAGCCGGCGTTCGCGGCGTTGCTGTTGCCGCCGCCGACCGCGGCGTTTTTGGCGGTCGCTTCGTTGCCCGAACCGCCCGCGACCGTGGCAGACGAATCGCTCGCGGAGTTGAAACCCCCGCCGGCCACCGTCGCGTTCCAGCCATTCGCGCGGTTGCCCGCCCCGCCGCCGACCGCGGCGTACTGGCCGCCCGCATCGTTACTTGCCCCGCCGCCGATCGCGGCGTACTGGCCGGTGGCCTCGTTGCGGGACCCGCCGCCGATGGCGGCATACTGGCCGGTGGCCTCGTTGAGCGACCCGCCGCTGACCGACGAGTACTCGAGCGCACGGTTGCGGTCGCCGCCGCCGACCGCGGCGTAGTTGCTGCGCGCGAGGTTACCGTAGCCGCCCCCGATCGTGGCATGGACCACGGCGGCGGCGTGGAACCCGGTTGAGCACTGCGTGCCGAGGTTGACGTGAGTGAATGGCTGGGTGCCCAGCAGCGCGTTGCCCGCCCCGCCCCTGGCGATGCCGAGGTTCCGGATGGTGAGGAGAACCGAGTCCGGACTGCCGCGTACCCAGGCGTTGTCGGCGGAGCCGCCGCCGCCGACCGAGTCGTTGCGCGGGGCCCAGGCGCTGCCGGTCCACTTCAGGACCTGGTTGGCGGTCGCGCCCATCTGGTTGAGGTCGGCCGCGGCGATGGTGCCGTTGACAATCATTGCCGAGGTGACCGAGTTGGCCTGGGCCTCGTTGACGTACCGCGCATCGAGGGCGGTCGTGTCCTTGCCCTGCAGGAGGTCGGCGCTCGCGGCCCGCTCGGAGAGGTACGCGTAGGCCGAGGACGCGAGCCGCAGCCGGGGTGTCAGTTCCGCCCCGCCCGAAACCGCCATCCCAAGGTACACATTGCCCGCGTCCGGCATCGAGCCGATGGGTGTGACCGAGCCGAGCAGGGTCGAGAACAGGCCTGACTTGGTCCGGACGGTCTGGGTCTCGTTCCAGAACGCGGTGCCGCCCGAGGCGACGGTGTAGAGCCGGAACGAGACGCTGTAGGTGGTGTCGGGCACGGGGTTGCCGGAGTTGTCGGTGAGCTTGCCCTGGTAGGACAACGCGCGCGGGATCGCTATCGCATCGACGCCGCCGGTGACCGGCGCAGCGAAGTCAACGGCCGGCGGTACTGAGACCGCATCGCCCAGCGCAAATGCGCCGGCGTACAGCAAAGCTGTCAGGAGCAGACTGGTTTTCAACGTGCCTCCTCGGTCCTGGTTGTGTCTCTCGACGAATTTGCCGCGGCCAGTCGCCTGGCCGGTCCCGGACTTTGCCGGGCCAAGACTCCAAGGATAGCAGTTCGGGTTCGCCAGTCCACATTTCCCGCAGCACGTGCTCGAACCGCTGTAATCAGCGCGGCGGCGGGCTCATCGCCCGCCGCCGCAGAAGCCGGATTCTCGCTCTACCGCGTGATGAGGACCTTGGTGATGCCGGACGCATCACGCTCGATGCCTGACGCCGAGCGGATGAAGTAAACGCCGGGGGCGAGCGATGAGACATCGTTTGCGCCGTGTTTCAGTGACATCACGCGGCGGCCTGCAGCGTCCAAGAGCGCGATGTCAGATGTCAGATTACTGATGTCAGGTGTCAGATTGAGGACAGAGCGGACGATGGTGGCGGGCGGGCGCGAGGCGGGGGGCGTGGCGCGCCCTTCCGCAACGCCGGTCAGCGAGTCGGCGATGACCGAGATGCTTGAGCTGTAGGCGCTGACGGCGTAGACGCGGCCGGAGAGCGGGTTCAGCGCGAGGATCTCGCTGCGCAGGCCGGACGGGACAGTGTGCCGGACCTGGTTCGTGGCGCCATCGATGAGCGTGACCCAGCGAGTTGCTGTGCCGACGTAGGCGAGGCCGGTGCGCGGGCTGTAGACGGTTCGGTGCGCGCTCTGCCCGATGGGCACCCGGGTGATGACGGTGTCGCCGGCGCCGTCGAGCACGACGACATCGGTGCCCGAGCCGAGCGTGACGTAAACCTTGTTGTGCTGGGGGTTGTAGGTGAGGCGGTAGGGGTAGCGCCCGACAGCGACCGTGGCGACCACGGTGCCGGACGCGCAGTCGATGACCGAGAGCGTGCTGTCACCGTAGTTGGCCGCGTACACCTTGTCGTCGGTGCTGTTGTAGCAGAGCGAGTAAGGGCCGTCGCCGACCGGTATCGAGTCGAGCACGGCGTTGGTTGCGCCGTCGATGACCCGGACCTTGTCGTCGAAGCGGGTCGCGCAGTAGACCTTGCCCGCGATTGGGCTGTGAGCGAGCGCAAAGGGCTCGTCGCCGATGCGATGCCGGGCGAGCACCGCGTGGGTCGCCGCGTCGATGACGAAAAGCGAGTCGCCGGGAGGGTCGGCGCAGTAAACCTTGCCCGCGGCCGGGTTGAACAGCAGTTGGCGGGGCCGGTAGCCGAGCGGCACCGAGTCGATGACCGCGGCGGTGGCCGCGTCGATTACCGCGACCCGGCGCGCGTCCGACACCGCGCAGAAGAGCTTGTTCGCGGCGCTGTCGAGGCAGACAGAGTAAGGGTAGGCGCCGACCTCGACTTCGTCGATGACCGCGTTGGCCGCGCAGTCCACGACCGCAACCGTCGGGCCGTGCGCGTTGGGCAGCCAGAGCCGGTTCTGGCGCGCGTCGTGACAGGCATCGGTGGGATAGTGGCCGACGTAGGCGGTTGCGACCGTGGAGTCGGCGACGCCGTCGATGATGCTCAGGTTGTTGCCGTCCTGGTTGCAGACGAACATCCGGTTGCCCGCCGCGGCGTGGACAATCCGTATTGGCGTATAGTCGGCCGCGGCGTCGCCGAGCCTGGCGTTGGTCGCGCCGTCGACAATCGTCACCATGCGGCCGTATTGCTGGGAGCAGTAGGCTTTGTTGCTGGTCGGGTTATAGCCGACCGCGTAGGCCTGGCTGACCGTGAAGGAAGTGTCGATGGCGTTGGTGGCGCCGTTGATGACCACCAGCTTGCTCGTACCGTTGGCCGCGGCATAGACCTTGCTGTCGGTCGGGTTGTAGCAGATGTCGCGGGTTGTCGCGCCGGTGGCGACCGTGGCGAGCACGGCGCTGGTCGCGCCGTCGATGACCGTGACGCTGCCGCCGGTGTTGTTGGCGGTGTAGACCTTGTTCTGCTGGGAGTTCCAGCAGAGCGCCTGGGGGTAGCGGCCGGTCCGGACCGTGGCGAGCACGGCGTTGGTCGCGCCGTCAATCACCGTCACCGAGCTGTCGGAGGTGCTCGTGACGTAGATGCGGTTGTTTGTTTCGTTGACGCACACGGCATAGGGGTTGTCACCGACCGGCACCCTCGCGACGACGATGCTGGTCCGGCCGTCGACGACCGTGGCCGAGTCGACCCGCGAATTCACGCAGTAGACCCGGTTGTTGGCCGGGTTGACGACCAGCGCGTAGACGTAGCCGGTGACCGGAATCGTGGCGACCAGTTCATGGGTCGAGGCGTTGATGACCAGCAGCTTCGCGTCGGCGGCGGAGGTGGCGGCGTAGAGCCTGTCGTTGTCCGGGTTGTAGGCGAGGCAGCGGACGCCTTCGCCGGGCGGGGTCGGTATGCGGCCGACCCGCGCGCCGGTCGCCGCATCGACCACGGATATCGCGTCACTTGTGCCACCGGCAGAGTACACGCGGTTGGCCGTGACGTTGTACGCCATGGTGGTCGGGTAGCCGACGCCGCCGAGCGTGTCGGGCAGCAGGATGGTGGTTTCCAGCCACTGGGCGCCGGCAGGTGCGGCGGCCAGGATGAGCAGGGCAAGGAACACGGATGTGAGCTTCACAGACACCTCCTAGCGGGCAATTA
>JAWOHG010000277.1:0-17290 GCA_046485245.1 bacterium
CCGGGGAGGAGCCTTGCTCCTCCCCGGCAATGGCGGATTCGAACCGCTAGTTCACGTTGACCGTGACCGAGATGTCGAAGGCAGTCGTCTCCCACGTTCCCTGGAAGCGCAGAATGTGGTTGCCCGAAGGCATAACCGCGCCCTGCATGTTCCAGCCGTCGGACATGTAGGTCTGGCCGCCGGTCTTGGCGCCGACCTGGCGGTTGTCCTCGTACTCGACACCCGGCTCGTCCGGGAACACGATGGAGAACCGGCTGATGGTGATGTCGTAACTCGGCGAGTAGGAGAAATCGGTCACTGTGCCGCCCTGCGTGCGTACGCCGGAGGCGGTGAGCTTGAGTTCCTTGTAGATGAGCATCACGATTTCGCCGACGTCCTCGGTCTTGCCGTCGATGACCGTGACCTGGCTGCCGCCGTATCCGGGCCGGTAGGTGCCGCCGTGGATGCCGACGATGTCGCGGTCGCTGACCACGCCGTCACCGTTGAGGTCTTTCCACGCGAGCAGGTAGTAGTAGCCGGGCAGGACGTCCTCGAACTCGAACTCGGACCGGACGGTGTTGCCGGGCTGCGAGGCGACTTCCTTGACCGGGCTGCCGGTCAGGTCCGATGACACGAACAACTGGACCCGGCAGTTCGTCACGTCGCCGCTCTGGCCGGTCTGCAGTATCAGGGTGCCGGTTAGGCCGGTCTGCTTGTCGCAGGTCACGAAGAGCAGTGATGCGACAGCCACCAGCGCGAGCAGTACGGACTTTCTCAGCACGTATCCTCCTTTGCGGTTATCCCGGGAATCACCGCCGCGCGGCCGACTCGGAGGTCGGCCGCGGGCGCCATTCCACTGTGTATCACCCCGGGATTCTATGGCTGGCGGCATCACCGTCAAGCCCTGTCGACGGGCCGGCGGCGGAGTGTCCGCCTTGACTTGGCACGGGTTTGCCATAACCTGATGCTGGATGTCGCCTTTCCCGTCTGATTCTCACTCGAAAGAATGCTGCTAACGGTCGTCGTGTCCGTACTCGCCGCGCTCGCCGTGGCGGCGCCGGCGTTCTTCCTGCTCGGCCGGCGGTCGATGTCGACCCGGACGCGCGGCCAGGCCGAGAAGATCGGACGTCTGGAGAACGAGGTGAATCGGCGTTACTCGGAGCGGCTGGCCGCGGTCCGGCGCCGGCTCGGCAGCCTTTACCTCGACGGCCTGCCGGTCGCGGCCGAGCGCGCCGTGGCCGATTCATTCGAGGGCGGGGCTCGGTACGCGGCGCAGGCCGCTTGGGACCGCGCGCTCTCCCGCTGGAACGACGGTTTGGCCAAGGCCGGGCCGGCCGAGCGGGTGGCCCTTCTGTTCCTTTGCGCCGCGTGCGAGGCGATGCTTGCCCGCCGCGAGGCAGCGGCCGAGCGCCTGGCCGCCGCGCTTGAGGAAGCCGGCGGGGAGGATAACCAGGCGGCCGCGGCGGCGTGCGCCTTCGCGCTGGGACAGCTCGAGTTCGAGTTGGGCCGCAAGGACGCGGCGCGCGACCACCTCCAGGAGGCATCGACCAGCGCCGGGTTGGCCGGCGAGCGGGCGCTGAAGGCCGAGGCGCTGACCCGCCTCGCCGATGCCGAGGCGAGCAGTGGAGAGACAGAGCAGGCCATCGAATTGCACCGAGAGGCGCTGAAGCTGCGGGAGAAGCTGGGTGACCTGAGCGGGGCGGGCCGCCAGTACGGCGCCATCGGCCAGATACTCGGCGCGGCGGGCCAGCCGGACAAGGCCCGGGCCGCCCACGAGGACGGTCTGCACCTGGCGCGGCGCGTGCGCGACCGGCTGGGCGAGGCCGATCGGTTGATCGCCATCGGCGCCATCCTGCGCGGCCAGGGCGACAACCGGCGCGCGCTCGAGGCGCTGGAGCGCGCCCACCAGATATGTGACGAGATACGCAACTGGCGCGGGCTGGCCGCGGTCCTGCACGAGATCGGCATCCTCCAGGAGAAGGCCGGGGAGGATGACGCGGCACTGGAGTACTTCGAACACTCGCTCGAGCAGGCGCGCCGCGTTTACGACACCGAGCTGATGGCGCGCAACCTCGTGCTCATCGGCGAGAGCTGTGTGAACCACGGCGCGTTCGACCGGGCCCTGGAGTTGCTGCACGAGGCCTACCGTATCGACCGGCAGAACGGCCGCACCGCGGCCGCGGCCCGAGATTTGTCCGCCATCGGCAGAGCCCACTCGGCCGCCCGCGATGCCGGCGAGGCGCTGAAGCATTTCGAGCAGGCGCGGGGCCTGTTCGGCGAGGCCGGGGACCAGTCCGGTGCGGCGCGTTGCCTCGTCGACGAGGGCAACGTGCTGCTGCAGTCGAACCAGCCGGCCGAGGCCAGCCAGCGGTTCGACGAGGCCGTGCGGCTCGCGCATGAGCAGAAGCTGGCGTCGCTGGAGGCGGACGCGCTGGCCGGCCTGGCGAGCGCCAAGGCGGCCGAGGATGACTGGGCCGGGGCGGTCGAGTCGTACCGCGCCAGCCTGGACATACGCACGCGCCTTGAGGACAGCCGGGCGCGGGTCGAGGACGAGATCGCGTACGCCGCGGTGCTGCGCCACGTCGGCGACCTGCGCGAGGCGGAGCGGCGGCTGGGCCTGGCGCTCGGGCTGGCCCGGTCGGCCGGCGACAAGCTGGCCGAGGCGGAGGCGGTGATTTCGACCGGCGAGACGTCCCTGGCGAGGGGCGACAGCGCGGCGGCGGCCAACTCGTTCCGCCAGGCGCTGAAGCTCCTGGTCGGCGCCGGACACCCGGAGCGCGAGGCGGCGGGTCTGTACGGGCTGGGCCGGGCCATCGCGGCCGGCGGTTCGCCCGACGAGGCCCGGCGGCAGTTCGAGTCGGCACTGAAGATTTACGGCAGGCTCGGGCGGCGGGACGGCATCGAGCGGGTCACTCAGGCGCTGAACGCGCTGCCGAGAACCGCGCGCGGCGTCCAGTTCATCGACGGCGGCGGCCAATAACGCCAGCCCCGGTTGACACCGGGGCGGCGAGGGCTAGAATTCTGCGCGAGGGCGATTAGCTCAGCTGGCTAGAGCGCTGGTCTCACATACCAGAGGTCACAAGTTCGACTCTTGTATCGCCCACTCCCACACAACTGAGCCCGGGAGCAGACGGACCGGCTAGCCGCGGCGGCCGACCGGGACGGTGCGGCTGCCCTGCCAGTGGTAGCCCATCTGGCGGCGGTAGCGCCGGCGCTGCAGGTCGCTGAACTTCAGGCGGTCGCAGGCCTCTTCGAAGGACACGCCTTTCTTGAGCAGGTCGCGCAGCGACTGCTGGCGCATCATCCGCTGGACCCGGCCGGCCGGCTCGATCCGCGGGCGGACCCGGCGAATGGCTTCACGGACGTGGTAGTCGCTGACACCGTGCTTGGCGCCGATGTCGGTCAGCGACATCCCGCGGTCGTGGAGTTTGGCCATGGTTTCGCAGATGTTGGCCGGAATCGTGCGGTGCCAGGCACGGACACGCTTGCCCGGCTTGAGCTTGAGGCGCGGCATCAGCTGCCGGATGCGCTCACGGGACACACCGACTTCGCGGGCAAGGTCAGCCTGGGTCATGTTCTGGACCGTCTTGCCCAGTTTCTGGATTTTCTCGATCGCGGTCAAAGGCATCGCTCTTCCTTTCCTTTAGCCTACGTCGCTAGTACTTGAATGTCAGAGTCCGCGGCATCAGCGCAGCACCGCCTTGACCGATGCGCTCCGGCCACCGGACTCGCAGATGATGAAAAAAGTCCCGCTGCGCTGGACAAGCTCGCGCAGCTCGATCTCCCGCGGCGCCGCCGCCGGTACGGTGCGGGCCGCAGCCAGCCTGCCGGCCGCGTCGAAGGTCCGCAGGCGCACCGGTTCGTTCGAGCCCGGGAGGATGAGCCGGCCCGCGGCGAGGCGGACACCCAGCCCGGCGGGACGCGGCTGGGCCGGTTCGCCCGCGATGCCGGTTGCCACGCCGGACAGGCAGTAGACGTGCTCGGCCATGTGATTCTGGTCCTGCAATCCCACCAGGACGTCGGCCCGGCCGTCGCCGTCCAGGTCGGGCGCACCGGTCACATCGTAGACGCGCTCGGTGAAGTCGTAGTACCAGATGACCTGACCGGTCGCGCCGTTGAAGACTCGCACCGAGCCGTTGCCGCTGCCGAGGCAGCCGGCCACGACTTCGGGCACGCCGTCGCCGGACACGTCCGCGAGAGTGTCGACCGACCAGACGTCGGAGCCCATCGCGCCGGACCACAGCGTGGCACCGGTCGCGCCGGACAGCACGTGGACGTTACTGTCCCACGAGCCGACGACCACGTCGGCAATGCTGTCGCCGTTCACGTCGCGGATGGGAACGACTTCCATGATGACCCGGCTGCCGGCCGGCTGCGCCTGCCAGATCTGCGCGCCGGTCGCGCCTTCGAGGCAGTAGACGTAATCGTCCCAGCCGCCGCCGACGCAGTCGTCGGTGCCGGAGCCGTTGACGTCGGCGATACGCTCGACGTCGGACACCGAAGCGTCGCGCTCGTGGTTCCAGACCTGCGCGCCGGTGGCGCCGTTCACGCAGTAGACGTTGTTGTCGAGGCTGTTGCCGCCGGCCCCGACGAGGACATCGGGCACCGAGTCGCCGGTGACGTCGGCGAAGGGCGCGACCGACGCGCATCCGTCGCGCGGCACGCGGAATGTCCAGAGGGTCGTCCCGGTCCGTCCGGAAACGACGATGACGTGGCCGGAGCGGTCCTCGGTGACGCCGCCCGTGCCGGCCAGTGCGTCGACGACGCTGTCGCCGTCGATGTCGGTGAAGCTGCGGACCGAGTAGACCCAGCCCCAGGTGTCTCCCGGGTAGGGCGAGTTGACCCAGAGGTTGGCGCCGTCCAGGCCGCTGACCGCGATGCAGGCGCGGCCGGGCGGGATGTAGGTGCCGACCGTGCCGAGCAGGGCGTCGGCGTACCCGTCGCCGTTCAGGTCGGGCGACGCGTCGAGCCCTTTGTTGCCCCAGGTGCCGTAGGCGGTGCGGCTGACCCAGATGGTGTCGCCGGTCTGGCCCGACAGGCAGTAGAGTTTGCGCGGGTCGTTCGGGTAAGCGCCATAGTAGGTGGCCGCCACCACGTCAGGCCGGCTGTCGCCGTTGACATCAGGTATGGCGACCAGCGAGTAGATGCCGTCGTTGCCCTCGAACGACCACAGGACTTGGCCCTGCGGTTGAGCCATCGCCACGGCGGCGAGGGCCAGCAGGGCAGTAGTGCAGGCGAGCGTGCTTCTCATCGCCGTTACCTCTCGAGTACTAGCTTCCTTACCATTTCGCCGGCGGGGGTACGCAACACTGCGAAGTACAGGCCGTCGGGCAGGCGCCGGCCCGAATCATCGGTCCCGTCCCATGTCACGACATGCTCGCCCGCGGTCAGCCGTGACGAGACCAGCCGGCGTCGAGCGGTGCCGGTCAGGTCGTGGACCGTGAGCGAGAGCGGGCCGGCAAGGGGTTGGGCGTAGCGAATCGAGGTCTGCCGGACGACCAGCGTCGGTGTCGCCGCCAGCCGGGTGCGGGCAAGGTTTCCCGGCGCCTCGGCGACCGCGCCGGTCCCTAGCGAGAAGTCGGCGTCGTCGAGGTAGACCACACCGCCGGCCGGGCCGCCGGTGAAACCGTAGATGCGCAGCAGGACGTTCGCGATGGCCGCGTTGGCCGGCGCGGTGTCGGTCTTGCTGAGCTGCTGCCAGGTCCGGATGGCCGAGTCGGTGTAGACCGTCCCGCTGTTCTCGATGAACGAATCGCCGGCGGTCCGCCAGGTGATGCTCAGGCCGCCCCGGGCGTTGACGTCGTTGTCGAGGTACCAGGTCGAGAGCGTGTAGGTCTGCCCGGGTGTGACGGTGAGGTTCTGGCGCAAGCCCTGGTTGCTCCCGGTCCCGGCGACGAGCCGGGTGATGCGGACCGAGTAGGCCGGCGAGCGGCTGGTGTCGGCGCACTGGCCGACCCGGGCCAGCGACTCGTTCTCCACGATCCAGCCGGTAGGCTGGGTCGAGTTGTCCCAGGCAGAGAAGTCGCCGTTTGTGAGCAGGTTGCCGGCGGCAAGTGAGGCGACGAGCAATACTGGAGCAAGATACCTGAGCACAGAACCTCCTAAATCAGGCCGAGCGGCCCGCGGGCCGTCAGCCGACGTGTATCCGGGAAATCGCTATCCGTGTCAACGGCTGGCGGTGTCCCTGCTTGCGACGGTAGTTCTCGCGCCGGATGAACTTGAACGTCTGGACCTTGTCGGCGCGGGGATGGTCGATGACCTTGGCTTCGACATAGGCCGACTCGACGCTGGGTCGGCCGAGCAGGACCCTGTCGTCCTTGCGGACCATCAAAACCTTGTCGAGGCGCAGCTCCGTGCCCGGCTCGAGCTTCAGCCGGGGCACGGTCACGATTTCGCCCTCTTTGACCAGGTACTGGAACCCGGAAAAGTCCACAACTGCGTACATTGGCTTAATCTCCTAGCGGGCCGGGGACGGCCGGTTCGGACGCGGGTTGCTGGGTCGAGGCGGGGGTCGGGCGCGGCGTGTTGCGCACGCGATTCTGCTGGGCGGACAGCAGCACGAGTACGAGCGAGCTGGCCATGAACAGGGCCGCGACGCCCGCGGTCAGCTTGGTCATGAACGGCGCGGCACCGCCGCCACCGAAGATGCTCTCGCCGCCGCCGAGGATCGAAGCCATGCCGCCCTTCTGTGGCTGCTGGATGAGCACCACGAGGACCAGCACGACCGCGACCAGCAGGTGCAGGAAGATGACAATACCGTACATCGCTATTCTCCTTTGGTCGTCAAGCTTAGTTGGGCGGCCGATAATGTCAAGGTAAGCCGCCGCCTTCAATCATCGGGCCGCCGCCCCGGCGGCGATGCGGGTGAACGGTCCGACTTCGAGGCTGGCACCGCCGACCAGTACCCCGTCAACGTCGGGCAGGGACATGAGTTCGACGGCGTTGTCCGGCTTGACGCTGCCGCCGTACAGCAGGCGGGCACGCTCGGCCGGTTCGATGCCGACTCTTCGCGCGAGCCAGCCGCGCAGCCACGCGTGGACCTCTTCGACCTGCGCGGTCGAGGCGGTGCGCCCGGTGCCGATGGCCCAGACCGGCTCGTACGCGAGCACCAGTTCGGCCGGCGGGATTGAGCCGAGCCCGGCGGCGAGCTGCCGCTCGAGCACGGCCAGCGTCGCCCCGGCGTCGCGTTCGGCCAGCGTCTCGCCGCAGCACAGGACGCCGACCAGCCCGGCCGCGGTCGCGGCGGCCAGCTTGCGGCCGCAGGCGTCGTCGGTGTCGCCGAACAGGCTGCGCCGCTCCGAATGGCCGACGAGCGCGTAGCGGCACCCGAGCTCGGCGAGGAAGCCTCCCGACACCGCGCCGGTGAACGCGCCCGAGGCTTCCCAGTGCAGGTCCTGGCCGCCCCAGCGGACGGGCGAACCGCCGAGCGCTTCGGCCACGGCCGCGATGGCGGTGAAGGGCGGGAACAGCGCCACCTCAAAGCCAGCGGGCCGGGGCAGGGCGTCGAGCAGGGCCCGGGCAAAGGTGCGCGCCTCGGCCGAGGTCTTGTTCATCTTCCAGTTGCCGGCGACGAGCTTCGTGCGGACCGCCATCACGCCTCCGCCAGCGCGGCCACGCCGGGCAGGGTCTTGCCTTCGAGGAACTCGAGGCACGCCCCGCCGCCCGTGGAGACGTGGCTCACCTTGTCGGCGAGTCCGAACCGGGCCAGCGCGGCGCCGGTGTCGCCGCCGCCGACAACGGTCACGGCCCCGGCGGCAGTCGCCGCGGCCATCGCCTCGGCAACGGCTTGAGTGCCGCGGGCAAAGGCGTCCTGCTCGAATACGCCCATCGGGCCGGCCCAGACCACGGTGCGCGCAGAGCGCACCAGCTCGGCGAACTGCCGGGCAGTCTGCGGGCCGATGTCCAGCCCCATCAGTTCGGGCGGCAACGCATCAGCCGGCGCGACCGCCGCCGCGCCCGGGCTGTCGATGCCGGGCGCGACCACGAAGTCGACCGGCACGGCCAGCTTGGGGTCGTCGGCCAGCGGTTTCACCTGCTCGGCCAGTTCCGGTTCCCAGAGCGAGCGGCCGATGGCCTGCCCGCGCGCCTTCAGAAAGTTGAATGCGACCCCGCCGCCGACCAGCAACCGGTCGACACGGGGCAGGAGGTTGGCGATGACCCCGGCCTTGTCCGACACCTTGGACCCGCCGATGACCGCCACGTACGGCCGCGCCGGCGCCGCCATCACCCGGCCGAGGTAGTCGATTTCGGTCTCCATCAGCAGTCCCGCGGCCGGTTGCTCGAACAGATGTGCCATGCCCTCGGTCGAGGCGTGGGCGCGGTGCGCGGCGCCGAAGGCGTCATTGACGTACAGCTCGGCCAGCGCGGCGAGCGACCGAGCGAACGCCGGGTCGTTGGCGGCCTCGCCCGGGTGAAACCGCAGGTTCTCCAGCAGCAGGACCGCGCCGGGCGCAAGCCCGGCGGCCAGCCGCTCGGCCTCGGGGCCGATGCAGTTGAGCGCGAACCCGACCGGGCGGCCGAGGAGCTCGCCCAGCCGCGCCGCAACCGGGCGCAGGCTGAACCGGGCGTCGGGTTTGCCCTTGGCCTTGCCCAGGTGCGACGCGCAGACCACGGCCGCACCGCCGTCGAGAAGCAGGCGGATGGTGGGCAGCGCGGCGCGGATGCGTGTGTCGGACCGGATGGTCCCGTCGTCCTTGAAGGGTACGTTGAAGTCGACGCGCAGAAAAACGCGCTTGCCCCCGTAGGGCAGGGCGCGGACCGACAGCTTCGCCATCTACAGCCGCTCGGCGATGTAGCCGGCGAGGTCGACCAGCCGGCACGAGTAGCCGAACTCGTTGTCGTACCAGGCGAACGCCTTGACCAGCTTGCCGTCGACGACCGAGGTCATCTTGGCGTCGAGGATGGCCGAGTGCGGGTTGCCGGTCATGTCGATGGAGACCAGCGGTTCCTCGCTGTACTGCAGGATGCCCTTGAGCGGGCCTTCGGCCACGGCCTTGAACGCGGCGTTGACCTCTGCAGCCGTGGTCGGTTTGTCCACGCTGCAGGCAAGGTCGACGAGCGATACGTCGGGCGTGGGCACGCGGATGGCCGTGCCGTCGATCTTGCCCTTGAGTTCCGGGAAGATGACCGCGATGAGCTTGGCCGCGCCGGTCGAAGTGGGGATCATCGACATCGCGCCCGCGCGCGCCCGGCGCAGGTCCTTGTGCGGCTGGTCGAGCAGGGCCTGGTCGTTGGTGTAGGCGTGGATTGTCGTCATGTAGGCCCGCTCGATCTTGAAGTTCTCGTGGATGACCTTGGCCACGGGCACGACGCAGTTGGTCGTGCACGAGGCGTTGGACACGACGTGGTCGGCCGCGGGGTCGTAGGTCGTGTGGTTGACGCCCATCACGAGCGACTTGACCGGCTTGTCGCCCTTGGGCGGCGCCGAGATGATGACCTTGCGGGCGCCGGCCGCGAGGTGGCCCGCGGCCTTCTCGTACGCGGTGAAGAGCCCGGTGCACTCGAAGACGATGTCGACGCCGAGGTCCTTCCACGGGAGTTCGGCCGGGTTGCGGACCGCGCTGACCCGGGCGCGCCGGCCCGCGATGGTGATCTGGTCGCCGTCGACCGCAACGTCGGGGAACTTGCCATGGACCGAATCGTACCTGAGCAGGTGGGCAAGCGTCGCGGCATCGGTGATGTCGTTGATGCCGACGAGTTCGAGCCCGGGGTGGCGGGCCGTGTTGCGCGCGACGAGCCGGCCGATCCTGCCGAAACCGTTGATTGCGATGCGAACTGACAAGGGGTCCTCCTTGGGTAGGTGCCTGCCTGAGCATAGCCGACAGGGCAGGGCAGTCAAGCATCTGGGTTCGGCCCTGTCAGCGCCTTGACAAGCCGGGCGCGGCAGATACGTTTACTCGGTGGCATCCATACCAGACCGAGGTCGAATGCGGCCGGGCACCGGCAACAGCCCAGCCGTGCGGGCGGCGCTGGCCGGCCTGATCCTGCTGGCCTGCTCGCCGGGGCCGCCGGCCGTTCCCGAGTTCGCCGGCCCGGCGGCGGGCCAGCCCGGCGACACGCTCTGGTTCGTCGCGGTCGCGTCGGGACCACGAGCCGCGGTGCTGTCCCTGCGCTTCGACTGGGGCGACAGCACGGCATCGGAGTGGAGCCCGCTCCACGCGGCCGGCGAGGAGTTCCGGCACTGGCACTCGTTTGCCCGGCCAGGCGAGTTCGACGTCCGGGCGCGCGCCCGCGACAGCAGGGGACAGGAGTCGGGCTGGTCCGGGCCGCTGCGCGTTGCGGTCGCGTTCGCCGGGCCGCTGGTGCCGGCCGCGACCGTCGTGCCGGGGTCCTGTTACCCGGATACCGCCTGCGCGTTCGCCGCCGTTGCCGGGCACGTGCGCGGCGAGAGCGTTGCCTGCGAGTTCGCGTGGAGCGATTCGGTCAGCCTGCGTTCCGGGTTCGTTGCGGCCGGGACCGAGGCGCGGGTCGAGCGCCGGTTCGACCGGACCGGCCGAGTCGCCGTGCGGATGCGGGCGGTGGACGCCGCGGGCAACACCAGCCCCTGGTCCGCGGCGGAGTCGACTGCGGTCAACCACTGGCCCGTGGCCGCGCCGCGCGGGCTGGAGCTTGCCGCCTACTCGGGTATCTTCGTTCGGCTGCGCTGGGACACGGGCCGCAACCCCGATTCGACGCGCCACGGCATCTGGTTCCGGGGCACGGGCAGCGTCGAGTTCAGCCGTGTCGACGAAGTCACGGGCGAGAGCTATGTCCACGACCCGGCCGGTTTCACCGGCGAGTACAGGGTGTCGGCCCGGTCCGGCGGCGAGGAGCTGTTTGCCGGCGAGACGCTCTCGACCGCGCCGGTCTACACCGACACGGTCGTGCTCGGCGAGCTGAACACCGGGCGCGACGCCGGGTTCGGCTGGGACCGCCAGAGCGGGCGGGCCCGGGCGCTTTCGATGCGCGACAGCACGAACGCCGGCCTTGCCGACCTGTACTACACCGACTTCACGCCCGGCTGGAGCGGGCCGACCTACTACCTGGCCAGCGCCGCGCTCGGGCCCGGCGACCCGGGCGGGGTCGTGCCGGCGGGGCCGTGGCGGGGCACGAAGCTGCTCGGGCTGGTCTCGGGCGGGCAGGAGCCGCTGCCCGGGTACGATTCGCTGCTCTACCAGAATGCTGTTGACGTGAGCGCGTTCGTGTCGTACTCTGCTGTGTACCTGCCCGAGGGATACTATGCGCTGGTCAGAGCTACAGACCCGAACACCAATGACGGCACGATTCGGCTGGTCGCGTGGTTTCAGCGAGTGCGTGGCCTGCGGCTTGTTCAGCACGTCCTGGCCCAGCCCGGCACCAGGCATTGAATGGCGCCCCTCTCGATAGCTTCCCATCCGTGCATCTCAGCCTCTCCTCAGCATGGGAGGGGCGCCTTTCTTTCACTGCTCGCGGCAGTGGCGGTGTGTGCGTGCGATGCGGCGCCCCCGCCTGCCGGCAACCGCCGGCCGACCGTGGCGATAGTCGAGTGGCCGACCGAGGCGAGAGTCGGCGAGCGGGCGACGGTGAAGGTCGAGGGGTATGACCCGGACGGCGACCGGCTGCGCGTGTTTGTCGCGTGGGGCGACGGCGACACGGTCGACCACGGCGAGTTCGTGCTGTCCGGGCAGACCGTTATCTTCGACCACGCGTACAACTCGGCCGACACGTTCACGGTGCGGGCCCGGTGCCACGACCTCGGGCCGCTGTTCTCGGACTGGTCGGCGCCGCGGGCTATCCGCGTGACGCCTTAGTTTTCCGGGCTGTTGCCGCCCATCGCGCGGGCGGCGTCCCACAGGTAAACGTCAGCCAGCAAGGCATCGAACAGGCGGTAAGCCTGCGTGCCGCTCGGGCAGTCGTTGAGCAGGAACGAGAAGACGTAGGTTTCGTGCGGGGCGTCGAGGTAACCGGACAGGGCGAACACGCCGTTGATGAACCCGGTCTTGGCCCGCAGGGTGTGGGGGTAGATGAAGCGGCGGCGGCGCAGCGTGCCGATGCCGCCCGGTTCGGCCAAGCTGGACAGGAACGCCGCGCCGGCCGGGGAGCGGCGCGTGCGGGCAAGCGCGGCCACCAGGGTCGCCGGCGTCGTGCGGTTGCGGCGCGACAGCCCGCAGCCGTCTGCGACGGCCAGGCCCGCAGCCGGGGCGCCGAGCCGGGACAGGGCGAGTTCGAGTGCCGACTGGGGTGTGCGGCCTGCGCGCCGCGCGAGCGCGGCCAGTAGCCAGTTCGCGACCTCGTTGTCGCTCTTGCGATTGGCCAGGACCAGGTACCGGCTGCCTCGCAGGTCGGGCCGGTCCACCGCGCCGAGCGATTCGGCAAACGATGAGTCGGCGCGCAGGCGGCGGTGGAGCGGGGTCTTGGACCGGGCAAGCAGGCTGTCGAGGTGGTAAACGAGCGAGCTGTCCCAGTCGAGCAGGGCCGCGGCCGTGACCAGCACTTTGAGGTTGGACGCGGGCATCAGGGCCGAGTCCGGGCAGAGCGCGAAAACATGAGTGTCGCGGTCCAGGGGCCTGACCGCGATGCCCACGCGCCAGTTGGTGTCGGCCAGCGCCGCGATGTCGCGGTTAATGACGACGGCGAGGGGTTCGGGTTCGAGCCCGCAGCCCGGGGGCGGCAGGCTCGGCTGGCCCGCGGCCGCCAGCGCGACGATGAGCAGTGCGGGGAGACTAGTGCGCAGAGCCGCTCAGGTAGTCGTGGGCCGACATCGCGGCCAGCGCGCCGTCGGCGACCGCGGTGGCAATCTGGCGCAGCGGGGTCACGCGGACGTCGCCGGCCGCGAACAGGCCGGGCACGTTCGTGCGCAGGCGGTTGTCCGCGACGACGAAGCCTAGCTCGTCGAGCGTGACCACGCCCCGGCACCAGGTTGTGTTGGGTACCGAGCCGACGTAGATGAAAAGGCCGCTGACCGGCAGGTTGGTGACCGCGTTGTCCTTCCTGGACGTGATGTCGATTGACTCCAGCCGTTTCTCGCCGGTCAGCGCGGTGACCTGCGCGGAGAGGTGGAAGACGACGTTGGGCAGCTTGACCAGCCGGTCCTGCGCGGTCTTGTTGCCGCGGAACTCGTCGCGGCGGTGAATGAGATGGACCCGCGAGCAGATGCCCGCGAGGTAGAGCGTTTCGTCCAGGGCCGAGTCGCCGCCGCCGACCACGGCCACTTCCTTGCCCCGAAACAGCGGGCCGTCGCAGACCGCGCAGTAGGATACGCCGCGGCCGCGGAGCGCGTCTTCCCGGTCCAGGCCGAGCTGCTTGGAGATGACACCCGATGCGATGATGGCAGTGCGCGGGCGATACTCGCCGGCAGTGGTGCTGACGACGAGGCCGCCGGTCTCGGCCGCGATGCCCGAGACCTCGCCGGTCTCGACCGTGCAGCCGAACCGGCGCGCCTGGGCTTCCATCGCCTGGGTCAGGGCCATGCCCTGTATCGGCTCGGCGAACCCGGGGTAGTTCTCGACCTCGGAGGTCAGCGCGACCTGGCCCCCGGGCAGGGCGCGTTCGAGCACGACCGTCGAGTGGCCGGAACGGGCGCCGTACAGGCCGGCGGTGAGGCCGGCCGGGCCGGCGCCGATGACGAGGATGTCCGGAGTGTTCACGACAGGATTCTAAAGAAAAAGCACCGGAGGGCAAGCGCGCGCCGCCCCCCGGTGCCGAAACTGGCAGGACTAACGGGCCAGGACGAACTTGCGGTCGGTCGAACTGCCGCGCGTGTGGTCGAGCAGGCGGGCGAAGTACACGCCGGGCGGCAGGCGGCTGCCGTCGTTGTCGGTCGCGGACCAGGCGAGCTCGTGGGTGCCGGCGTCGCGCCGGCCGTCAAAGGGCCGGGCAACGAGGCGGCCGGTGTTGTCGAACACCTGCAGCTCGTAGCGGCCGGGCCCGGGCGCGGCGAGCGTGAACCGGGCGAGCGAGCGCACCGGGTTGGGAGTCACGCGGGCCAGGCCGAGGCGCAGCGGCTGCGCGGCCGGCTCGGCCGCGGCGGTGTTGGGCGACTGCATCAGCCGCATCATCCAGTCGTGCGTGGTCCACTGCCGGAACGGGTCCTGGTTGGACGAGATGTAGGAACGCATCTCGACGGGCCGGGTCGCGTCGGCGCCGATGCCCATTGCCGGGCCCGAGGGCGGCCAGTGGGCGATGAGCCAGATGTCGTCGGGCGTGGTGCGGGTGATGTCGAGCGTGAAACTCGCCCAGCCCGGGGCAGAGGGCGCCATCACGTTGAAGGCCTCGTCCAGCACGTTGGCGGTGTCGGGCAGCCCGCCGACGTCGGGACAGACCGCGACGTAGTCGAAGGGTGTGTTGGCGATGTTGACCATTATCCGGCCGCCGGTGATGGCGTAGGGCGGGTTGAGCGTGGGCGAGCAGCGCACGTAGAACTTGTCGTTGTCCTGGCGTCCGACCCAGTAGAACGCCTCGTATGAGCCGTCGTCGTAGATGAGTTCGAACGTGACGGCGAACGGCAGGCGCAGGGTGTCGTCGGTCACGAAGTCGTCGGCGGCGCGGGCCTCGAGCCGCGCGGTGTAGGGCCCGGTCGCGGTGGCGGCCCAGTCCCGGAACGTGACCGCGACGGTGTCGTCCGGTGCGACCGCACCGGTCACGGTCGAGTCGACGTAGAGCACCGCGCCGGACGAGTCGGTGATGGTCAGGCGGCAGTTGATAGCGTCGTTGTACGAGCCGTTGTTGGTGACCGCGCCGCCCGGAGTGAACGAGCGGTTGACAGTCATCTCGGCGTAGGGCGGGCTGATGCGCACCGGCTTGCCGTCGTGGAAGCACTTGGCCGCGACCACGAGCGAGTCGTCGCCGGGGTAGCCGTCGCCGGAAAGCGTCGTGTAGAACCGGCAGTCGTACGCGCCGTAGGCGTCCGGGGTCCACTGGTCGAAGGTCACGGACGCGGCCGAACCGGGCGCGACGTTGCTCGCGACCGCGCTGTCGTGGTAGACGATGCTGTCGGTCCCGTTGTCGATGACGAGGTGGACCGGGATGGACACGGTGCTGTCGCCGTAGTTGCGCGCGTCGGCCTCGGGCGTGACCGCGGTGCCGACCTGCAGGTAGCGGGTGGGCGCGGTCACGGCCGAGACGCCGGCGTTGCGCGCGGGCGAGGCGCCGATGATGACGGCGTAAACCTCGCCGCCGTTGCCCATCTGGCCGGCGTGGACCGCCTTGCCGCCGGCGGTCGCGAACTGGCCGTCGTCGGAGATGGCGCAGGCGAACAGCGAGCCGGGCTCCTGGTCGCGGGTGATGGCCACCAGCGGCGTGGTGTCGCCGCGGTTCATCACCGTGAACACGCGGAAGTCGCCCGAGGGCGCGATGTCGCCCCAGGACGCGGCCGCGACGCGCGACCCGTCGGCCGACAGGTCGACGCAGGCGACGTACGCGCCGGTGCCGCCGAAGTTCTGGTAGACCCACAGCGGCGTGGCCGAGGAGGAGTCGAACAGGCAGAGCTTGCCGTTGGCGTAGCCGGTGCCGCAGGCTATGGTCGAGCCGTCGCGCGATACCGCAACGCCGGCGACCCACGGCGTGCCGACCTGGGCGCTCCAGCGCAGGGAGTACTCGGTGCCGGTCCAGCGGTACAGCTTGAGCATCCCATAGAAGTCGCCGGTCGCCAGCACGCTGCCGTCGCCCGATATCTTGGCCGCGTACTGGGTGCCGCTGGTGGTCGTGCCGATGGGCACGGCGCCGCGCCGGGCCCCGGCCTCGTACACCATGCAGGAGTCATACACCGTCACCGCGACGATGGAGCCGTCGGTCGTGACGTCGATGCCCTGGAGCCGGCCCGGCTCGCTCACCGGCGCGCTCAGGACCACCGAGCCGTCGAGCGGGTCGAGCCAGTAGAGCGTGCCGTTCTGGCAGGCGATGACCGATGAGCCGTCGTCGGACACGGTCGCGAACCCGCCGGCCGTGGCCGGGTAGCTGTACACCCAGTCGGGCCAGCCCGAATTGCGCGACCACTTGTTCACCGCGGTCGTTTTGGACATCGCCATCACCCGGCCGTCAGAGGACACGCCGACCTGGTGGCCGCCATAGGCCCAGGTGAAGTCGCCCGGGCTCTCCCAGATGGGCACCTCGGTCGCCAGCGTCCGGTAGTAGCCGGCGTGCTGGGCGTTGAGGTACCAGTTGGCGAGGATGTGCGCGCCGTCGGCGGAGATGCCCACCGACTGGGCGATGCCGAAGCGGTGGTTGCGGTCGACCCAGAGCACGCCGGTGTCGGAGCGCGCCGCGGGGACCGCGGGCCGCTCGATGGGCCGGTCATACAGCGGGCCGTTCTCGGTGTTGATGCGGTACCACATGCGCTCGATGCCGTCGGCGCCGGTCTCGACCACCGGCTCGATGCCGACCTCGATTGCGAGCGCGGCGCCGGCAATCAGCAGGATTACTGCGAGGGCTCTCATTTCTTGCCTCCTTTGGGCTGGCTGGCCTTGCCGAGCAGCCGGTGCAGCAGCGCCCGCTGGGCGTGGAGCCGGTTCTCAGCCTGGTCGAGGACTACCGAATTCGGCCCGTCCAGCACCTCGGCCGAGATTTCCTCGCCGCGGTGCGCGGGCAGGCAGTGCAGGATTTTGGCGCCGCTCGCGGCGACGTCGAGCAGGGCCTTGTTCAATTGGAACGGCCGGAATATCGAAGCGCGCTGGGCCGCCTCGCCTTCCTGGCCCATCGACGCCCAGACGTCGGTGTAGAGGAAGTCGGCGCCGCGCGCGGCCTCCAGCGGGTCGTGGGTGAGGGTCAGGACAGCGCCGGACTGCGCGGCGTACTCCTTCGACTTGGCGGTGACCGCGGCCGGCGGCTCGAAACCCCGGGGCGTGGCCACGCGCAAGTGCGCGCCGACAAGGGTGCAGGCGAGCATCAGCGAGTTGCACACGTTGTTGCCGTCGCCGGTCCAGGCGATGGTCGCGCCCTCGACCGAGCCGCGGTGGTCCTTCACGGTCAACAGGTCGGCCAGAATCTGGCACGGGTGCTCCAGGTCGCAGAGCGCGTTCACCACCGGCACGGTCGCGTACTGCGCCAGTTCGACGATGGTCTGGTGGGCGAACACGCGGGCGATGATGCAGTCGACCCAGCGCGACAGGTTCTTGGCGATGTCCTCCACGGTCTCGCGCTTGCCCATCCCGATGTCGGAGGGCCCGAGGTACACGGCCGAGCCGCCGAGGTTGCGCATCGCGACCTCGAAGGTCACGCGGGTGCGCAGGGACGGCTTCTCGAATATCAGCGCGGCAACGGTACCGGGCGCCGAGTCGATGCGGGGCTTGGTCAGAAGCTGCTTCTTCAGGTCGGTCGCCAGGTCCAACAGGCCCAGCAGTTCGGTCTTTGAGAGGTC
>JAWOHG010000183.1:0-10327 GCA_046485245.1 bacterium
GACGGCCTGCCCGTCCGCGCCCCGGCCTCCGGCCTCTGACTTTTGGCTTGTGACCTTTGGCTGTTGGCCTTTGACTTCTGGCTTTTGACTTCGTAACTCTGTCCTCTGATCTCCGGCTCCTGGCCGCTGACCTGCTTCTTTGCACCTAAGGAGACTTATGGCTAATCGTCTTGCCCTGTCTGAACGCGCCAAGGGGATGCCCGCATCGCCCATCCGCCGGCTCGCGCCCTATGCCGACCGCGCCAGGGAGCGCGGCGTCAAGGTCTACCATCTCAACATCGGCCAGCCCGACATCGAGACCCCGGTCGAGATGCTGCGCGGCTACCACGAGTTCACGGCCAAGACGCTGGCCTACGGCCCGTCCGGCGGCCTGCCCTCGTATGTCCGCGCGCTCGTCGAGTACTACCGCCGCGTCGGCATCTCGGTCGAGCCCAAGGACATACTCGTGACGACCGGCGGCTCCGAGGCCATCCTGTTCGCCCTCCAGGCGGTCGCCGATGTCGGCGAAGAGGTCATCGTGCCCGAGCCGTTCTACACGAACTACGCCGGCTTCGCGGCGATGTCCGGGGTCAGCCTCGTGCCGGTCACCTGCCGGGCCGAGGACGGCTTCGCCCTCCCGCCCTTTGACGACTTCGTCGCCGCCATCTCCCCGCGCACCCGTGCTATACTCTACTCCAACCCGGGCAACCCGACCGGCGTGGTCTACACCGCGGACGAACTCGAACGCCTGCGCCGTCTCTGCATCGAGCGTAACATATACCTCATCGCCGACGAGGTATACCGCGAGTTCATCTACGACGACCGGCCGCACCTCTCGGCGCTCAACCTCGAGGGCATGGTCGACCACGCGATAATGGTCGACTCCATCTCGAAGCGCTACAGCGCCTGCGGCGCCCGGGTCGGCTGCGTCGTCACGCGCAACGCCCAGCTAATCGCGGCGATGCTCAAGTTCGCCCAGGCCCGGCTCTGCCCGCCGACGGTCGACCAGCTCGCGGCCGAGGCCGCGCTCGCCGTGCCCGACTCCTACATCGAAGGGGTCATTGCCGAGTACCGCTGCCGGCGTGACGTGGTGGTCGAGAGCCTGAACCGGATACCCGGCGTCATCTGCCGCAAGCCCAACGGCGCGTTCTACGTCGTCGCCAAGCTGCCCATCGACGACGCCGAGAAGTTCGCAATCTTCATGCTCGACCGCTTCAACAAGGACAACGAAACGGTCATGGTCGCCCCGGCGGATGGTTTTTACGCCACACCGAGCAAGGGCCGCGACGAAATCCGCATCGCCTACGTACTCAACTGCGACGACCTGGACCGCGCGATGCGCCTGCTTGAAGGCGGGCTCGCAGCGTACCGCGAGACGAGCGCGAAGTAGGAGCTGGTCCTGGCAGCCGAAGGCGACCTTCGACCCCCGACTCCCGGTGTCCGGTCTGCCCGGTCGGAAATCGACAATCGGAAATCGGCAATCGGAAATCGTCCCTTGCGTGTCTGCATGGTCTGCGACTACTACTACCCTCACGTCGGCGGCGTCGCCGAGCACATGCGCTATCTCTCGGCCGAACTGCGCCGCCGCGGCCACGACGTCCGCATCCTGACCGCGCGCACCCCGGCCGACGGCGACACCGTCTGGCTCCCCGACGAGGACAAGGTGCGGCGCATCGGCCGCGGCGTGCTGGTGCCGACCAACGGCTCATACGCCCGGCTGGTGGTCGCCGCCGACCCGGTCGGCCAGGTCCGCCGCTACTTCCGACAGGAGCAGTTCGACGTCATCCACATCCACGGTTCGCTCGCCCCGACCCTGCCGCTCTGCGCCCTGCACGCCGCCGGCGCGGGCGGCAACCGGCCGCTCACCGTGTTCACCTTCCACGCCGGCCACAACCGCAACGCCGGTTACGCGCTGTTCCGCCCGCTGCTGCGGCGGTACTTCCGGCGCATCGACGGCCCGGTCGCGGTTTCCCAGGCGGCACGCTGGTCGACCTCGCTGTACTTCCCGGGCGAGTACGAGATCATCCCCAACGGCATCGACACGGACCTGTTCCGGCCCGACGCGAGCCCGGTTCCCGAACTCGCCGACTCCCGGCCCAAGATACTCTTCATGGGCCGGTTCGACCCGCGCAAGGGCCTCGAACACCTCCTGCGCGCCCTGCCCGCCATCAGGCAGCGCATCCCCGACGTGCTCTGCGTCGTAGCGGGTGCCGGCCCGCAGAGCCTCGACTACTACCGCGCGCGGCTGTCCCCGGCCGTGCGCGATTCGGTCCGTTTCGTCGGCACGGTGTTCGGCGACGACCGCGCTGCCTACTACGCCGCGTGCGACGTCTTCTGCGCGCCGTCCACCGGGCACGAGAGCTTCGGCATCATCCTCCTCGAGGCGATGGCCACGGCGAAGCCGGTGGTCGCGTCCGACATCCACGGCTACCGCGAGGTGCTGGCCGACAACGTTGACGGCCTGCTCGCGCCGCCCGGTGATTCGGCCGCCATCGCCGACCGCATCGTACGCCTGTTGTCCGGCCGCGAACTGGCCCGCCGGATGGGTGCGGCCGGGCGCGAGAAAGCGCTGGGCTTTGCCTGGCCGCGCGTCGCCGACCGCATCGAACAGCACTACTTCTCACTTCTCGCCCGCCGAGTATGACCGGCGACCGCCCCTCGCCTCCCGAAGCCCGGTCTGCCCGGTCGGAAATCGGCAATCGGAGATCGGAAATCGGGAATCGTCGCTTGCGGGTCTGCATGGCCACCGACAACTACTACCCGTACATCGGCGGCGTGGCCGAGCACGTCCACAACCTCGCGGTCGAACTCCGCCGCCGCGGCCACACGGTCAAGGTGCTGACCTCGAACTTCGAGGGCCGAATCCTCAAAGCCCTGGACCGAGTCCCCGAAGAAGGGCACGTCCACCGCATCGGCCACGGCCTGCTCATCCCGGCCAACAAGTCGTTTGCCCGCCTGCCCCTGGCCTGGCGCCCGGTCAAGCAGGTGAGTGATTTCTTCCGGCGCGAGCGCTTCGACGTCGTCCACGTCCACGGCTCGCTCGCCCCGACCTTCCCGCTCGCCGCCATTCGGGCGGCCCGGTGCATCCGTGTCATCACCTTCCACGCCGGCCACGACGCGAGCCTCGGTTACTCGTTCTCACGCAGCTTCCTGCGCCCGTACTTCAACGCGGTGCACGGCATCGTGGCGGTATCCGCGACCGCCCGCGCGTCGCACGAGAAGTACTTTCCCGGCCCCTACCGCATCATCCCCAACGGCATCGACACGAACCTGTTTCGTCCCGACGTGACCGTGCCGAGGGAGCTGGCCGACGGCCGGCCGCGCATCCTCTTCATGGGCCGCATCGAGCCGCGCAAGGGCCTGAAGTACCTGCTGATGGCCCTGCCCGAAATCGTCCGGCACGTGCCCGACGTCGAACTGCTCGTGGTCGGCACCGGCCTGCTCGGCTACTCGTACCGACACTACCTGAGCCGCGAAGTCGAAGGCCACGTCCGCTGGGTCGGCCTCGTTCCCGGCGAGGCCCGGCCCGGCTACTTCGCTGCCAGCCGGGTGTTTTGCTCACCCGCGGTCGGCAACGAGAGCTTCGGCATCGTCCTGCTTGAGGCGATGGCGTCGGGCCGGCCGGTAGTCGCGTCCGACATCCCCGGCTACCGCACGGTGATGCAGGACGGCATCCAGGGCCTGTTCCACGCGCCCTGCGACGCCTCGGCGCTCGCCGCGGTCGTGGTCCGACTGCTTAAGGACCCGGCCCTGTGCGGACGGATGGGTGCGGCCGGGCGCGAGCGCGCCGGCGCCTTCGGCTGGCCCGCAATCGCCGGGCAGGTCGAGGCGCTGTACTCCGAACTCATCGAACGCTACCCCAATCCTCGCCTCGGCCGTTGACGCAGCCGCCGGCCGACCCCGCTAGCCGTCCCCCGCCGGGTCCTCTGCCGGCGCGAATCTGCAATCTGCAATCTGCAATCTGCAATCGCCTTCCGCCCCCCGTCCCTCATCCGCCGGTCCTCCGCAACCGCAGCTTCCGCATCTTCGCCGCGGCCCAGGCGGTATCGCTGTTCGGGGACAAGCTCGACTACATGGCCCTGCTCGCGATGGTCGCCTGGTTCACCCAGCGTCACGGCTGGGACGGCGCGCGCGTGCTCTCGACCTTGCCGGTGCTCGCGGCCCTGCCCGCGGTGCTGTTCGGCCCGCTGGCCGGGGTGCTCGTCGACCGCTGGGACCGGCGGACGGTGATGGTCGTCGCCGACTCGGCCCGCACCTTGCTGGTGCTCTGCGTGCCGCTCCTGGCGCTGGCGACCGGCTCGCTCGCGTTGGTCTACGCCCTCGCCTTCTTCGTCTTCCTCTTCGGCGTGCTGTTTCAGGCCGCCCGGCTGGCAAGCATCCCCAACCTCGTCGGGGCGGACCGCGTGCTCGGCGCCAACTCGGTGATGAACGTGGCCGGCCGGGTCGCGACCGTGCTCGGCGTGCTCGGCGGCGGCCTCATCGTCGACTGGCCGGGCTGGTCCCGCGTCGGCATCCACCCGCCCTGGGCCGCCGGGTTCTACATCGACGCGTTGACCTACGCCGTCTCGGTCGTCGCCCTGCTGGTGGTCTACCGCAGCATCGCCCCGCAGGAACGCACCCCTCGCCCCTTGTCCCTAGTCCCCCGTCCCCTCCGCCTGTTTCGTCATGCGAGTTTCGGGTTTCGGGTTTCTCTCGCCCCCCGTCCCTCGCCCCCTGTCCCTCGCCCCTCCTCCCCCGACTCCATCGGGTCGGCAATCGCACGCCGGACCGGTCACGTCGTCGCCGACCTGCACGAAGCGCTGGTCGTGGTCCCGCAGACCCCGGCGGTGCTGTTCGTCTACTGCTCGGCGCTGCTGCTGGTGCTCGTCGGCGCGGCCGCGGTCGTGCTCTACGTACCCATCATCCAGGGCACGGCGGCGGGCGGGCTCGGCCTCGGCACGCGCGGCGTCGGGTTTGTCGCCGGCATCGGCGCGGTCGGCCTGCTGCTGTCCACCGCGGTCTATGGCGTTGTCCGGGGCGTGCCGCGGCACCGCGTGATGCTCGCCTGCTTCATAGCCATCGGCCTCGCGGTAATCGGACTGGCCTTTGCCCGCCGTTTCGAGCACGTCGCTGCGCTGGCCTTCATCGCCGGCCTGGGCATCTCGCCGCTCTACATCGGGATGGACACCCTGCTGCACCAGGCCGTGCCCGACGAGGTCCGCGGCCGCATCTTCGCCGCCCGTGAGTGGCTGACCCACGTCGCCCTCGCCCTGTTCGCGCTCGGGCTTGGCCAGGCCACGCGGCTCCTGCCCGGCCGCGTCCTGCTCGCGGCCGTCGGCGTCGTGACCGTCGCGGCCGCCGCGTACGGCTCATTCGCCACCCGGGGCCGCGACATCGGCTGAGCCCTGCCGCGCCCATTTGACAACCGACAATCGTCAATCGACAATTGCTGATGCCTGACATTCGCATCGAGAGAATGGCCGACACCATCGCCCGCCACAGCCTCGCGCTCAGGGCCGGCGACTACCTCCTCATCCAGTCCGAGCCAGCCGGCTTGCCCCTGGTCCGCGAGGTGTACCGCCGCGCCGTCGCGGTCGGCGCCAACCCGGTCGTGCGCACACGCCTTCCCGAACTCGAGGAAATCCTGTTCCGCGACGGCAACGACGCGCAGCTCGGTTTCATCCCCGAGCCGAGCCGTGTCGAAATCGAACTCGTGACCGCCCGGCTGGTCGTCCGCGCCGAGGACAACCTGCGTGCCTTGTCCGGCGTGCCGCCGGACCGGCTGGCGCTCGCACGCCGTGCCCAGCGTCCGCTCTTCGAGCGTTCAATGGAGCGCAAGGGCCGCGGCGAACTGCGCACCTGCATCACCCAGTTCCCGACCGCCGCGGCCGCGCAGGAGGCCGGGATGTCGCTTCCCGACTACGAGGACTTCGTATTCGCGGCCTGCTTCTGCGACCGGGCCGACCCGGTCGCGGCGTGGCTTGAGCTGTCGCGTGCTCAACAGGTGTTCGTAGACTTCCTGAACACGATCAAGACGCTGCGCTACGAGGCGCCCGGCTTCGAACTGGAGCTCTCGGTCGAAGGTCGCAAGTGGATCAACTCCGACGGCAAGGCCAACTTCCCGTCCGGCGAGGTGTTCAGCGCGCCGGTCGAGGACTCGGCCAGTGGCCGGGTGCGGTTCGACGTACCGGGAAGCCAGTCGGGCCGTCGAGTGACCGGGGTGACGCTCGATTTCGAGGCCGGCCGCGTGGTCAAGGCCACGGCCGAACAGGGCGAGGACGTGCTCAATGCCCTGCTCGACACCGACCCGGGCGCGCGCCTCCTGGGCGAGGTCGCGTTCGGGCTGAACTACGGCATTACCCGGCCGACCGGCAACATCCTGTTCGACGAGAAAATCGGCGGGACAATCCACATCGCCCTCGGCGCCGGCTACCCCGAGTGCGGCAGTGCAAACAAGTCCGGCATCCACTGGGACCTCATCCGGTCGATGAACCCGGGGCAAATCTGGGCCGACGGCCGGCTGGTGTACGAAAACGGCAGATTCAAGATGGAGGCTCTGAATGGCTGACCAGATGCTCGAAAAACTCGCCCGCGTTCTCGTCCGCTACAGCATCGGCGTGAAGCGCGGCGACCTCGTCCGGCTCGAGGGCAGCGCCCTGTCCGCCGACCTGCTGCGCGCCGCCTATGTCGAGGTGCTGCGCGCAGGCGCCCACCCGTACGTGCGCGCGTCCCTGCCCGATTTCCAGTCGGCGTTCTATGCCAACGCCAAGGACGCGCAGCTCGAGTTCGTCGCGCCGTTCGAGAAGGCCGAGATGGGACGCGTCGACTGCCTGCTGTCCGTCTGGGGCGGCTACAACAGCCGCGAGCTCACCGGCGTCGACCCCGCTCGCATCGCCCGCTCGCGCAAGGCGCGCAAGCCGCTGTTCGACGCGCTGCTTGGGCGCATCGCGTCGGGCAGCCTGCGCTGGTGCGGCACCCAGTTCCCGACCCACTCCTCGGCGCAGGACGCCGAGATGTCGCTCGACGACTACCGCGACTTCGTGTTCCGCGCCGGCAAGCTCGACGCCCGCGACCCGGTCGCGGAGTGGAAGAAGCTCTCGCGCTCGCAGGCCGTGCTCTGCCGCCGCCTCGGCCGCATCAAGACAATCCGCATCGTCGGGCTCGACACCGACCTCACTTTCTCTGTCGCCGGCCGCAAGTGGATCAACTGCGACGGCCACGAGAACTTCCCCGACGGCGAGGTGTTCACCGGCCCGGTCGAGGACTCGGCCGAGGGCCGCATCCGCTACACCTTCCCCGCGGTCTACGGCGGCCGCGAGGTACAGAATGTCCGGCTGGTGTTCAAGAAGGGCAAGGCAATCGAAGCCCGCGCCGACAAGGGCGAAGACTACCTCAAGTCGATGCTCGACTCCGACGCCGGGGCGCGCTACGTCGGCGAACTGGCGTTCGGCACGAACTACGGCATCACTCGGTTCACGCGCAACACGCTGTTCGACGAGAAGATCGGCGGCACGATGCACATCGCCCTCGGCGCGTCCCTGCCCGAGTCCGGCGGCCGCAACAAGTCGTCCCTGCACTGGGACATGGTCTGCGACACCCGCAAGAACTTCACCGTCTACGGCGACGGCAAGCCGATAATGAAGGACGGCCGGTTCGTGTAACCGGCCGCCTTCCGTTTGGTTTCGGGCTTCGAGTTTCGGGTTTCGCCTTCTGGGTTCTACTTCGCCGGCTTGTACCCGGCCGGCACTTCGAACCGCTCTGCCGGCACCGGCTCGAGCTTCACCGCCTTTAGCTCGTTGTAGGACGAGAACAGCATGCCTTCGTTCGGGTTCTTCGGCTTGGGCGCGACCGCGTTGGCGATCTTACGCGACAGCATCCCGCTCAGCCCGCCCGACGCCGGTTCGGGTTCGGGCTCCGGCTCGACCGCCTTGGTCGAATCGCCCTTCACGCGCCACTGCGTCTCGGTGACAATCGCGTAGCCCGACATCTTGGCCAGCTCGGCGTTCACCTCGGCCATCTTCCGCGCGGTCTCGCGGCTGTCCAGGCCGTAGGTGCCGGTCAGCAGCGCCCCGCCCATATCCTGCATCTCTTCGGTCGACACCTCGACGCCCATCTTCTTGTACAGCTTGCGGTTGAACTCGGCCTCGGCCGCCTGCGCGACCTTCAGTTCATCGGTCAGCGGCGTGTTCCACGACCGCGTGGTCATGCTCTGCTCGAGTTCTTCCTTCTTCACGGTATCCTCGAGCACCAGCGTCCAGGTCAGTAGGTACTCGGTGCAGGCGAACCCGTTGATGTTCCTCTCGCCGCCCGTCTTCTCGACCTTCACCTCTGAACGCTTCACGCGCCAGTTCTGCTTCTCGGCTTCGCCGGTGCTGCCTTCGGCCTGAGCGTTGAGCCCGGCGATTTCGCTGTCGGCGGGAAACGTGATGGGCCGCACCGCGTAGGTCTTGGCCTTGTGGTCGAGGTCCCATATCGAGTCTCGGTCCAGCCGCGTGACCTGCCCTGCTTTGGTCGCGCCGCCGCCGACCAGTCCCAGCACGCCGCCGACAATCCGCGAATCGGTGTCGACGACCCGCTTGTCGCCCTGCAGGCCCACGCGGTCGTTGGACTCCATCGTGCCCAACCCGGCGAGCAGGGTGGTACGGGAAAACCGCTCGACCGACACATCGGCGAAGGCGACCGCAGTCGCCAGGGCCATTACCGCCACGGCAATCTTTCGACGCATTCTGTCCTCCATTTCGGGCTAAGAGACCGTGCGAGTATAAGTTGCCGCCGCGAGCCGTCAAGCACCCGACTGCCGAGAAATTCGGCAGCCCGATGCTAAATAAGCGGCGAACAGACGCCGCGCCGAATCGGGCCTGACAGCAACACATTGAAACAGCGACTCTTATCTTTTGAGGGATTCGGCCGATTCTGGCACAGAAGATGCACGTTAGACAATTGGGGTCGTCGACTGGTCACCGACGGTTACCAGTGCGTCCTCATTCATGCAGGGCTGATTCAAGGAACAAAAGGTGGGCTGGGCAGGGCATGGTCAGGTGTGATGGGGCACGCCCGACAAAGCCCCCTGCTGTCAGGCAAAAGGGACGCGAAGGAATGCCTGCGAGGCTTAAATGTGTGGGGCAACGACCCTTGGGTAAGGGACGGAGATAGGGAGGTGGTTACGCGCGGGGAAGCCGGTACCTGAGCACACGGCTTAGGTGGACGACTTACCGCCTGGGGAAAGGACGGATTCCTCCACCCATCACTTGCGAATGGGTGCAACGAGGCGGAACAGTCACCGTCTGAACCTGCTGCACCTGCCGATGTCGGTCATCGGTTAACCTCGAGTCCACCGGCCGCAGGTGCCGCTCTCCGCAACTTGGTCGGCCGCACTGAACTGGTGCGGCCGACCTCTTTTGCCTGCGGTGGTCCTGTCGCCAATCGACAGTCGTCACTCGACAACCTGACGACCGTGTCCCGGCACGTCGTGCGCGAACCGAACACGCCCAGCCCGCCGTCGAGGTGCAACAAATCCCGGTTGCTGCCACCCATCCACCAGGCGAACTCCCGGTATTCGGCGAGGTTGCGGTCGGCCGCCTCCACGCCCAGGCGCACCGAGTCCAGCTTGGCCGAGTCGAGCTCGCCCGGCCGGGGTTCGTAGTAGTATTGGAACGTGAGCCGGGTCGAGTCCGCCGTCCCGCTCACCCAGCTATTGGTCCAGGTCTGCTCGACCGAGGTGTCGGCGCTGCTCCAGAACACGGTCAGGCGAGAGCCGTAGCGCGCCGCGTGCGGGCTCTCGTTCCAGCGCACTTCGAGACGCAGGGACCACAGAGTCTCGCCCGGCCACCACACGTCGAACACGGTGTCGGCCACCACCTGCTCGATGCCGAACGTGCCCGGCACCATCGTGCTGCCGCGCACGACCTCGCCCGACGGGTAGCGTGCCTCCAGTTGCAGGGTCTCGCCCGGCTGCGGCACGAAACCGGTCGCGCCGTAGTACCCGGCGCTGTCCGACTTCGGCTCGAGCACCGCCTCGCCGACCCGGCCCCACACCCGCGCGTCCACTCCGGCCACGCCGTTCCAGCGCCCGGACTGCGGCACCGAGTCTTTGTAGGGTATGCTCATCCCGGCCAGCAGGCGCAGGGTATCGTTGCCCGCGCGCACCACGCAGTACACGTTCGGCTCGGGCAGGTAATCCTCCACGCTCGGCTCGCACCCGACCAGCATCGCGACCGCGAACACGACCGCCGCCGCGGTCCGCCACTTTGCACGTCGGTGGCTTCCGTGCTGCTGACCAGGATAAAGCGGCGGTCGCCACCGTCCTCGGCGTTGAGCTTGGCGACCGCGTGGGCGGTGGTGCCGGAACCGGCGAAGAAGTCGAGCACGG
>JAWOHG010000301.1:0-6894 GCA_046485245.1 bacterium
CCTCGACCCTCTCCTTGTACGACGCGTCCGGCCGCCTGGTCCTGGTGCGCTCCATCGGGTCCGCGGCCAGCGGGACAGCCCGCCTTGACCTCCGGTTCCTGCCCTCGGACGTCTACTTCGTCCGGTTGACCTCAGCCGGCCGGGCGGCCGAGCAGAAACTGGTCCTTCGGAAGTAGCGCCGACGACGCAGCCTGGCGGGCCACTGCTCTGGCCACTTGACTGCGGTCGCCGAAAACACTAGACTGTTGCAGTCCGTAAGGGTTACTGATAGTCGTCCCCTGCCCGGCCGCGCGCCGGCAGCGGGACGCTTCTCTCATTCGGGCGGGAGAGAAGCGCAGCCCAAACGCCCGGTGGAGGCAAAGATGGCAAGACTCAGGGTCCTGTGTGCGATCCTCCTGCTGGCTGGAATCGTGCTGGCCCAGGACTGGCAGAACGGCCCGACCCAACCGACCGACTTCCGCTTGACGCGGCTCGACGGCGAATACTTCCCGCTGAACTACTCGGGCGGCGACACCGGGATGGTCTACTTCCTCGGCGGTCGCCTCGCGAGTGCCGCGACCGACTCGAGCATCTGGCGGTTCAACCCGCGCACCGGCGTCTACACCGATATGGGCGTAGACATGCCCGTGGCGGTTTCCAATTACGACATCTGCCTGTTGCGTGACAACTGGAACCTCGCAGCCGGCGACACCTATGGTCTCTACATCGTCGGCGGCCGCGGCTCGACCGGCGCCAACCAGACCACGGTCCAGGTGTACTACCCGCGTTCGAATTCGCGGCGTGTCATCACGACCGACCCGTTCCCGGGCCGCGACGCGTCGAGCCGCGTCTACTCGGCATTCAACTGCGTCGCGGTCAACAACAAAGTGTACCTGACTGGCGGCGCCTACCTCAGTGGCCTTCCTTACACCGTAGTCGGCCAGACCTGGCGCTTTGACCCGCTCGCGGCGGCCGGCACGCGCTGGTTCCGGATAACGACGGCCGACCTGCCCGTGCCGCGCGCCTACACAAACCTCTGCGCGGTCGACAGCGTCATCTACGCGATGGGCGGCGACACGGTGAACCAGGGCAGTTTCCCGCTCAATGCCGTGCGCGTGTGCCACAAGTTCGACACCCGCACGCCGGCCGCAGGCTGGTCCGCGGTCACGGCTCTGCCTCGGGTCTGCGGCGAAGCACGCGCTTTCGGCATCGGTGCAGCCGCGCCCTATATCTTCCAGAACAAGGTCATCGTGGCCGGCGGCGACTCCTGGCCCAACGACACCAACCTCTGTCACATCTACGACGTGACGGGCAACTCGTGGACCAGCTTCGCGACGCTGGACACCAATCGGCGCAACCACGCCGGCGTCATCGTGCCGGGCAATCCCGGCCAGAACGGCATCCCCGCGATGTGGGTATTCGGCGGCCGGCATCTCACCGACGCCAACTGCATTGGCGTGCCCGAGTACTACAACATCGGCATCATCCCTGACGTCGGCGTCACGCGGGTGCTCGCCCCGACCGGCACGGTCAACCTCGGGACAATCGTCACCCCGGCCTGTTCGGTGTACAACTTCGGCAACACGACGCCGACATCCTACAACGTCCGGATGACGATCGCGGGCGGCTACAATATGACCATGCCCGTGTCGGGCCACGCGCCGGGCACCTGGCTTTACGTCACGTTCCCCGACTGGACCGCGAGCACGCCGGGCCGCTTCGCCGTCACCTCCTGCACCGAGCTGACCGGCGACCTCAACCCGGGCAACGACTGCGACAACGACACGGTCGAGGTGCTGGGCGGCGACGTCGGTGTATCCAGTATAAGCGCACCCGCCGGCCTGGTTGCGCCCGGCACGATCGTGACGCCGCGCATCCGCATAACCAACTACACGGCCGACAACGCGACCTGCGAAGCCCACTTCATCATCCGCGACGCGGGCAACGCCGAGGTCTACAACCAGACCGTCACCGGCATCAGCGTCGCCGGCAACGGCTTCACCAACCAGAACTTCCCGACCTGGACCGCCAACCCCGTCGGCAGTTACACGACGACCGCCTGGACCGTGCTCGCCGGCGACACCGACCCGTCCAACGACACCGCGACCGGCGACTTCAGTGTCAACGTCGCCACGGCCGGCACCTGGACCGAGGTGCCGTCCCCAATCCCGCTCACGCCCTCGGGCCGGGCGGTGAAAGACGGCGCGTGGCTGGTCGAGGACGGCAACCGGTTCTTCGTCGCCAAGGGCTACAAGACCGGCGACTTCTACTACTGCGAGGCCGAGAGCCTGGTCTGGCACGAACTGCCGACGTGGCCGCTCGGCGTCGAGGCCAAGCAGCCCAACAAGGGCTCGGTCGGCTGTGTCGGCAACGACGGCTACATCTACGCCACCAAGGGCAACAACACCACCGGGTTCTGGCGCTTCAGCTACAACCTCATGACCTGGGAGCAGCTGACCGACGTGCCGCTCGGCCTGTCCAACAAGAAGGTCAAGGGCGGTACCGACATGGTCTACGTCCGGGGCCGCGGCGGCGACTCGAGCTACATTTACCTGCTCAAGGGCTACAAGACCGAGTTCTACCGCTTCAACGTCGAAAGCCTGACCTGGGAGACCCTGCCCGACGCACCCATCGGCGCCAAGCCCAAGTGGGACAAGGGGTCCTGGCTGGTATCGCGGCGGTACGGCAACGACAGCACGGTCATCTACGCCCACAAGGCCAAGTACCACGAATTCTTCACCTACAACGTCGCCACGCGCGCCTGGTCCACGACCAGCCTGGCCGGGATGCCGTTCCTGTCGACCAAGACGGGCAAAAGCAAGAAGAGCAAGGACGGCGGCTGCGCAGTCTTCTACGATGACGCCATCTGGGCACTCAAGGGCGGCAACACCGCCGAGTTCTGGCGCTACGACGCCCTGCTCGACACCTGGGGCGAGTGCGAGACGATGCCGCAGATCGGCTCCACGCTCAAGAAGAAGCGGGTGAAGGCCGGCGCCGACATCATCGAATACGACGACGTCTTCTACGCGCTGAAGGGCAATAAGACAAGCGAGTTCTGGAAGTACACGCCCGGCATTGCGCCCCTCGCGGCGCCGAAGCGCTCGGGCGTGATGGCCGAGCGGGCGGCCGGGCCGGCCGGGTTCGCGCTGGGGCCCAACCCGCTCGCCTCGGGCCGCGCCTCACTGCGCTACAGCCTGCCGGCCGCCGGGCCGGCGACCGTCCGGGTCGTGGACGTGACCGGCCGGACCGTGCTGACCCGCAGCCTCGCGCTGGGCCGCACCGGCACGGTCGACCTCGACCTGCGCGGCCTCGCCGCGGGCGTCTACCTGGTCAAGCTCTCGTCGCGAGACTTCACCGGCTCGCAGAAGCTCGTGGTCGAACGCTAGACAGACCGATTCAACCTCACGGGGGCGGCTTGCGCCGCCCCCGTGGTCACACAGGCCGAGAGCGCTTGACACCGCCAAAGCAGCCCGCCTATACTGCATGGGGCGGCCAATGACCGTCCCAAGGCACAATGTGGGCCATCCGGCCCTCAAGGAGGCAGACAATGCAGCACAGGACCATGCTCGCCGCGCTCGCCCTGCTGGCGCTCGCGGCTGCCCCAGTAATGGCCCTCGACTACGTCAGCGTGGCCGACGGCAACTGGGGCTCAACTTCCACCTGGAGCCCGGCCGGAGTTCCCGGCCAGGTGGACAACGTCAGCATCGGGCACCGCGTGGTGCTCGAAGCAAGCTACGCGGTCAATAACCTGACCATCGCATCGGGCGGCAAGTTCGTCATCAGCGGCGCCTACTCGGCACAGGTCTACGGCAGCTGGACGAACAACGGCACCGACTCGCTGGTCAACGGCTACGTGTTCTTCAAAGGGCCGGGCGCGGCGACCATCGACGGCACCAACCCGACCAGCTTCTGGCGGCTCTACGTCAGCAAGTCGGACACGCTGTCGTCGGTGACCCTGAACCAGAACGTCTCGGCCCGCTACCCCGGCTCGTTCGCGGTCAGCGTCGACACCGGCAACTTCGTGACCAACGGCCGCAACCTCGACGCGTCGGTCACCAACGCCCGGGTCGGCGGCACTTTTGCCGGGCGGTTCCGGGTGACCGGTGCCTCGACCGTGAGCATCTACTACCTGTACCAGTGGGGCCTGGGTTACTTCTTTGTCTCCGACGCGAACGCGGTCGTGAACATCTTCCGGCAGGACATCGCCAACGCCCAGCACCGGATGGACATTTCGGCCGGCACGGTGAACTACACCGGCACCGGCACCAATCTGAACCTCCAGCTCTTCACCAACAACACCGGCTGGGGCTGGTACGCGACCGGCGGCACCATCACTTTCAATGGCAGCATCGCGTGCGGCAACTTCGTCACATGTTTCCAGGCGAGTGGCACCGCGGTCATCCGGTTCGTCGGCAGCGCCTCGTCGTACGTCAACCTCCACGGCTGGAGCTCGGGCTCGCCCCGTGTCGCCTGGTGGTTCAACGACCTGCGGATCGAGAAGACCGGCGGCGCCGTGGTGCGCTTCTACCAGTCGGGCAGTGCCGAGACCGACAGCTTCGTGCGCGTACAGACCGCGCTGACCGTGAACCCTGGTACGGCCCTCAACCTCGCCGGCACCTTTGCCGCCGGCAAGGGATACCGCTTCCCGACCGTGACGAACAACGGCACGGTCAACGATTCCGCGCCGATGTTCGTCTCCGGCGACCTCACCGGCTCGGGCACGTTTGCCGCGGGCACGGGCGGCGCCGTGACCTTTGACGGCACCGGCA
Organism: bacterium; assembly: GCA_046485245.1. Taxonomy (GTDB): domain Bacteria; phylum Hydrothermota; class Tepidihabitantia; order Tepidihabitantales; family Tepidihabitantaceae; genus CBFGJX01. The sequence continues at coordinate 4,749 of JAWOHG010000301.1, forward strand.
TCAGCTCGGTCAACCAGCCGGCCACGTTCCACGACCTCGCGATGAACAAGACCGGCGGCGGCTCGCTGGCGATATTCCGCGACCTGCCGGTCGGCGGCACTTTCCGCGCCATTGCCGGCACCTTCGCGCTGGGCAAGCGCACCCTGACATTGGGCACCGACGCGGCATCGGGCGGGGTCAGTGTCGACTCCGGCGCGACCTTCCTCGCCGTGGGCGGCGCCGACACCGCCTCGGTCGTGACCGCGCTCTCGGCCGGCTTCCCCTACGCCTTCTCCGTGGCTTCGGGCGGCACCATCGGCGCGCGCCACGCCCAGTTCCTGTACCCTGACACTCTCGGGGTGAGCATCGCCGGCTCAATTGACCCGGCCAACGACTTCGACTCCTGCGCGTTCGAGCACGGCACCAGCACCGGGCCGATGCTCAAGATCGAAAACAGCCAGACCCTCGACGGCCTCGACCACGTCGCCTTCTCCGGCACCGCCGGCTCCAACATCGAGAAGCTGGGCAGCAGCGGGCACGTGACGGTGACGCTGGGCGGGGGCACGCGGTGGGGCGAGGCATTCGACACCGACCCCAGCAACCTCGTCGACTGGGTCGGGCCGGACGCAGGCGTCAGCCTGGTACTCGCGCCGGTCGGCCAGGTGCCGCTGAGCACGGTCGTGACGCCGCAGGTTAGGCTGCACAACTACGGCCAGTACCCGGCGACCTTCGACGTGACGCTGCAGATTGCCGACTCGCTCGGGGCGGTGGTCTACGACACGACCGAGACCGGCATCTCCCTCACAGCCGGGGACAGCATTGACCGCTACTTCAGCCGGACCTGGACCGCCGGGCCGCGCGGCGCCTACTCGGTGACCGCCTGGACCGCAAGCGGCGAACCGGGCAACGACACGGCGCGGGCGGCGTTCGAGGTGGTCGGCCGCGACGTGGGCATCTCAGCCATCACCGCACCGGTGGGCGCGGTGCCGCCCGGCACGAACGTGGCGCCGGCGGTGCGGGTGACCAACTACGGCATCGCCGACGCGGTGACCGGAGTGCGGCTTATCCTGAGCACCGAGGGCGGCACGGTGGTGTACGACACGCTCGAGGAAGGCATCGCGGTGGCCGCGGGCGCGACCGAGTCCCGCACCTTCACCAAGACCTGGCTGGCCGAGCCGGAAGGCCGGTACCGCGTGCTGGCCTACACGACGCTGGAGTTCGACATCAACCCGGCCAACGACACCGGCCGCGTCGGGTTCCAAGTCGGCAGCGCGCCGCCGTCCGGCGGCTGGGTCGAGGTGGCGCAGGTGCCTGTCACCCCATCGGGCAAGCTGGTCAAAGACGGCGGTGCGGTGAGCTACGACAACAGCCGGGCCGCCCACTACGTCCTCAAAGGCTACAAGACCGGTGACTTCTACCGGTACGACCAGGTGCTGGACGCCTGGACCGCTCTGCCCGAGATGCCGCTGGGCGTGGAGAACAAGGGTCCCTACAAGGGCGCCAACCTCTGCTCGGACGGCAACGGCACCTTCTACGTGACCAAGGGCAACAACACCTCCGGGTTCTGGAAGTACGCTGCCGACGACTCGCTCGGCACCTGGACCCAGCTCGCCGACGTGCCGCTCGGGCTGTCCAACAAGAAAGTCAAAGGCGGCACCGACCTGGTCTACGTCCAGGACGACACCACCGGCTGGGTGTACCTGCTCAAAGGCTACAAGACCGAGTTCTACCGCTACAACACCGCAACCGGCACGTGGGAGACCCTCACTGACGCGCCGACCGGTGTGAAGGCCAAGTACGACAAGGGCTCCTGGCTCGCCTACGATGCGCCCAACCGGACGCTGTACGCGCACAAGGCGAAGTACATGGAGATGTACACCTACTCGGTCGACAGCGCCGCGTGGAGCCCGCTGCTCCCCGGCATGCCGCTTTCCAACGGCCAGACGGGCAAGAACAAGAAGAGCAAGGACGGCGGCGACGCGGTGCTCCTCGACGGCGTGATCTGGGCGCTGAAGGGCGGCAACACGCAGGACTTCTACGCCTACGACATCGCCACGAGCACCTGGGCCGAGAAAGAGACCATCCCCGCGGTCGGCACGACGGGCAAGAAGAAGCGGGTGAAAGCGGGCGGCAGCATCACCACCGACGGGACCGTGCTGTACGCGCT
>JAWOHG010000224.1:0-41494 GCA_046485245.1 bacterium
TGGCCCCACGTCGCCTACATGGCGCTCTGCAACCTCGTCTACTGGTACACGATGAGCCCCGAACTCATCCAGTACGCCCGGATGGGCCCCAAGGGCATCAGCCCGACCCAGGAGGAAATCGCCGACTTCTTCGCGATGGGCAAACCGCTCGGCCGGCTGATGGACCGGTTCAGCATCCTCGCGCTCATCGCACGGCTGAAGAAACGGCCGGCCGATTAGAACATTGCCGTGTCGCACCGGGCCGCTAGAATGCTGGATATGACAGGCTCACGCATTGGTGCCTGCGCGTTCGTGGTCGCGGTGTCGCTCTGTTTCGGGCTGGAGTCCCGCTTCTCGGGCCTGTCATCGGCCCGCGTCGGCGCGCGCTGGGACACGGCTTTCGCGGCCGACGGGGCGCTGCGCTACATCCCCGCGCTGTCGTTGAACCAGCCGCTCAGCCGCTCGTTCGCGCTCGACCTCGAGGCATCGGCCAATGCCTGGGCCTCCGCAGGCGGCCGCTCGTTTGACGCGGTCGAAACGGACTGGGGAATCGAGCCGTACCGGCTGTGGCTGCGCCTGGCCGCGGCCGGGTTCGAGGCACGCGCCGGCCTGCAGAGAATAAGCTTCGGCCAAGCCGTGCTGCTGCGCCCGCTGATGTGGTTCGACGGCCTGGACCCGAACGACCCGCTGCAGCTCACCTCCGGCGTGTGGGGACTGCTCGGCCGCCAGGTCTTCGCGAACAACGTCAATCTCTGGGCCTGGGGCCTCCTAGGCAACGAGGAACCGCGTGGCTGGGAGCCGCTTCAATCCGAACGCTGGAGACCGGAAGTCGGCGGCCGGGTGCAGACGCCGGTGCCCGCCGGCGAACTGGCCGCGAGTTGGCATTACCGGCGCGCCCGGCTCGACTGGCCCGTCGTCCGCCCTCCCATCATCGACACAGCCCGCCTGAAACCGGCCGAGCATCGCTTCGGCCTGGACGCCAAGCTCGACCTCGGCGTCGGGGTCTGGCTCGAGGCGGTCGCGGGCTTCGCGCGCTTCGACGAGGAGGGCCGCGCAGTCGGCGCCGACACGCTCTGGCCGGGCTGGCGCCGTTCGGCCTGCGTCGGCGTTGACTACACTTTCGGCATCGGCAACGGCCTGACCCTAGCCGTCGAGCACTTCCGGCTGGAAAACGCCCTCGGAGTGCTGTCCCGGCCCGAGGCCGGCGCGCGCCTGACCGGGCTGTCGGCCGCCTACCCGCTCGGCCTGCTCGACAACCTCCGCGGCCTGGTGTTCTTCGACTGGGAAAACAGCCGCATCTGCCGCACTCTGTCCTGGCAGCATACCCTGGACCGCTGGTCCCTGAACGCCAGCGCCTTCTGGAACCCCGACTCGCTGCCGGCGTCAGGTCCAGTCTCGGGCGGCGGCGCTGGCAAAGGCCTCGCGCTGGTGGTATCATACTCCCATTAGTGAGCGCGACAATGACAGCAGAACACCCCGACACCGACAGCGGCGTCCTCATCCGGACCGAGAAGCTCTACAAAGTCTACCCGATGGGCCGGCGCGAACTCGTCGCGCTCAAGGACATCAACCTCTCTTTCCGGCGCGGTGAGTTCGCCGGCCTGGTCGGGCCGTCGGGTTCGGGCAAGACGACGCTGTTGAACATTCTCGGGTCGCTCGACGCCCCGACCTCGGGCAGCGCCGAAGTGCTGGGCGAGCGGGTCGAGAAGCTCTCCCACGGCCGGGCCGCGGAGCTGCGCAACCGGCACATCGGTTTCATCTTTCAGACCTTCAATCTCCTGCCGGTCTACACCGTTTTCGAGAACGTCGAGTTCCCGCTTCTCCTGCTCGGCCTGGCCGCGGCCGAGCGCCGCGACCGGGTGATGCAGGCCCTGGACTGGGTCGGCCTGGCCGACCGGTCCCGCTCGCGCCCGGCCCAGCTCTCCGGCGGCGAGAGCCAGCGCGTCGCCATCGCCCGCGCCGTGGTCAAGCGGCCCGAACTCGTGCTCGCCGACGAGCCCACCGCCAACCTCGACGCCGCGAACTCGCACCACATCCTGCGCACGATGCAGGGGCTCAACCGCGACCTGGGCACCACGTTTCTCTTCTCCACCCACGACGAGAAAGTCATCGGCTACCTGCGCCGCAAGATAGTCCTGGTTGACGGCGCCGTGGCCGAGGACCGGCCGCACGCGCCCGGGGAAGGCGCGCCGTGATGCTCCTGCGGCTGGCCCTGCGCAATCTGCTCGGCGCCGGCCTGCGCACCTGGCTGAACGTCGTCGTGCTCTCGATGTCGTTTGTCGCCATCATCGGCGTTCAGGGCCTGCTCGACGGGATGAACCGCCAGGCCGCCGACGCGGTCCGCGCGGCCGAGTACGGCGGCGGCCAGTACTGGCACCCGGCCTACGACCCCTACGACCCGTTCACCCTCGACGACGCCCACGGGCCGGTGCCCGCCGAACTCGAATCCCTTGTCCGGTCGGGCCGGGCCGCGGCCATCCTCGTCGCGCGCGGCAGCATCTACCCGCTGGGCCGGATGACCCCGGTCCTGCTCAAGGGCATCGACCCGGCGCAGGCCGCGCTCGAATTGCCGGCCGCGGCGCTGGCCGACACCGGCGAACTGCCCCTGCTTGTCGGCAACCGGATGGCACAGGCCACCGGGCTGCACCCGCTCGACGCGGTCACGGTGCAGTGGCGCGACCGGCGCGGCACCTTCGACGCCCGGCTCGCCCGCGTCGCCGAGGTGATGTCCACCACCGTGCCGACCGTCGACAACGGCCAAGTCTGGCTCCCGCTCGAGCGCCTGCGGCAGATGCTGGATGTGACCGGTGAGGCGACGCTGGTCGTGCTCGCGCCGGGCGAGCCGGCGCCGGCCGTGCCCGGCTGGGTGTTCCGTGACACCGACTACCTGCTCAGCGACCTCACCGCGGTCATCCGGTCCAAGGGAGTCGGCTCGGCGATAATCTACACGGTGCTGCTGCTGCTGGCGATGCTGGCGATATTCGACACCCAGGTGCTCTCGCTCTTTCGCCGCCGGCGCGAAATCGGCACCCTGATGGCGCTGGGCATGACCCGGGGCCAGGTCATCGCGCTGTTCACGCTCGAAGGCGCGCTGCACGGGGTCCTCGCCGGTGCGCTCGCCGCGCTCTGGGGCTTCCCGCTGCTGCGCGCGCTGGCGGTCAACGGCTGGACCCTGCCCCCGACCTCCGACTCCTACGGGTTTGCGGTCGGCGAGACCCTTTTCCCGCAGTTCACCGGCGCGCTGGTGCTGGCCACCTCTGCCGTGGTCCTGCTCGCGACCACCGTCGTCAGCTTCCTGCCCACGCGCCGCATCGCCCGGCTCAAGCCGACCGATGCGCTCCGGGGGCGATTGACTTGATCGGGTTCCTGGTCAAGGGACTCCTGCGCGACCGCTCGCGCAGCCTCTTCCCGGTCATCACCGTCGTCGCCGGCGTCACCCTGACCGTGTTCCTTTACTGCTGGGTCAGCGGTTCCGAGGCCGAGTACGTCCGCGCGAATGCCGCGTTTTCGACCGGGCACGTGAAGGTGATGACCCGGGCCTATGCACGGGAGGCCGACCGCGTGCCCAACGACCTCGCCCTCGTCGGCGTCGGCGAACTGCTGGAGCAACTGCGCGGCGAGTTCCCCGCGCTCGCCTGGACCCCGCGCACCGGCTTCGGCGGCCTGCTCGACATCCCCGACTCGGCCGGCGAAACCCGCAGCCAGGGCGCGGCCACCGGCCTCGCGCTCGACCTCGTCTCGCCCGGCTCGCCCGAACCGGGAATCCTCGGCCTCAACTCGGCCCTAGTCCGCGGCCGGCTCCCGGCCGCGCCCGACGAGATACTGCTCGCCGACGATTTCGCCCGGCGGCTTGAAGTCGAGCCGGGCGCGATTGCGACCCTGGTCGGCTCGACGATGTACGGCTCGATGGCGACCTGGAACTTCCGGGTCGCGGGCACGGTCCGGTTCGGCATCGCGGCGCTGGACCGTTCCGCGGTCGTCGCCGACATCGGCGCGGTGCAGTCCGCGCTGGACATGACCGACGCGGCCGGCGGGATACTCGGGTTCTTTCCCGACGGCATCTGGCGGCCGGCCCAGGCGGCCGCGGCGGCGGAGCGGTTCAACGCCGGCGTGGCCGACACCACCGACGAGTTCAGCCCCGTGATGTACACCCTGCGCGACCAAGCCGGCCTGGCCCGGGTGCTCGACCTCGGCGCCTACGTCTCCGGCGCGGTCGTCGCCATCTTCATCCTCGCGATGTCGATCGTGCTCTGGAACGCCGGCCTGATGGGCTCCCTGCGCCGCTACGGCGAGTTCGGCGTCCGGCTGGCCGTCGGCGAGTCCAAGGGCCGCATCTACCGGTCCCTGGTCGCCGAATCGCTCATCGTCGGGCTGTTCGGTTCGGTCGTGGGCACGGCGCTTGGCGTCGGGATATCCTACTACCTGCAGGTCCGCGGCCTGGACATCGGTCCGATGCTCAAGAACGCCTCGCTGGTCATTTCCAACGTCATCCGCGCCCGGGTCACGCCGGCAAGTTTCGCGGTCGGGTTCGTGCCGGGAATCGTCGCCACCCTGCTCGGCTCGGCCATTTCCGGCGCCGGCATCTACCGGCGCCAGACCAGCCGCCTGATGAAGGAGATGGAATCGTGATTGCACACCACCTGCTGCTGGCCGCCGCCCTGCTCGCCGCCCCGCCTTCCGGCGAGGAGATACTGCGCCGGGTCGACGCCAACCTCGGTTCAAACAACAAGCTCACCGTCGGCGAGATGGTCATCCGCGGCCGGCGCGGCAGTCGCTCGGTGCGTTCCCGTTCCTGGATCGAGGGCACCGACCGCTCGTTCACCGAGTACCTTGCCCCGCCCCGCGAAAAGGGCACCAAGATGCTCAAGCTCGGCCGCCAGCTCTGGACCTACACGCCCCAGACCGACCGCACCGTGCTGATATCCGGCCACCTCCTGCGCCAGTCGGTGATGGGCTCGGACCTCTCCTACGAGGACCTGCTCGAAGACCCCGAGCTCACCCGGCTCTACACCGCCGAGGTCGCCGGCAACGACTCGGTGCTCGGCCGCGACTGCTGGCTGCTGGACCTCGCCGCCCGGCGCCCCGACCTCGCCTACCAGCGCCGCCGCGTCTGGGTGGACAAGGACCGCCACATCGTCCTGAAGGAAGAACGCTTCGCCAAGAGCGGGGTGCTGCTGAAGACGACCGAGGTCCGCGCGGTGCGCCGCTTCGGCGCGCGCTGGGTCGCGCAGCGCATCCTGTTCCGCGACATGCTCGGCTCCGGCGCCGGCACCGAGTTCGTCCTCGACTCCATCGCCTTCAACGTCCCGGTCCCCGCCGGCCTGTTCACCAAGGCCTCGCTGAAGTAGCTGATGCGCCCCGGCCGGCCCCTGCGCCTGCTGCTCGTCGCGGCCGGCACGCTTTCCCTCGTCCTCGGGGTCGTCGGCATCTTCGTGCCGCTACTGCCCACGACACCGTTCCTCGTGCTCTCGGCCGCGCTCTACATGCGCAGCTCCGACCGGCTCTACGGCTGGCTCGTCACGAACCGCGTCACCGGCCGGTACATCGGCAACTACCGCCGGCGCCGCGGCATGACCCCGCGCCACAAGGCGCTGACGCTCGCCCTGCTCTGGGCCAGCCTCGGGTGCTCTGCCGCCTTCGCCACCCGCAGCACGGCGGTGCGCCTCGTCCTCGCCGGGGTCGGCGTCGCGGTCACGCTCCACGTCCTCCTGCTGCGCACCTGCCGCGACACGCCGCCGCAGCGCGCCTAACCCGCCGGCCTGCGCTTCACCAGCCCGACCCGCCGGCCCAGCCACAGCATTCCCCGGCCCATCCCCGACTGCTCCAGCACCACCGTTGGGTCGGCCCAGCGCGGGTCGCGGCGCAGCCTCACCCAGCGGCGTATCTCCGGCACCATCGCGGCCGTGAACACCGCGTTGATGAACACCGCCCACGCCAGGTACGCCGGGCTGCGCGTCGTGAACCACATCCAGGGCACGAGCAGCACCACCCCGGTCATGTATACCGACAGCACGTCGCGCAGCACGAACAGCCCGAACACGTACCCGCCGACCGAACAGGCCAGCATCCCCAGCGGGTCGATTGCCAGCGCCCCGGCGTAAATCGCGAGAATCCCGCGCCCGCCGCGGAACCGGTACCACACCGGCCAGACGTGCCCGAGGAACCCGGCCGCGGCGACCAGCAGGAAGTACGGCGCCCCCCGGAACGCGAACCGGAAGACCAGCGTCGGCGCCGCCACCTTGAACATGTCCAGCAGCATCACCAGGAACCCGTAGCGCATTCCCAGGTGCGCCGTTATCGTCGTCGCGCTGACAAAGCTGAAGTCCATCGTCTGCTCGCTGCCCTCGACCCGGATGCTCGTGCGGCTGATGTCCCGCCCCGGCGCGAAGACTGCGCGCACGATGCGGGCAAACGACACCGAACCGCACAGGTACCCGGCCGCAACCGCGGCCGCAGCCAGTCGCCAGTCCATCACCTCGCCTCCTCGTTCGGTCCCCGGCGGGCGCAGCGGTCCGGGGTCGCCTTCGCCTCCCCCGGCATCGGGCCCAGGTACACCCGTCCCCGTGAACCGTCAACGGTCAGGGACTGGCCCTCGCGTATCGCCCGCATCGCGCCGCGCACGCTGACCACGGCCGGTATGCCGTACTCGCGCGCCACTATCGAGCTGTGCGAAAGCTGCCCCCCGGTCTCGGCCACCAGCCCGCCGATTCCCGGGAACAGCGGGGTCCAGCCGACGTCGGTGAACGGCACCACGAGGATGTCCCACTCGTCCAGGCCGGCCGGCGCCCGGGCCGGCTCGGTCACCAGCCGCGCCCGGCCCCGGGCAACCCCGGGACTCCCCGCGATGCCGGCCAGAAACTCGCCCGCGGCCGGCGGCGGCGCCGCGCCGGCTGCCTCCGCGCCGCTCATCGTGTCCGGCGGCTCGAGAACGCTGTCCTCATCCAGCCGGTTCCGGCGCTCCTCGACCAGGCTTTGTGCCGCCCCCGGTTCGACCCGGCCCGCCGCCACCGCGCGCAGCTCGTCCAAGTAAAGGAAGAACACGTCGTCCGCCTGCCTGAACACGCCGCGCCGGCAGAGCAGCGCGCCGAGCGAAAGAAACGCGCGGCGCATCAGGTAACTCTCCTCCGACATCACCAGGCTCACCCGCTCCCGCAGTTCCATCTGCTCGGCGGCACCGCGCAGCAGCCGGTCAAACAGCCGGCCGCGGGCCGGGCCCAGCCGCTCGCGCGCCCTCGCCGCAGCCCGGCCGCAGTCGACGGTCTCCCTTGCCCTGCCCGGCCGCCCGGCCAGCCGCGCGACCGCCTGCCACAGCAGCCGCGGGTCCTCGACCCACGGCACCTCGGTGAAATCCGAACCATTGGCGCTCAGGAAACCGAAGCGGCACAGGAACGCGTCGAACTCGGCCAGCAGCGCCCTGCCCTCGGCAGAACGCGCCAGCGCGGCCCGGGCTGCGGCGTCGTCGCCCGCGGCTGCCGCCTGCCGGGCCTCGCTGTCGTGCGCCGGCAAAAGCCGGGCGATGCGCTCCAGCGCGCGGTTCGGCCCCAGCGCGGCCGTGTCGGCGCCGGGGCGCAGCAGGTCGGCGACGCTCACTCCCGGCGCGCGCTCTCGCAGCAGCCGCTCCATCAGCCGCCGCTGCACCGCCATCGTCATCGGCCCGACAAACACCCACCACTGGGAGCGGCCGTGCAGCGCCATCAGCCGGTCGGCCAAGCCGAGCAGGCCGGCCTCGTCCAGCCCTGCCTGGTCGGTCCGGCGGATGTCCTCCAGCTCGCGGCCGCGCTCGTCGAGAAACCGGCGAATCTGAGGCGCCGACCGGGCAAAACGCCGGGCCAGCGCCGCCAGCCGCAGCAGCGAACGCGCCAGCCGCAGGCTCGGCTTCAACGCCGCGCGCCGCGCCCGCTCGTCGCGCGTCACCATTTCCAGCGCGTTCATCGGCAGTCCGACGCGCGCCATCAGCTCGCCGACCACGGTCATGTCCGCGTACACCCGCGAACGCACCCGGCGCACTATCGTGCCGTACTCGAACCCTGTCCGGCCCAGCAACTGCTCGAATATCGGGCGAAAAACGTTCTCGGTCTTGGCCAGCGTCTTCGTCGACCAGACCAGCGGCTTGACCAGCCCGGGCGACATGTCGGCGACGATGCGGTTGGAGTAGACGTGTCGGCCGGCGAGCGAACTTATCGGCCGCGCCTGCAGCAGGAAGAGCTCTTGCCCGTCCCAGGCCCACTCCACGTCCTGCGGCACGCCGGCCCGGGCCGCGACCGCGACCGTCGCACGGGCAATCTCCAGCACCAGCTTCTCGTCGAGCAGCGGCTCATCCCCGGCCACCCTGACCTCGACCAGCGCGCCGCGGCCGTCAACCACGTACCGGTCCGGCCGCCGGCGACCGTCGACCACCGCCGTGCCCAGCCCTGCCGCCGCCTCGATGACGACGTTGTGCGCCCCGGTCAGCGGGTCGGCGCTGAACGCCACCCCGGCCGCGCGCGCATCGACCATCCGCTGCACCACGACCGCGCACCGCCGCTCGCCCCCGCGCGCGTCGGCAAACCGCGCCTCGTACACCCGCACCCGCCCGCCCGCGGCCGAATCCCGGCACTGCCGCACCGCGCCGATTACCGCCTCGACCCCGCTTACATTGAGAAGTGTGTCAAGCTGCCCGGCGTAGGAAGCCGTCGATGAGTCCTCCCCGACCATCGAAGACCGCACCGCCACCGGCCCGCCCAGCCGGGCCAGGGCCCGGCCGATATCCCGGGCCGGGCCGGCCGGCAGCCCCGCGCCGTCCCCGACCCGCTCCAGCGCCGCGGCCGTGACGATGAACCCCTCCGGCACCCGCTGCCCGGCGCGCACCAGCCGGGCCAGCCCCGCCCCCTTGCCGCCGGCATTGTCCGGGTCGAGCGCGGCCCGGCTCGCCAGGCCGATTACGGAACGGCTCATCTCAACATCTGCGCCGGGAAGCTCCCTGCTCACTCATTGGCCAGGGCCCGGGCAAGCGCGAACACGGCCCGCGCCTCGGTTCCATCCCGCCCCGGCGGCCCGGTCCCGCGCCAGCGGATGCGGCCCGCGCGGTCGAGCAGGAACATGTGCACCACTCCGAAGTCCCTGATGCCCAGCCGCGACGAGTACTGGCGGTAGTCGGCAAAGACCGGCATCACGTAGCGATGCTGGTGCCGGGGAATGGCACGGCGCATCCCGCGCTCGATTGTCGGCCGCAGCGTGCGCACCACCGCGCTGTTGCCCATCATCGGCACCTCGTACGCGGCAAACCCCGAGTCGTTCTCGAACTCCTCGGCGTACTGCAGCAGCCACTTCGTCAGGTCGTTCTGCAGCTCCATCTTGAAACCGAACCCGACCAGCGTCACCCGGCCCGCGGCCGAGTCCGGCAGCACCACGACCGACCGGTCCAGGGCCGCGGCCTCAAGCCGGGGAAAACGCGGCCCGGCAGCCGGCGGCTCGACCCCGGCCGTGATTGAAAAACATCCCGCCAGCAATACCAGCAGAAGTGCCCGGCGGCTGGTCATCTTCACCTCCCTTTCTCGGCGTCGCTCTCGGAACGCCGCGGCCGACCCGCGCCCGGTTCCTGCTCACGCCTCATTCTCAACCTCACCCGGCCCGGGTCAAGGCAGCGGCGCCAGGGTCAGCGTGGTTGCGGCGTGAAAAACAGCGCGGCCGAGTTCAGGCAGTAGCGCCGGCCGGTCGGCGCCGGCCCATCTTCAAACACGTGCCCGAGGTGCGCCTCGCACCGCGTGCAGAGAATCTCGGTACGCACCATCCCGAAACCCCGGTCCTCGCGCTCGGTGATGTTCTCCTCGGCGAACGGCCGGTCAAAGCTGGGCCAGCCCGTCCCGGACTCGAACTTCGCGCCCGAGGAAAACAACGGCAGGCTGCAGCAGATGCAGGAATAGATTCCCGGCTCCTTGCTGTCCAAAAGCAGCCCGCAGAAGGCCGGCTCGGTCCCCTTGCCCCGGGCGATGCGGTACTGCTCGGGCGTCAGGAGCTGCCGCCACACCGAGTCGGGCTTCACGACCAACGCCACGGTCTCGGGCGCGGCCGGCCTGCCGTCCGGCCCGGCCAGCCGCACCACCACCCCGGGCCCGGCCGGCCCGCTGCCGGAGGAATTCTCTGTCATCTGCGTCCTTTCCGTGACCTGTGCCCGGCTGCCGCACGCCAGTACCAGGACAACCGCGCACATCGCGGTGGCAGTTCTCATCCAGCCAAGATAGAACGCCCGGCCCCAGACGTCAAGCCGCCGCTCCCGCTCAATCGCGCGGCCGGCCGGCGGGCGCGTCGATCGAGAGCGCCGGGCCGGACTCCAGCGGCGCGAGCACGGACGCGACGAGACAGACGAGCAGCACGAGCATCAGTACTTCTCCCTGCGCACCGGCCGACGGGCAAGCGAGGGGCCCCGGGCCTGGGGCGGCCGCTGCTCGCGGAATCGCGCCGTGGTTCTGGCCCGGTTGCGCACCGCTGCTCTCCCCGCGCGTCCTGCCGGCCTGCTCTGCGGCCTTGACATCCGGCTTCTGACTTGCCTTCGCCCGTCTCATTGCCGCAGCTTGTCCCGGGCTTGATCTCGTCACTCGTCGTTCGAGTTTCGGGTTTCTCCTCTGTTCTTGCAGTCGCGGTCGAAGCCGCCGGGTGAGTGGTCCCCCGGACTGTCCCAAATCGGGCCGCTTCCGCAACATCAACTCTCCCCGCGCCCGCAAGTGCCCGACATTCCTTCTCCTACCCGCTGCCTCCTGTCTCCTGTCTGTCCTGGCCTCACGAATCTCGTCACAAACCCGCCCCGACGTGGCTCCAATGTGACGCGCATGACCGCACACAAAAGCCGGGGCGGCGCACGAAGCGCCGCCCCGCTGGTACTGGTCTGTGTTACGGCTCGCGGTCGTCGCCCGAGGCGTTGTCGTCGGTCGCCACGGCCTTGATGGATACGGTGCCAGACGCGCGCGTCGCGCCGTTGGCCGGCATCACGATGGCGACGTCCGGGTCGGTGGTGTCGCCCGCGTCGCAGGCGACAAAGAGCGCCAGCGCCGCACAGGCGATCAGCCATAGGTTGCGTGTCATTGCAGGTCCTCCTCAAGTTGTGTTTTCCCGTCCAATCCGGACGGATTGCACTTGCGCCGCGACGGCTCATCGTCACGGCCGGTAGTGATAGCGACCGCCCGGGTTTTGTCCATAGGCCGCCTGTCACGCGGCGCTGGCGCTCGACCCGCGCGATGCTATAATGCGGCACGCGCACGGCAGGGTCGAGCCGGGTGCGCGTACGGATTACGACACGCAACCGGCGGCCGGGACAGACCCGGGCCACGAAATGGAGGAATGGTGAGACACGTGAACGTCCGCATCGCACTGGCCGTGCTCGTCCTCGTCACGGCCTCATCCGCGCAGAGCTGGATTCCCCAGCGCAGCAACACGACCCAGAACCTCGAGGCGGTCTGGTTTGTCGAACCGAACCGCGGCTTCGCGCTCGGCGCCAACGGCACCGCGCTCAAGACCGAAGACGGCGGCAATACCTGGACCGCGCTGTCCCTGGGCACCAATGACCTCTACGACATCGCGTTCGAGGGGCCCATCAACGGCCTGGTTGTCGGCGACGACGGCACGGCCTACAAGTCGCCCGACGGCGGCAACACCTGGGACGAGGCCGAGACGGGCGTGACCGGCAACCTGCGGGGCTGCGCCTGCGGTATGGGCGGCCGGATGTACGCGGCCGGCGATGACGGGGTCATCATCCGGTCGATGGACGGCGGCAACACCTGGGAAGTGGCGGACAGCGGCTCGACGCGCTTCGAGGGGATGGCCGCGATGATGGAAATGAACGCGTGGGCCGTCGGCCGGGGCGGCGTCATCCGCGCGACGATGGACGGCGGGATGGACTGGCAGAACCAGGCCAGCGGGACCACCAACGACCTCAAGGCGATCCAGTTCTTCAGCCCCACCGAGGGCTACGTCGTGGGCCAGAGCAACACCATCATCTACACCGCCAACGGCGGCCAGGTCTGGGAGAACCGCAACACCGGCGCCAACGGCAGCTTCGAGGGCGTGCACTTCCCGGTGCCCAACGAGGGCTGGGTGGTCGGCGACGCCGGCGCCATCTTCCACACGATTGACATGGGCAGCACCTGGTCGCGCGAGTCATCGGGCGTCACGGTCGGGCTCAATGACGTGTACTTCTTCGACCCGACCAACGGCTGGGCCGTGGGCGACGGCGGCACCATCCTGAAGTACGAGGTCGGCGGCATCGCCGAGCGCCGGTCCGCGCCCGTGGCGCGCCTTGAAGCGTATCCCAACCCGATGACCCGCTCGGGCGTGCTGCGGGTCGGCGGGGTCGGCCCGGTTCGCGCCTCGGTCGTGTCGTCGGACGGCCGCGTCGTGCGCGAGCTCGGCACCGGCACCGCTTTCCGCTGGGACGCGCGCGACGGCGCCGGCCGCCGCGTCGCCCCGGGCGTGTACTACTACGTCGCGAGCGGCACCGGCCGCTGGACCGCGCCGGTCGTGGTCGGCCGGTAGCCGCCGAACAGGTCCGATAGGTCCCATGGGCCCCACGGGCCGCGCGGGGAGCGAGGGCCAAGGCCGCGGCCGTCGGCCGTCAGCCGCGGGTCTCGCGCTGCTTCTCGCCGTGCTGGCCCTCGGCCTTGCCCTGCGCCTGGTCGGCATCGACTGGGGCGTGCCGCGCGCGCCGCACTTCCGCAACTGGTTCCAGGACGAGCGGTTCACGCTCGGCCTGGTCCTGCGGATGGACCCCTCGCGGCTCGACCTCGACCCACGCTACTACATAAACCCGGGCCTGCACTACTACTCGCTGCTGAAAGTCATCGGCGCGGCGAGCATCCTCGGGCTGGACTTGGGACTGCCCGTGGCCGACGACAACCCGTTCAAACCGTCCGGCCTGTCGGCCGAAACCTACCGGGCGCTGTTCTCTGTCGGCCGGGGACTGTCCGTGCTGCTGGGCGCGGCATCCTTGCTGCTCCTGTTTCTCATCGGCCGGCGCCTGTACGACGAACGGGCCGGGCTGTGGGCCGCGCTGCTCGGCGCGGTCGCATGGCCACTGGTGTACGAATCGCACTTCCTCGTGGTCGACGGGCCGGCAGTTTTCTGGCTGCTCCTGGGGTTCTGGGCCGTCCTGTGGCTCGACGCGGCGCCGGACGGACGGAGGCGCTTGAGCGCGCCGGTCCTGGTCGGCCTCGCCATTGGCGCCAAGTACCTCAACGTACTGCTCGTCCTCCCCCTTGCTCTCGTGCTCTGGCGGGCCGGCCGCCGCGGGTTCGCCGCCGCGCTCGCCCGCACTGCCGCCGTCGCCTCGGCCGCTTTCCTGCTCTCCAACCCGTACTCCCTGCTTTCCCTGCCGCGCTTCCTGTCTGGCGACGCGCAGGGCTTCGGCGGCATCTTCGGCGCGCGCGGCCTGTTCTATTACAACAGTTACCCGCCGAGCCTCGTCACGCCGCTTTGGTCCACCGCATCGACGCTGGGCATCCTCGGCTCATCCGCGCTGGTCATCGCGCTGGCCGTGCTGCTGTTCCGCCGTAGCCGGGCCGACCGACTCCTGCTCCTGTTCATCCTGCCATTCTACCTGCTGCTGTTCCTGCGCGCCTCGCCGATGATGCGCCACTTCCTGCCGCTCGTACCCTTCCTCTGTCTCGCCCTGGCCGGCGCGCTCCGGCAGCGCGACCTGTGCGGCCTGCGCGTCGGGCCGGCCGGGCCGGTCCTGCTCGGGTTAGTCGCCGCCGGTGTGCTCGCGCTGTCAGCTTCGGGCGTCGCGCGGATGGCCCGGCCCGACACCCGCGAGCAGGCCGCGGCGTGGCTCGACGCGAACGCCGGGCGCGAGCTCATCCTCCTGCCGACGTGGTTCCCGTTCCGCTACACGCCGGCAATCGACTCGCTCAACGTCGTCGCGGCCAACTATAACCCGGTCGCGCTCGCCGACCTGCAGCCTCGCTACGTGATGATGGTCGAGCCCGAATACCGGGTTTGGGACCGCCGCGACCCGCAGGCCGCGCAGAAGACCGGGTTCCGCGCCGCGGTCGAGCGCGACCCGGCTTACCGGCTGCTGCGCCGGTTCCGCGACCCGTTCAAGTTGTTCGGGTTGGACCTCGCGCCGCGCTTCCCGGCCGAGGACTGGGACTTCACGAGCCCTGAGATACTGCTGTATCGGCGCGCGGTCCCGGCAGCAGTTCCATCACCAGCCGGGCGCTAGGGTCGAGGTAGCGCACCATCCGGCGCGTACCCGCCGGCTCGTACCACAAGTCGATATCGCGGCCGAGCACGGTCATCCGCACCCGGCGGCAGAGGAAATCGCCCGCCGGCACCACCGCACGCTCGTCGGGCAGGGATTGGACCCGCACCGGTATGGCAATCGTCGCCATCCCGCTCAGCGCCTGCAGCGCGATTGTCGTATCCGGCGGCACCTCGAGCACGCGCAGCAGCGTGGTGAGTTGGTCGTTGTCAAAGGTGCGGCGGTCGACGCGCAGGCTGACGCGCAGGGTCTCCTCCGGCTTCTCGACCAGCATCGCGGCGCGGCCCCCGGCCCAGGTCACGCTCGCGCGGGCCGTGCCGCTCGGGGCAGACACGGTGCGGCGGGAGCGCAGCGGCGCGAGCCGGTCCCGCCGCGCCAGCACCACTGCCGAGTCGCTGACCAGGCCGGCGGGCGTCTGCAGGACGGTCAGCGCCGCGATTTCCAGCGCCGCGTGCCCGAGCGTGTCGAGCGACCGGACCGCGACCGAGTAGACCCCGGCCGGTGATGAGTCTATCGCCAGGGTGTAGACGCACTTCTCGGCTGCGGGCCAGTCCAGCGCGGCGACCTCAGGCGAAGGCGCCGTGCGGCAGGCGAGCGCGAAAAGGAGAGTGCAGAGTGCTAAATGCAAAACGATGAATGGAGAAGGCAGGCGGCAGAACCGGGGACGGTGAAGGCAACGCATTGCCGAGCATAGCGCACAAGCGCCGCATCGACAAGCGCCGGCAGCACATAGGTCCTGTTGGTCCCATCCGTCTCATTCCCCCTTCCGGCCTTCTGCTCTTGACGCGGGCCGGGTGCGGCCGATAATCGGCGGTTCGCACTTCTGCAATCCGTCACCACAGGAGGTTCTAGTGAGAAGTCTGGCAGCAGTCGCCGTGTTGTTCAGCCTCGCGCTGGGCGCATCGGTCAGCACCGACCTCGTCGTAACGCCGTCGGCCGTGAGCCTGGCCGAGACCGACGGCTACGCCGTACTGGACCTGTCTTCGCTCCCGGGCGGCACCGCGCTGGCGTACCAGTCCGCGCCGGGCGAGCCACTCCTGCCCTGGCTGTCGGTGAACGTGGTCATACCCACAGGCGCCGCGGTCGAGGGCATCACGGTCGTGCCGCTCGAGCGCCGCGAACTGGGCAGCTACAACCTGCACCCGGCCCAGCCGATGCGGCCGCTGTCGCAGCTTTCGGGCGCGCCGTTCGTCGCACCCAACCCGGCAGCCTATGCAAGCGACGAAATATTCCCGGCCGGACCGCTCGTCATAGCGCCGGCCGGCAACAAGTCGGGCTGGCGCATCGCCGGCCTGCTCTGGTGCCCGTTCGAGTATCGGCCGCAGTCGGGCCGGCTCACGGTAATCACGCGCGCCCGGGTCGAAGTGCGGTACAAGCCGGGCGCGGTGCCGGTCGACGCGCTCTCCGAGTCCCAGCGCGACTTCTTCGCCTCCGACGTGGCGACGCTGGTGGCCAACCCCGAGGACGTCAAGCGGATGGCCCCGGTCGCGGTCGCGCGCGACCTGCCCGACCTCGACGTGGTGATTTTCACCGACGCGACCTTGGCCCCGGCGCTTGGGGGCCTGCGGACCTGGCTGCAGCGCAAGGGCTACTTCACCGAGATAGTGCGCCACGACACGCTCACCGGGTCGGGCCGCGACGCGCCCGAGAAGATGCGCAACCTCGTGAGGAGCCTGTATGCCGAGCGCGGACTGAAGTACGTCATCCTTGGCGGCGACTACCAGTCCTGCCCGGTGCGCTACGGCTACCTGCCCTACTCGACCTACAACGTACCCGCCGACATGTATTTCGGCGACATTGACGGCTCCTGGGACGCGAACAACAACAACCGGTTCGGGGAGATGGCCGGCGACTCGGTGGACCTGTTCCAGGACCTCTACGTCGGGCGGCTGCCCCTGGACAACGCGGCCCACGCCGATAACTTCCTGAAGAAGGACACGCTCTACGAACTGCACCCCGACACCGCCTACCTCGACAACATACTCCTGCCGTCGGAGTGGCTCTGGCAGAACATCGACTACTCCGGCCGCATCGTCAACACCAACATCGCCCGCCTGCTCTCGGGGATGAGCACGTGGCAGGTCGAGTCGGCGCTGGGGATGAACTCGGCGACCGTGATTGCCGGGCTCAACGTCGGGCGTCAGCACCTCCATTTTGCGGGCCACGGCTCGCGCACCGCGTTCGGCTCGACCTTCTCGACCTCGAACCTTGCCAGCTTGAACAACGTCGCCAAGCCGACCATCGCGGTCACGATGGCGTGCGACTGCGGCTGGTTTGACGACGCCAACGACTGCCTCGGCGAGCAGTTCATCAACGTCACTAACGGCGGCGCGGTCGCGACCCTGTTCAATGCCCGCTACGGCTGGGGCGCGCCGCCCTGCCAGGGTCCGAACGAGAACCTCAACTGCGAGTTCTACCGCAACTACGCCCGCGGGTTCACGCTCGGCCAGTCCCACGGTTTGGCGCGCGATTTCCTGCGCAACGAGTCGTTCTCACAGATGAGCACTCGCTGGGCCCTGTACACCAACACCCTGCAGGGCGACCCGACGATGCGGATGTGGCGCACCAGGCCGAGCACGCTCGCGGTCGTCGCGCCCGACACCATCGCGGCTTCGCCCCAGGTGCTCTCCGTCACGGTCGACTGCGGCGACGAACGGGCCGTCGGCGCGCGCGTCGCACTCACTCACCTCGGGCAGTTGCTCGGCCGCGGCGTCACCGACTCGCGCGGCATCGCCGAATTCCCCATCACCGCGCCGAACGACTCCTGGACGATGGAACTGGCCGTCACCGCGCAGGACGCGCAGTTCTGGACCCAGACCGTGTACGCCGCGGGTGCCTGCCCGGGCCCGCTGGTCGTGCTCGACCACGCTTGGGTCGACGACCCCAACGGCCGGCTCGACCCGCTTGAGGAATCCGACATCTACTTCACCGTACGCAACCTCGGCGCCGCGCCCTCCGACAGCGCCACCGGCTATCTCTCGACGCTCTCGCCCTGGGTCACGATTATCGACTCCGTGGCCGACTACGGCGCCATCGCCTCGGGCGACACGGCCAAGGGCAGTGCGTTCCGGCTCGCGGTCGCGCGCGACTGCCCGCACGGCCACCGCGCCGAGATGCTCCTGCGCGTATCTGACGGGACCGGCACCTGGCATTCGCAGGCCGGTCTGACCGTCGGCCTGCCCCACCCCAACGGCGGCCTCTACGGCGTTTTGGACACCGGCAACTACGTCCTCTCGGTCCCGGGCAACGGCGGCATCGGCACCACCCAGTGGCGCGGCGAGGGCTTCGGCTGGGTGTACACCAAGAACCGCTCCTGGACCAATTCCTGCCTGATGCACGGCGGCCTCGTCCTCGGCACCGACACCGCATGGGTCGCGGACAACTTCTACGGCGCACCGGCCTGGCAGGTCTGCCCGCAGGACTTCGCGGTCGAGGAATCGGTGCGGCAGGTGTACCCGCCCGAGTTCGGCGAAAAGCAGTTCTTTGCCCGGTTCACCGACGCCGACCACCCCTCCCCGCGCAGTCTGGCCATCGACCAGCGCGTCTACGGCGGGGCCAGCCTCGCGCACGACGACTTCATCATCTACGAGTGGCGCATCCACAACGGCGGGACCGACCCGGTCCTGGGCCTGCATGTCGGCGTCGCCTGCGACTTCCGCACGGTCAACTGGAACGCCAACGACCTCAACGACTACGCCGGGACCGACTCCGCGCGCACACTCGCCTACATCAAAGCCAGTCCCGAGACCACTGCGCTCGGCATCCGGCCCATCTACCCGCGCGGCGCGGCCGGCTGGGCCAACTGCATCAACAACACGGCCATCGCCGACGGCTTCACCAAGGTCGAGAAGATGGGCTTTCTCGATGGCACCCTGCGCTCCACGACCGGCACCACGATGGGCAACTGGCACGCGATGGCCTCATCGGGCCCCTACGACATCGCGCCCGGCGACAGCCAGATAGTCGCCTTCGTCCTCGTCGGCGGCCGTACCGTCGCCGAGATGCAGGTCAACTCCGACACGGCCGAGCAGTGGTACAACCCGCCCACGGGTGCGAGCGAACGGGGAATCGAACCGGCACGGCTCGTGCGCTCCTTTGCGGTCAACCCGCGCATCTCTTCGGGAGCCATCACGATTCGCTACAGCCTCGAGCGCATCGCGCCGCTCCATCTCGAGCTCTTTGACGCATCCGGCCGCCAGGTCGGCCGGTACACCCACCAACCCGCCGGGCTCTCCGGCAGCGTCACCATCACGCCTGAAGGCGCAGGCCGCGGCGTGTACTTCCTGCGGGTGGGCGACCAGGCCGACAAGGTGGCGATAGCCAGGTAACGAAGAGAAGACTGCATCAGCGTCGGCGGCCCCGAACCGGGGCCGCCGGCTTTTCGCCTTCGCGCCGGGACGACTCAGGGAAAGTTGCGGCTCCCTTTCGGGAGCCGCAGCACTAAACCCGGGAGGAGAGACGGAGGGTTGCAGAACTACATATGAGGTCGACGCAGGGACATCAGTTCAACGCAGTCAGCGGGTTGCGCCGATTAGGGCGTAGTAGGTCTTGGTGTGGTGTTGATAGATGACTGCAGGGCGAGCTGAGATCGACCACTGCGCCGACCTGATAGTCGTTGAGTACTCCGGGCCGGCAGGAGAGACCGATGGGGACCACAGAAACGCATTTTTCTTCACACCTACGCTGAATCCTGCCGGCCCGGAAAACCGCTGGACGGAGGTTACGGAGCGGTTGGCACCTGCCGTTTGATAGGCAGTGAACTTGAAGAAACCACGGACAACACTCTCGACTTTCACCAGGACCGTAGCTGTTCAATATCCGTGCCACCACGTCCGTTGGCTGCTAAGTGCTTGATAATGCAGGGCCGAACAGCGTGCAGGCAAGCACCATCGGCTGTCGCCATCCGCCACCCCGTTGCGGGTGCTGAGACCTAACCAATTGACCTGAGTGCTGTTAAGCGATGCGACAGCAACTCCCCCGTTCTGCGCCGTAGGACCGAACGGCGCCGGGCCCATGCCCGGCGCCGTATCTGTATGTTCTTCGGTAGGTTACTCGTCGCCGGGCATCTGCTCGTTGGTGTGCTTGACGACATAGGGGATACCCCAGGCCGCCGAAACATAGGGCTGGGTCGTGTCGGCCAACAGGCTGCCCCAGCCTATGACGTCGATCGCCGACGCACGCACCTCGGGCCGGTCGTAGGCCTCGTCGCCGACGAGCCAGCGACGTTCGAACTGCATCGTTATCAGCCGCAGGAACGGACTGCGCCAGCGGTACGGCCACTGGCTGCGGCCGTGGTGCAGGAAGGCCCAGCAGGAGTCGCCGGTCGTGGAGGCCCAGACCGTTACCGTGACGGTGTCGTTGGGCAGGAACGTGGGCAGGTCGTCCTTGGCCAGGAGCGAGTCGGGGTCACAGAGCACAAAGACCTCACCCGAGGTCGCGGCGGCGCGGACCGAGTCGACGCGCAGCGTGTAAGGCGCGTCAAGGGTGCGGAACTCGAGTGCGGTGACGCGGCGGACGTGCCAGCCGGACCCGTCCTTGGTGAGGTACACCCGGCGGACCGCCTCGTCGCTGAACGGCTTGCGCCAGACGAGAATCGGGTTGCCGGTCGTGTCGAACATCGTGCGCAGCTCACCGGTCACCGTCGCGGTCAGGGTCACCAGCGCGGTCGTGTCGGGGTACCCGGGGTACGCCGGTATCTGGACGTCGTAGTTGCGGGATACGCCGCCGCGCGGCACGTAGCGACGGAAGCGGACAAACGGTATCCACTGTCCGACATCGCCGACGTCACCAGCGCCGCCGGGCTGGAGCGTCGAGTCAGTTGCACCGTAGGCACGGTCCTGGTCTTCACTGGTGTATCCCGAACTGGCCAGCAGACGGGATATCTCGTCACGGTCGCGGTTCGCGCCCAACCGGCCGCAGCCGACCAGGGCGACGGCAAGCGCGGCGAGCGCAGTCATGGTCAGTACCGGTGCACGGTTCACGGTTGTCCTCCATTGCGGTCGGTCCGCAGTTTGATGTCCATTGGCCGTGCGAATGCATCAACCGTGCCACTCGCGCAAGTTGTTGAAGGAACGAACCGGCTGCAAAACGGTACCGGGCCGGCGATCGCCGGCCCGGCGCAGTGTTGAACCAATCGGGTCAGCCTTGGGGCGGCGGCAGAAGCTCCATCACCTCGCGCACGTCGCCGCGCGGCGTCTCGTAACGGACCAGTCGCCGGGCGCCGGTCTTCTCGTACCAGGTCACGACGATGTACTGGCCGAGGTTCAGCAGCACCTTGTTGCAGTCGAAGGTGCCGGCCGGCACCGTCACCGTCTCCTCCCCGACCAGCGCGATCTTGCCTTCGAACAACCCGCCCCCGGCCGGCGGGCCCATCGGGTTGACGACCTTGATGTCGACCGGCTGGTCCTTAGCCAGCTGGATGGCGCGGCCGAGGAAAATGAGCATGTCGGAATCGAACGTCCGGCCGTCGAACGGCAGCAGGCGCTGGACCTCCTCGCCGGCGGCGAAGGTCGCGATGGCCGCGGCCTCGCGCACGTAGTTGGTCGCGGTCGTGGTCAGCGCCGCGCCGACCCGGACGAACCGGAACGCGGACAGCGGTCGCAGGCTGTCACTGGTGACGTAGACGACAGAGGAGTCGATCGTCTCGATGTTGCCGTCGGCGGTGCGCGACATCAGGTCGAGCCGGAACGCCGGCCGCTCTTTGAACACGTCGCTGGAAACCGACATCATCATCATACCGGTCGGCTGGTCACCGACGCTGACCGAGTAGTAACTGGCCTCGCCGTTGGGAATCGGCGGAACCTGGACCCGAATCTCACGGCTGGTGTTGGTCCGGCCGCAGGACAGGACCGCGAACATGACTGACACGGACAGGACGAGAAGTCGCCTCACGATGACACTCTCCTTGTGGAATTGCCGGTACAGGCTGAGCCGGAGTATAACGCCGGGCAAGGTGTTCGGTCAAGCGGGGAGGCGGCACACCCTTGGGCGGTTGACGGGTCGCGCAGGAGCGTCACCGGCCGCAGGGTTAAAGCAAACGCTCGACACCTCGACGTGCTGGCCGACCTGGAGCGCATCAACCTGTTCTGCGCCCAGGTCGGCGCCGCCGTGCTCGCCGCCGGTTCCGCCGAACGTTCTGTGGCGTAGCGGGCCGCATCGCCTTGACACTCTTACCCAACCCTTACTATAATTATATGTCGCCTGCGGTTACGGCGGCACGGAAGTGACGTGTGAGGGGCTGTGCGGGTCGCGCTGTGCCGGCCGGTTGCGGTACTGCGCTGCCCGGTGTCCGGGCAGTGCTCTTTTTCTGTGCGACTGGAGGAACCGTGAAGCGTGCAAATGCTGTTGTCCTGTTCGGCCTGGTGCTGCTCCTGACCGCCGGCGCCCTGGCGATGCCGCCCGCGCCGGGCGTGGACATCGACCTGCGGGCGTGGGCCGAGGAACGTGCCCGGCTGGGCATCGACGTCTCCAAGAACCCGGTGCGCGACGCCGGCGCCGACGGATGGGTCAACTCGCCCGGCGACGTGTCTATCCTGGTGTCCGGCACCAAGCGCTTCGTCGCCGTCACCATCCAGTACCCGGATCAGCTTCTGACCTACGCGGCGAGCTCGTTTGCGTCGATGCTGTTCGGCACGTGGGCCTCGGGCAGCGCACGCGATTTCTACCTGGCGCAGTCCTACGGCCGGTTCAACATGACCGGCATAGTGCTGGGCTGGTACACCTCGATCAACAACCGCGCCTACTACGGCTACGCCAGCGGGTCGCAGCGCGCCGCGATGCTGGCCAAGGAAGCCGCCCAGCGGGCTGATTCGTCGGTGAACTACGCGCTGTACGACAACGATGGCGACGGCTGGGTCGACGTGTTCACCTGCATCCACTCCGGGTACGGCCGCGAGGAATCCGGCAGCGGGCTTGACATCCACTCGCACTCCTGGAACTTCATCTCTGCCGGCATCGGCGCCTACACGACCAACGACCCCGACCCCGTGAACGGCGGCTACATCCGCATCAGCGAGTACGTCGTCGACCCGGAGCGCAGCAATTACTCCAACAACGGGACGATGGTCGGCATCGGCGTGTTCTGCCACGAGTGGGGCCACGCGCTCGGCCTGCCCGACCTCTACGACGTCTACGGCACGGGTGAGGGCGTAGGCAACTGGTCCCTGATGTCGGGCGGCTCCTGGGGCACGAACGGCAACTCGCCCTGGTTCCCCTCGTCGATGACCGCGTGGGAGAAGATGGAGCTGGGCTGGCTCAACCCGCGCGCCGTGCGCTCGCGCAGCCGCCACACGCTCGCCGCAGTCGAGAGCCTGCCCGAGGCGCTGTGGCTGATTTCGCGCAACCGGTCGTTCAAGGAGTACTGGCTGGTCGAGAACCGGTTCAAGATGCGCAACGACACGAACATGTTCGCAAGCGGCCTGCACATCTGGCACGTCGACGACTCCATCGTCCGCGCCCGCCGCTCGTCGAACCGGATGAACTCCAACGACGGCGGCTGGCGCTACGGCGTGGCGATGGAGCAGGCCGACGGGCTCGACGAACTCTACTCCGGCGCCGACCGCGGCGACGCCAACGACCCCTGGCCCGGCGGGCTCGGCCGCGTCACGTTCGACTCCTCGACGACCCCCAACTCGCGCACCAACGGCGGCGGCGCGCTGATGTCGGGCGCCTGGGTGAAAAACATCTCGGCCGCGGGGAGGTCGATGACCTGCTCGACGTCCTCCGGCGTCACCGGCGCGTTCACCGGCGGGCCCGACGGTTTTGGCTACACCTGGATCGACTCCGACACTGCGGGCGGCCCGGCGTTCAACTTCGTCGACATCGCCTCGACCGGCCTGCGCCTGGGCGTCGGCGACGAGGCGCGCTGGCGCCTGCCCCTGCCCTTCACGTTCCGCTTCTACGGCACCAACTACGACACCTGCTGGGTGTCGACCAACGGCTGGCTGTCGTTCGGCGCCGACCCCGGCACCAACGCCGCGACCAACACCGCCCTGCCCGCCGCGGCCGCGCCTAACGCGGCGGTCTACGCCTACTGGGACGACCTCAACCTCGTCGCATCCGACTCGGCCGGCGTGTACCAGCAGACCTTCGGCAGTTCGCCCAACCGCTACACCGTGATATCGTGGGTCGACGCGCGCGTGGTCGGCTCGCCCAGCTACAAAGGCTACTACAACCAGGTCACCTTCCAGGTCGTGATGTACGAGGACGGCCGGCTCATCGTCCAGCACAAGGACGCGGCCTGCTCCGACACGACCCGCAACTGGGGCCACAGCGCGACCGTCGGCATCGAAAACGCGGCCGGCACGGTCGGCCTGCAGTACCTCTACAACGGCGCGCCGGTCGGCAACCTGATCAACAACGTCCGCGCCGTCAGCTTCGGCACCAACGTCGACGTCGCGGTCACCGCCATCCTCGCGCCCGCCGGGATTGTCGACTCCGGCACCCCGGTCACGCCCCAGGCCCGCGTGCAGAACAACAGCTCATTTGCGGTCAGCTTCCCCGTGACGATGACCATCACCGGCGGCTACGCCAATACGCAGAACGTCACGAGCCTCGGCGCCGGCGCCTCGACCGTGGTCAGCTTCTCGGGCTGGAACGCGGCCCCGCGCGGCGTGCTCGCAGTACGCTGCACCACCGCCGCCTCGGGCGACAACATCCGCGCCAACGACACGCTGTCCGGTTCGGTCACGGTGCGCGTGGTCGATGCAACAACGATGCGCATCGTCCAGCCGCCTTCCTCGGTCGACTCCGGGTCTGTCGTGCCGGTCACGGCCTGGGTGCGCAATAGCGGCAACGTCGCCGCCACCTTCAACGCGCTGGCCACGATATCAGGCACGGCCTACTCCTCCAGCCGCGGCGTCATCGGCCTGGCCTCTGGCGACTCCTCCCTGCTCACCTTCGACCCCTGGACCGCGGTCGAAATGGGCGCCCACACCGTCGCCTGCACCACCCAACTCGCCGGCGACCTCAACCGGGCCAACGACAAGGCGACCAAGAACGTCGCCGTCAGCGTCATCGACGCCGCGGCCCTGCGCATCACCGCGCCCTCCGGCACGGTCGACTCCGGCGCCATCGTCACGCCCCGCGCCTGGGTGCGCAACCTCGGCACCGCCGCCGCCACCTTCCCGGTGCTCCTGCGCATCGGCGCGTGGACAAACACGCAGAACGTCACCGCGCTCGCGCCGGGCGACTCGGTCCAGGTTAGCTTCGTCAACTGGGCCGCGACCGCACGCGGCACCTTCGTTACCGCCTGCACCACCCAGCTCGCCGGTGACGCGATATCGGCCAACAACAAGGCGACCGGCAGCGTCACGGTGCGCGTGCTCGACGCCCAGGCCGTTCGCATCGTCGCGCCCTCGGGCCTGCTCGACTCGGGCAACGTCGTCACCCCGCAGGCCTGGGTGCGCAACCGCGGCTCGGCCGCGGCCACCTTCCCGGTCACCTTCCGCGTCGGCGCGTTCTACACTAGCACGCAGAACGCGACCGCGCTCGCCTCGGGCGACTCAATCCTCCTGAGCTTCGCCGCCTGGAACGTCACCCAGCGCGGCACCCACGCGATGCGCTGCACCACCCAACTCGCCGGCGACGCCATCGGCGCCAACAACTACGTCGACGGCGCCATCACGGTCCGGCTGACCGACGTCGCGGCGCGGGCTGTCATCGCCCCCGCCGGCGCGCTCGACTCCGGCGCTGTCGTCACCCCCCAGGCCCGCGTGCGCAACAACGGCACCGCCGCCGCGACCTTCACCGCCACGATGCGCATCGGCGGGACCTACGTCAATACCCAGAACGTCACCAGTCTCGCCGCCGGAGACTCGACCATCGTGAACTTCGCCAACTGGACGGCCAGCCCGCGCGGCACGTTCGCCACGCGCTGCAGCGTCTACCTTGCCGGCGACAACGTCCCGGCCAACGATGTCGTCACCGGGTCGGTAACGGTATCGGTCGTCGACGCCGGCATTCTGCGCATCGCCGCGCCCTCAGGCGCGGTCGACTCCGGCGCGCTCATCACGCCCCAGTCCTGGGTCCGCAACTGGGGCACCGCGCCCGCGAACTTCAACGCCACCCTGCGCGTCGGCGGGACCTACACCAACACGCAGGCGGTCACCAACCTCCCCGCCGGCGACTCCGCGCTGGTCAACTTTGCGAGTTGGACCGCCCGGCCGCGCGGCGCGCTGGCCGTGCGCTGCAGCCTGTACCTCGCGGGCGACACGCGCCGCGCCAATGACACGCTCTCCGGCTCGGTCACGGTGCGCGTAGTCGACGCCGCTGCCCTGCGTGTCGTCGCGCCGTCGGGCCTTGTCGACACCGGCGCGCTCATCACGCCCCAGGCCTGGGTCCGCAACCCGGGCACACAGACGGCCTCTTTCTCGGCATCGCTGGCCATCGTCGGCACCGGCTACGGCAACATCCAGACCGTCACCGGGCTGGCCGCGGGTGACTCATCGCTGATCAGCTTCGCGGGCTGGACCGCCGGCCCGCGCGGGGTCCACGCGGTGCGCTGCTCGGTCACGCTCTCCGGCGACCTCAACCCGAACAACAACCTCGCCACCGGCACGGTCAACGTCCGCGCCCTCGACGTCGGCGTCACCGCCATCCTCGCCCCGGCCGACTCGGTCGACTCCGGCTCGGTCCTGTCCCCGCAGGCGCGGGTGAAGAACTTCGGCTCGGGCACGGTCAGCTTCCCGGTCACATTCCGCATCGGCACCGGCTACTCCAGCGTCCAGAACGTGACCAACCTCGCCTCGGGCGACTCGACGACGCTCACCTTCGCCAACTGGACCGCGGCCCAGCGCGGCACGTACGCGGTCGTCTGCACCACCGCTCTGACCGGCGACGCCTACCCGTTCAACTCCTGGCGCTCCGGCGCGGTCACGGTCCGGGTGCGCGACGCGGTGCTCGCGCGCATCGTCGCGCCCGCTGGGAACGCCGACTCGGGCCAGCCCATCCAGCCGCGCTCGGTCGTGCGCAACGCCGGCACCCAGCCGGCGAGCTTCCCGGTCACCTTCCGCATAACGCCCGGCTACACCAACACGCAGAACGTCACCGCGCTAGCGCCGGGCGACTCCGCGACCGTGACCTTCGCGTCGTGGACCCCGCTGACCGACACCTATGACCTCGAGGTCTTCACCGCCCTGTCCGGCGACCTCCTGCCGCAGAACGACACCGCCCGCGCCCGGGTCGTCGCCGCGCCGCGGCCCGACTTCGGCGTCCTGGCGATAGTCGAGCCGTCCGGTATCTACGACGCCGGCGCGGTGATCTGGCCCTCGGCGACCTGGCGTAACTACGGCTCGCGCAACGCCCCGTTCGAGGCGTGGGTGCTCATCTCCGGCCCCGGCGGCGGCCGCGTCTACTCCTCGCGCGTCGACGTGTCCGGGCTCGCGCCCGGCGCCGACACGACCCTGGCCGGTTTCGCGCCCTGCACGCTTGCGGTCAGCGGCTCGTGGCTGGCCAAGTGCAGCACCTGGGCCGACGGCGACGCCGACCCGGCCAACGACGAGCAGTCAATCCTGTTCCGGGTCGAGCGCGGCTGGACCGAGCTTGAGCCGGTGCCGCTCGGCCCGTCGGGCAAGTACTGCAAGGACGGCGCGTGGCTCTCCCCGATGGCCGGCACCGGCCTGCTCTACGGCTTCAAGGGTAACGGCGTGCCCGAGTTCTACTCCTTCGACCCCGTGGGCGGGTACTGGGACAGCCTGCCCTCGCTGATGCCTGGCATCACCACCAAGCCGCCCAAGAAGGGCGCCGACGGCGTCACCGACGGCAACCGCTACGTCTACGCCGTGCGCGGCAACAACACGGTCGACTACTGCCGCTACGACGCGACCGGCGCGACCTGGGAACGGCTCGCCGACGTGCCCATCGGCCTATCGGGCAAGAAAGTCAAGGGTGGCGGCGACTTCGCCTACGTCCAGCTCGGCGACTCCGGCTACGTCTACTTCCTCAAGGGCTACAACAGCGAGTTCTACCGCTACAACACCGGTTCAAACACCTGGCAGGCGCTGCCCGAGCCGCCGGCCGGCATCAAGGGACGCTGGAACCGCGGTTCCTGGCTGGTCTACGACGGCGCTTCGACGCTCTATGCCCACAAGGCGCGCTACCACGAGCTCTATTCCTTCGACATCGCGCTCGGCCAGTGGAGCCAGACCAACCACCTGACCGCGATGCCGATACCCGGCTCGGGCGGGTCGAAGAAGGCCAAGGACGGCTCGTCCGCAGCCTGGTACCGCGACGGCATCAATGCCTTCAAGGGCTCCAACACGCAGGAGTTCTGGCGCTACATCCCGGCCGAGGACCGCTGGGTCGAAACCGACACCCTGCCGCGGTACGGCTCGAGCGGCCGCGCGCGCAAGGTGAAGAACGGCGGCAGTCTCGCCGCGCTCGACGGCGGAATCTACGCCTTCAAGGGCAACCGCACGCGCGAATTCTGGCGCTACCGCGGGACCGTCGTGGCAATGGACGGCGTCCCGCCCGGGGCCGCTCGCTCCGGCGTCACGGCCGCGCCCGGCCGGCGGACAATGCTTGAAGGCCTGCGTGTCTCGCCCAACCCGACCGGCACAGGGGCGGTCAACCTGTCGCTCGGCACGAGCGCGCCGGCGGTAATCCGGCTGTTCGACGCCGCGGGCCGACTCGCGCTCGAACGCCGCAGCCCGGGCGGAAAGGACCTCGTGCTCGACACGCGCGGCCTGCAGGCCGGCGTGTACCTCCTCGAGGTGCGCACCGCGACCGGCGCCACGACACGTAAGCTCGTGGTCGACCGCTAGCGAATGACCGATTGCGGCGCGGGGCGGCCTCGGCCGCCCCGCGCGCTCCCAAGGCAACTGGCGTTGACTGGCCAACCGGTCACTGCTAGCTTCACTCGATGGTGACGCCGACCGAGCCCGTCCGCTGCCCGTGGCCCCTGGGCAACCCGCAGATGGTGCGCTACCACGACGAAGAATGGGGCGTGCCCCTGCACGACGACCGCCGGCACTTCGAGTTCCTCATCCTCGACGCGTTCCAGGCGGGCTTGAGCTGGGCCATCGTGATGAAGAAGCGCGCGGGATTCCGCCGGGCCTTTGCCGGGTTCGACCCGGCGAAGGTGGCACGGTTCACCGACGCGCGGCTGGAGAAGCTGCTGAAAGATGACGGCATCATCCGCAACCGGCTCAAGGTGTTCTCGGCGCGCGCGAACGCCCGTGCGTTCCTTGCGGTGCAGAAGGAGTTCGGCTCCTTCGACCGCCACATCTGGCGGTTCGTCGACGGCAGGCCGCGCGTCAACCGCTGGCGCTCGCTCAAACAGCTCCCGGCGCGCACGGCGCAATCCGACGCGATGAGCGCCGACCTCAAAGAACGCGGCTTCCGCTTCGTCGGCTCGACCATCTGCTACGCCTACATGCAGGCCGCGGGCATGGTCAACGATCACCTGGTGGGGTGCTTCAGGCATGCGGAACTCGCAGTAGACAGGAAGCAGTAAACAGTGAACAGCGAGACCCCGGCCGCTGGCTGCTCGCGCGGTGTGAGGCTTCATCGACGCCTGGTGCTGTGGCAGAAGTCTGTCAGCCTCGTCGAAGAAGGCTACAGGTTGACCGCGGGACTTCCCGCATCGGAGCGCTACGGACTTGCCGCCCAACTCAGGCGGGCCGCGGTGTCGATTCCCAGCAACATCGCAGAAGGCGCGGCGCGGCAGACGAAGCGCGAGTTCGCGCAGTTCCTGTTCATGGCCCGGGGTTCGATGAGCGAAGTCGACACGCAGATGGAGATTGCCAGACGGCTTGGTTTCCTCGGCGCCGGTGACATGCAGCAGTTGGACCGGGACCTCGAGGAGTTGATGAAACTGCTGCACGGCGTGCTGCGGTCCCTTGGTCGTTCGAGGACCGCTTCGAGCGATTCCCGAACGTAGGTATGGCTGTTTACTGTTTGCTGTTCACTGTTCACCGCGCAACGCCATGATCCCCCCCGAGCTGTGGATCGCCCAGTCCCGCTCAATGAGCTACAATGCCGGGGTGCTGCTGGTCGAGGGCCGGGCGTGGCTTATTGACCCGGGCGTGTTCCCGGAAGAAGTCGACGTCGTACGTAAGTTCGCGGACGGCCGCAAGGCCAAGCCGGCCGCAATCATCCTGACTCACTACCACTGGGACCACATCCTCGGGCCGGAACGTCTGCACGGCGTCCCGGTCATCGCCCAGGCGAAGGCAACCGAGGTCATCGCCGAGCACGGCGCGACAATCGAGAAGCAGGTCAACCAGTGGCTCAAGGACAACGACGTCCGCCACGACGGCGGGTTCCGCGTGCCGAAGCCGGACCGTCTCGTGGGCGAACGGCTGAAACTCGGCGGGCTTGAGTTCATCGCCGCGCCCGGCCACGCACCCGAGGGACTGGTCGTGTACGAACCGGCCGCGGGCATCCTCTGGGCCGGGGACATGCTCTCCGACATCGAGATACCATTCGTGATGGACAACTTGGCCGACTACATCGCCACGCTGAACGAGCTCGAGGAAATGAACGTCAGGGTGCTGGTGCCGGGCCACGGCGCGGCGACCCGCGACCAGCGCGAGGCCGCGCGCCGGCAGGACGAGGACCTCGCCTACCTCCTGGATCTGGCCGAGCGGGTCGGCCGCGCGGTCGATGCGGGCGCGAGCTTCGAGGAGACGCTCAACGTCTGCGCCGACATGAAGTACCGGCACCGCGAGTTCAACCTCGGGCCGCACCGCCTCAACGTCGGCACGGCGTTCCTCGAACTCGGCGGCGATGCCGGCGGCCGGAAGGTCGGCTGGTCCCGGTTCGAGTGAACGGGTGAGTTCAACCACGAAGGCACAAAGACCACCAAGGGCACTGAGAGAGAACAAGCTTCATCCCGTACCTTCGTGTCTTGGTGTCTTTGTGGTGAGTCCTGCCGACTGGAGAGCACGGCCGTGAAGATGCTCGGGACGCTGGTGAACGTGGCCGCGGTGATTGCCGGCAGTGCCCTCGGCCTGCTGTTCCACGCCAAGCTGCCGCCGCGGCTCGGGGCAATCGCGTTCCAGGGCATCGGCCTGTTCACGCTGTTCCTCGGGTTCACGATGGCGGCCAAGACCAGAAACCTGCTCGTGCTGATATTCGCCATCGTGCTCGGCGCCATCACCGGTGAGCTCATAGACATCGAGAAGCACCTGACGCGCCTCGGCAACTGGCTCAAGCGTAAGCTGAGACTCGGCGGCGAGCGGTTCGCCGAAGGAATGGTCACCGCGTTTCTGCTATTCTGCATGGGTTCGATGACCGTGCTCGGGGCAATCGAAGAAGGGCTGGGCGGCAAACCCAATCTGCTCCTCGCCAAATCAGTGCTCGACGGCTTCGCCTCGATTGCGCTGTCGGCCACGCTCGGCGCCGGCGTCGTGTTCTCGGTGATTCCGCTGCTGGTGTACCAGGGCGGACTGACGCTCCTGGCCGGCACGCTCGGAGGAGCGCTATCCGAGACAGTCATCAACGAGATGTCGGCCGCTGGCGGCTTGCTGCTCATCGGCCTGGGCATCAACATACTGGAAATCAAGAAACTCAAGGTGCTGAACATGCTGCCCGCGCTGCTGTTCGCCGCAGTTCTGGCGGCGTTGTTCGCGTAGCCGTAGCCGGTCTCGGTCAGCCGGCTTGACCATCATCCCGCCGCGTCTTATTCTGCTAGCGTGACGATGTCAAAGGCTGTCAGTCATCAGTGAGCAGGTTGCGCACACAGGAGGCAGGATGAAGCGGGTAGTGGTGTTTCTGGTTGCGGTTGCGGCGATTGTCGGCGCCAAGCCGATTCGGTTCGCGGTCATCGGTGACCGGACCGGCGACGCTCAGGACAGTGTGTACGAGCGCATCGTGGCGCGGGTGGCGCAGGCCAAGCCCGAGTTCGTGCTCACGGTCGGAGACCAAATCGAGGGCCCGGTGACCGATTCGGCCGAACTCGCGGCGCGGTGGGAGGAGTACCGGGCCATCGTCGCAGGCTTGGGCGCGCCGCTGCACCTCGTCGCGGGCAACAACGACATCACCAACCCGATGATGCGCTCGGCTTACGAGCGGCTGTGGGGCCGCGCGTACTACTCGTTCGAGCACAAGGGCATCCGGGTGTTCGTGCTCGACAACTCGCAGGCCAACACGATTACCGAGATGGGCGGTGCGCAGCTTGCGTGGTTCGCATCGGCGCTGGACAGCTTCCGCTCGGCACGCTGGACAATCGTGCTGATGCACAAGCCGTTCTGGGAGCAACTGGTCCTGCGCGGCAAGCCGGATACCCTGCATGCGCTGTACCGGCGCTACGGCGTGGACGCGGTGTTCACCGGCCATTACCACCAGTACTTCGCCGGCACCATCGACGGCATCAAGTACACCTCGGTCGGCTCGTCGGGCGGCGACGCCTCCCCGAGCCCGACCGGTCTGGGGTTTCACTGGATGCAGGTCGCGGTCGACCGCAGGGGCATCGCCATCGCGCCGGTGCGCGAAGACGGCACGACACGCAAGTGGCAGGACGTGAGCCTTACGGAGAAGCTGTCGCTTGACCGGGTCGAGGCGCTGGGCCTGCGCTTCTCCGAACCGCTGGAAATCGTCGAGGGTCAGGCCGGCACGACGGTGCTGCCGCTGGTGGTCAGCAACTTCGGCAGCCCGCCGCTCGACGACTCGTT
Organism: bacterium; assembly: GCA_046485245.1. Taxonomy (GTDB): domain Bacteria; phylum Hydrothermota; class Tepidihabitantia; order Tepidihabitantales; family Tepidihabitantaceae; genus CBFGJX01. Next base: position 31,819 of record JAWOHG010000224.1, read on the forward strand.
CGGCTGGGAAGTGCCCGACGGCTGGCAGGTCTCGACCGCGGGCCGGCCGGAATTCGCCGACGGCGGCGACGCCGCGCTGGTCGACGTCGTGGTCACGCGCGGCGCCGACGCCTTCTACCCAGTGCCCGTGGTCAGCGCGACGCTGCCCTACGCCCCGGGCAAGGGAGTGCGGGTCAGCCAGCCGCTGCGGGTAGCGCGCACCGTGTCTGCCCCGCACGGCCGGCCCGACATCGACGGCGAACTGCGCGAGAAGCTCTGGTGGAAACCGGCGACCCGGCTGTTTCGTCCCAACGGTAAGCCGACCCGGGCGGAGTCGACCGCGTTCTACTTCGCGTGGGACGACTCCAGCGTCTACCTCGCGGCGTGGTGCCGCGAGAGCAGGCCGGAGAGCCTGCGGCTCGACGCGGCCGAACGCGACGGCGCGGTGTACAACGACGACTGCGTCGGCTGGTTCCTGCGGCCCGACTTCAGCAACCGCAATGTGTACCAGGTCTACGTCAACGCCGCGGGCACGGTGTTCGACCAGTCCATCAACACGACCGAGGACGCCGGAACCGAGTCCGACCCTTCGTGGAACGGCGAATACGAGGTCAAGGCCGCGCGCGGCGCGGATTGGTGGTCGGTCGAGATGCGCGTGCCGGTCGCGCAGTTCGGCGCCAAGGCCGGACCGGGCCGGGCCTGGGGCGCCAACTTCCGGCGCAAGCAGCAGCGGCTGGGCACGGCCGACTGGCAGGTGCCAATATCCTACGACCCGGACACTTTCGGCCGCCTGTTGATGGAGTAGGCCGGGACCTTTTGACCGGGCCGGCCCGGGCCGGTATGCTGGGTCGTGGCGAACGACGCCGGAGCGAGGGCCGGCCGAGTCGAGCCGGCCGAATGGCATGCGCTGGAACCGGGCGCGGCGCTTGCGCGGCTTGAGTCGGGACTTGAGGGCCTGACCGGGGCCGAAGCGCGCGCGCGGCTGGCGCGGTACGGGCCGAATGCGCTGGCCGGGGAAAAACGCCAGAGCGTCGTCGGGCTCGCGCTGCACCACCTCGCCACGCCGGTGACCTACGTCCTCCTGGCCGCAATCGCGGCTTCCCTGTTCACCCGCAATTTCGTCGACGCTGCGGCCATCGCGGTGGTGGTCGTGCTCAACACCGTGCTCGGGGTCGCGTCGGAATGGCGCGCCGAGCAGGCGCTGGCCGCGCTGGAGAAGCTGGCCGCGCCGCGGGCCCGCGTGGTGCGCGACGGCAAGCCGGTCTCCATCCCTGCGGCCGAGGTCGTGCCCGGTGACTTGCTCGTGCTTGACGCCGGCGACCGGGTCGCGGCCGACGCGCGGCTGACAGCGGTCGAAGAACTGCAGGCCGACGAGTCGGCGCTGACCGGCGAGTCCGAGCCGGTGGCAAAGAGCGCCGCGGCTCTGCCTGCACGCACCGAGCTTGCCGACCGGGCCAATATGGCCTGGCTCTCGACCGTGGTCACGGGCGGCCGGGGCCGGGCCGTGGTCACCGCGACCGGGATGGAAACGGCCCTGGGCGCCATCGCGGCGCAGATGCGGCGCACGCGCCGACCGGCAACCCGGCTGCAGGTGCGCATCAACCGGCTGGGCACGGCCCTGGGCATCGTCGCGGTCGGGCTGGGCGGCGCGCTGTTCGGAATCGGTCTGCTGCGCGGGTACCCGGCGCTGGAGATGATGCTGTTCGCGGTGGCGGCCGCGGTGTCTTCGGTGCCGGCCGGGCTGCCCGCCGCGGTGAGCGTCACACTCGCGCTGGGCGTGCGCCGGATGGCGCAACGCAATGCGATAGTGCGCCGGCTGGCCGCGGTCGAGACGCTCGGCTCGACCACCGTCATCTGCTCGGACAAGACCGGCACGCTGACCCAGAACCAGATGAGCGTTACGCGGGCCTGGGCCGGGGGCGAGGAAGCCGAGCCGCCGTTTGAGGGCGCGGGCCCGGCCCTGGCCGAGCTGCTGCTGGCCGGGGCACTGGTGAGCAACGCGACAATCTCGGGCAGCGGGCCGGATGCCACGATTGAAGGCTCGGCGACCGAGAAGGCGATTGTCGAGGCGGCGCGTGCCGGCGGGGTCGAGGTTGCCGCGGCGCAGGCCGGGCACGAGCGGCTGGCCGAAATCCCGTTCTCCAGCAGCCGCAAGTTCATGGCCGTGCTCACGGCGATGCCGGGCGGCGGACGCCGAGTCTATGTCAAGGGTGCGCCCGAGCGGGTGCTGGGTCGGTGCCGCCGCGTCGTGCGCCCGGACGGCTCGACCGCGGCGCTGGAAGACGAGGCGCTGTGGGAGGTGCGCGACGCGATTGAGCAGTTCGCGGCCCGCGCGCTGCGCGTGGTCGCGGCGGCGTACCGGGACCTGCCCGATGGCGCGGACCGGCTCGACGAGGACGGACTGGGCGAGGACTTCACCCTGCTCGGGCTGTGGGGGATGGTTGACCCGCCCCGGCCCGAGGCCGGACCGGCGGTGCGCGCGGCCCAGGGCGCGGGCGTGCGCGTGCTGATGGTGACCGGGGACCACGCGGCCACGGCCGAGGCCATAGGCCGGCAGGTCGGCATCGCGGGCAAGGGCAGCGCCGCGGTCATCACCGGGCACGAACTGGACGAGATGTCCGACGACGAACTGCGCGACCGGCTGCGCGGCGCCGCGGTTTTCGTCCGCGTCACCCCGGCACACAAGCTGGCCATCCTCAATGCGCTGTCGGCGCAGGGCGAGGTCGTGGCGATGACCGGCGACGGCGTGAACGACGCGCCCGCGCTCAAGGCGGCCGACATCGGCATCGCGATGGGCGCGGCCGGCACCGAGGTCGCCAAGGAAGCCGCGGACATGGTGCTGACCGACGACAACTTCGCGACCATCGTCCGCGCCATCGAAGAGGGCCGGGTGATATTCCACAACCTGCGGCGCGTGGTCACTTACCTCATCGCGACGAACCTGGGCGAGATGCTCACCTTCGCGACCTGCATCATCGCCGGGCTGGGCAAGCCACTGACCCCGGTGATGGTGCTGTGGGTGAACCTCGTCACCGACGGCGCCTGCACGATACCGCTGGGCATCGAGCCGGGCCACGGCGACGTGCTATCAGAGCCGCCGCGCTCGCCGGCCGAGCGGCTGGTCAACGCCGCGATGGCGCGCCGCATCGGGCTGCTGGCCCTGGTGATGGCCGCGGGCGTGACCGTGCAGTTCGCGCTCGACCGCCGGGCCAGCTCGGTCGCGCACGCCCGCACCGTCGCGTTCACGACCCTGGCCGCGTTCCAGTGGTTCCAGGCCCTGACGATGCGCTCCAGCCGCACTTCCCTGTTCCGGCTCGGGCTCGCCGGCAACCGTTCGCTCCTGTTCGGCGTGCTGGCCGCGATAGCACTGCAACTGCTGGTCCTCTACACACCGGTCGGGCCGGCGGTGTTCGGCACGGTACCGCTCGGGCCGGGGGACTGGCTGCGCATCGTGGCGCTGGCCAGCTCGATACTGCTGGCCGACGAACTGCGCAAGCTCATCGGGCGCCGGCGCAGGCCGAGGTCGAAAATGGCCGGCGAGCCGGGACCGCAATAGCCGGCGAAGGGCGCCGGCGGGGAGGGTTCATTGGCCGAAGAAGTGACCATCAGGCAATATGTGCCCGGGCCGGACGACGAGACCTGGGTCAGCATCTACAACCGGGCGCGGGCAGCGGCGCCCGAGTTCGTCCCGGACACAATTGAGGAGCTCAAGCGCGAGCGGCAGCGCCCGCGGTACACGCTCGACGGGCGATTCGTCGCCGAACTCGACGGCGTGCCGGTCGGCAGGGTAAGGGCGGCATTTGACCCGGACGAAGGGCTCAAGGTCGGGTTCATCGATGGGCCGGAGGTGTTGCCCGAGGCCCGGCGGCGCGGCATCGGGACGGCGCTGCTGGAGCGGGCGCTTGAGAACCTGCGCGAGCGCGGGGCGACGCGGGCCGAAGGCGGCGCGGGCGACTGGAACACCGGGGCGCAGGCGTTTCTGCGCCGGCACGGGTTCGAACCGGCGCACACCTACACGCGGATGGAACGCGACCTCGTGCCGGTCGCCGGCGTCGGCGAGAACCAGGATGTCGAGGTCGTGCCGGTCGTTGAGGATGACGCGGGCATCGACACGCTCTACCGACTCATGAGCTCGGCGTACGCCGAGTACCACAACTTCGCGATGGGAACGCTTGAGGAGTTCGCCTGGTTCGTGCGCCACCAGCGGGACGGCGGGACACACATCGAGCGGTACTTCGCCCTGGACCGGGGCCGGCCGGTCGGCTACGTCGTCGTCGCGGTCGACCACGCCGAGAATGCACAACTGGACAGGAAACGGGGCGAGGTCTACACCATCGGCGTGCTCAAAGAGGACCGGTGCCGAGGCATCGCCAAACGCCTGCTGGCTCACACCGTCGAGCGCCTGCGCGCGCTGGGGATGGAGTCGGTGCTGCTGAGCGTGGACGACCAGAACGTCACCGCCGCGCGGCGGGTGTACGAGCGGGTTGGGTTCCGGCTGGTCCGGCGCTACACGTCGTTCGAGCTGGTGCTGTAGCCCGGCCGCGGGCGCGGGACATGACCCAAATGCCCGGCATTTGGGATCGTGTCCCAAGCCCTCCAAACCCGGCTAGCGCTTCGACCACAGAGCGACGCTGGTGCAGCCGCCCGGGTCCTTGAATGCGGCCCAGTAGCCCCAGTTGTTGCCGATTTCGGTCTTGGGCTTGACCACCTTGCCGCCCAGTTTCACGACCCTCTTCAGCGTCGCGGGGATGTCCTTGACCTCGATGTACACCATCACGCCCTTGCCCGGCGCGCGCTTGACCTTCTGGATGCCGCCGCCGAGCCCGCCCTTGGCCTCAAACATCATGTAGCCTTCGCTCGAGGGTTCCATCTTCCAGCCGAAGAGCTTCGCGTAGAACGCGCTGGAGCGCGCGACGTCGGTTGACGGTATCTCCCAGTAGCAAAGCGTGTGCATCGTGGTTCCTTTCGGTTGCGGGCGATTGCCGACCGCGACATTGTCGGGCCGGGTCTGCACCGGTCAAGCCGCGGCCCGTCCGCCCTTCCCGCGCCGGGGCGTGCACGCAGGCACCGAGGGTCCGCACCCATGGTGCCTTTGTGACTTGATGGTTGGCCCCTGGCCTAGACTGACTTCGGGTTGGGAATCACGCAGATGAATCGGAACGGCACGTCGCCGCCGTTCTCGAAACCGTGCTGCTCGCCCGGCTCCACGTAGACGAAGTCCCCTACCCCGACCGCGTGCGCGGCCAGTGTTCTCTAGCGGGCAGGGCGCGAAATCCTGCCGCGGCGCGACGCTTCCACAAACCCAAGTTTGGCAGCAATGCGCCTGGAAGCGAGGTTGCTCGTGTCGGCCGACCAGACCGGCGTGCGACCTCCCTTGACCACCTCTCGGGCAACCAGTGATGCGGCGCCCGTGGCGAACCCCCGGTTCGTCCATCCGTCTTCCGTGCCGACTGTGATTTCGGCGAATCGCGCTGTCCAGCAGTCGGTGTAGGCCGCCGATACCGTCTGCCCATCGACAACAGCGCATGAGATGACCCCGTTGAGCAGGATATTCTCGAGCACTTCCCGCGTGTAGCCCCATTCCATGACCCACGCGAGCGCATCGAACTCGTGCTTGTCGATTAGCCGAACGCGGGGGTCGGCGTACTCCGCCAGAGGGCCGTCGGGCAGGTAGACGATTTCGTCCTCAACGGCCAGTTCTTCGCCGAGGGCGCGGGCGACGTGCTGACTGACTGCCGCAGCATGGCAAGGAGGGACGAACGTGTTCTGCCATCCGGGGACGTGCAGCAGCAGCCGCGCAAGTGCCTCTGCGTCCCGGCCGAATCCCATGGCCAGAGTCGGCAGAATTCTGGGCTGAACGACCGCAGCATCGAATGCCGCCGGGTCGCCAATTGTCCAAGCGTCGTAGAATCCGTATGTCAGGCCATGCACTGCGGCAACGCTCTCCGGCGTATCGCCCAGCGCATCGGCCAGTATCTGCCGCTCGGCTGGGTCGATTACCTGGGAGGGCAGTTGAAGGTGCCATGCCATGGTTCATCCTGTCTCCACAGGCTCGGCCTATCAAACCAGTAACAGGGCGCTGGCCTTACCAACACAAACCCTGCGGTCTCCGGCCTCCTGAGGTCCGTGGCGTTGAGCCCGCGACTTAGGCCTTCGGGTTGGGAATCACGCAGATGAATCGGAACGGCACGTCGCCGCCGTTCTCGAAACCGTGCTGCTCGCCCGGCTCCACGTAGACGAAGTCGCCCACCCCGACCGCGTGCTCTCCGCCATCGTAAAGCGCCTTGCCCCGGCCCTCGATGACGAATATCTCGTGCTCGTACGGGTGGCTGTGCAGGGGAATGATGTTGCCGCGGTCGAGCAACTCGATGACTCGCATCGTGAAAAGCGGTGCGCCGTCTTTGGCCGTGATTATCCAGCGAATCCAGGCCTGCGCGCCCGGCATCGCCGCCTTCTCGGGCGCCACGTCGGTGTAGTGTCCGGTCTTCATCGTACCTCCCTGACCCGCGCCGCGGGTCGGTCTATCCGCCTCAGCCCATCGGCGGCCGGCTGAACTCGCCCAGCAGGTGCCGCCGGATCTCGTCGGGCGCGAAAGCGCCGCCGTGCGTTGAGACTACGAGCCGCGCTCCGCAATCCAGCACCATCCTCAGGCTGCGCCGTGACTCGGGTTTGTCCTGGGCGAAGAACGCTATCGCCGGCGTCCCGAATACCATCAGGTTGCGCATCACCAGGTCCCCGACGAGCGCCTCGCCCGAGGGCAGCAGCACCGATAGCGACCCGGCCGTGTGCCCGGGCGTCGCGACAACCCGCGCCTCGACCCCGTAGGCGGCAAGGTCGAGTTCGGCATCGACCGGCACCTCGGCGTCCACCGCCATCTCCGGGTCGGGGCCGCGCCACGGGATCAGTCTCACCAGCACTCTGCCCAAGGCCGTCTCGACCTTTGTCGGCGGATTCGCGCCGCTCGCGAGGTAAGGCGCGTCGGCTCGGCCGACCGCGACCGGCGCGCCGGTCGCCTCCTTCAGGAACCGCAGCCCGCCGAAGTGGTCGAAGTGCGAGTGGGTCAGGACAATGAGCGATACGTCCTCTGGCGCCACGCCGAACCGTCCAAGCGCCGCAAGTACCTTTGGTCCGTCTCCCGGGTTACCCGCGTCGACCAATACGGTCCGCTCGCCCTTGATGGCGAAGACGCGGGTTATGCCCAGCGCGATATGGTGCAGGCTTTGAGCCATCAGTACATTCTTGCGGCCGGCTGCGTCCTGTCAACCCGGCACCTTTCCGTTCGGGGGATGGTCTAACAGACGTCGATGAGGATACTGTTGCTGCTGCTGTCTGCCTCTGCTGCTGTGTTGGGCGGTTGCGGCGCCGGTACTCCGGCTCGGTCAGCCGGTGCCGCAACCGCGCTGAAAGGAGACTCGATGAATCAGAAGGCCACCTTTGCTGCCGGCTGTTTCTGGGGTGTTGAGGCGAAGTTCCGCGCCATCAAAGGTGTTGTCGACGCGGCGGTCGGCTACACCGGGGGCTCGACCGACAACCCGACCTACAAGCAGGTCTGCACTGACGAGACCGGCCACGCCGAGGCCGTGCTGTTAGAGTTCGACCCGGCGGTGGTCAGCTACGACGCGTTGCTCGACGCGTTCTGGAAGATGCACGACCCGACCCAACTCAACCGCCAGGGTCCTGACCTTGGCAGCCAGTACCGCTCGGCTATCTTCTACCACACGCCCGAGCAGCAGGCCGCGGCCATCGCCTCGAAGGCGGCCCTGGAAAAGTCGGGCCTGATGCGCCGGCCAATCGCCACCGAGATTGTCCCGGCCCAGACGTTCTGGCGCGCCGAGGAATACCACCAGCGCTACCACGAGAAGCACGGCGGCGCCTGCGGCTACTGAAGCGCGTACCCGACCCAACTGCGCCTCCCGTTCCCTCTCCCTTGACGGGAGAGGGTCAGGGTGAGGGTGGGGCAAATCGTCATACGCCAGCCGTCACTCGACGATTGCTACATCGTGTCCCAAGCCGCCCGTCTGTCATCCTGAGGCAAAGCCGAAGGAACTCGCGCTTCACCGTCTCGCATCGCACCAGACCCTTCACGTTGTTCAGGGTGACAGACTGGAATGCTGACCGGTGGAAGTAGGCTTCTTTCCTTGTCATCCTGAGGCGAAGCCGAAGGAACTCGCGCGTCACCGACTCACATCGCACCAGACCCTTCACTCTGTTCAAGGTGACAGCCGCAGTCAGGCACGCGTGACGCGCAGGGGTCGAAGCGATGGTCGGGTTGGCGAAGGCCCAAGCAGACTGCCAAGCGGATTGCCGAGCAATCTGTCGAGCGACCCCTTGAACCGCCCAACAAGCGGCCGGTCGCGTGGGTCTGAGAGCGGCCGCGCTGGCGGGGTACGAAGCGGCCGGACACGGGACCTCGGCGGCGGAACGCAGAATGGCGGGAGAAACAGCGGCGAAAACAGCGAGACAAGCGTATCGAGAAGCGACGACGCAAGCGGCGGGTGAGATGGTTTCGGGTTGGGCTTCTCAGAGGGCTTGGGTGAGGGCCCTGCAAACAACCTTCCAGACCGCCTAGGGAGCGGGGGAGTCAACTTCCGCTTGGGCCGGCGCTGCCTCGCAACGGCCCGATTATGAAGCGCTTATCCAACCAGCCCGTCTGACTGCCACTATAACCTTGGTTATAGTGGCTCCTCCAGGGGAAACTCGGGAAACCCGGAGGCGACTTGACAGGCTGGGCGGTCAGCCTACACTCGAACGGATGAGAAGGTGCTTGAGCCGCGCCGTTGCCCGAATCTGCCGTCAGTGGACAGGAGGAAAGACAGGAGTTCCCGTCGCGGCCGCCCTGCTGGCCGCGCTGCTGCTGTTGCCGGCGCTCCTGCCGGCGCTGGCCTTCGCCTCGGCCCCGCGCGCCGCCCGCTACGAGGCCTACCCGTGGACCGGGTGGCAGAAGCTGGATGAAGCCGAGCAGAAGCGTCTGACCCGCATCGCCTACGGCGGCAAGGACTACGACTCGATGGTGCAGGCCTGGAACACGAAGTCCAAGGCCGGGGTCTGGGACGAGCCGTTCCCCCGATTCAGCTACCGCTGGGCCGACGCCGCGCCGCATCCTGAACTGGCGCGTCTCCTGCCCGGAGTCCGGTTCCTCGGGCAGCGGGTCAATATCAACTCGAGCACCGCAGGACCCTGGGGCACTGCCATCGCGCTACTCAATGGGAGACTGTACGAACTCCGGTCTCTCAACAACCTTCTCGTCGACTGCGGCTTCAAGTTTGACACGACGGAGATACCCGCAATCGCCAAGATAGCCGTGCTGTGGAAGCTGATGGACCAGCACGCGGGAAATGCGTTCGGCCTAGCGCCCGACTCCGCAGCGCTCGCCACCGCCATCCCGGCCGTGACGTTCAGGAAGATAGGTCTGGGCCGGTGGCAACACCCGACCCGTGCTGACGTCACGTGGAGGGCGCTGAAGATCGACCTGACTGTGGGCGGCGAACTAACGACTGCTTGGCTGGCGCTCCAGATTGGGACACTGAAGCTAGAGTTCCTCGAGTTTGATGGGCAGTCCTACAGGTTCCGGTGGGGAGCGGTATCACCCAACAAGAAGGAATCGGGGTTCCCGCTTACCGATGAACGACGGGCGATGACGGTCACCCCTGCTGAGTACGTGAGGACAGAAACGGACGATTCAGGCAGAGTGCACCAC
>JAWOHG010000229.1:0-5355 GCA_046485245.1 bacterium
GCGGCGTTCCGGTCTTTCCGCACAGTGAGCCGCCGGGGTTGAATTTCGACCGATTCTTCGTATAATTAATGAGTGTCGGCGGCGGTGCCGCCGCGCACGTCAATAGTCAGGGCGGTTTGCCATGCCTGGGTGGGATGGTCCACCGCCTAAACACTCTCTAACTCAGCAGCCACCCGAAGTGTCCGCATTTGTGGAGGTAGGAGTGCGTATGAGAGTGCTATTGCTGACCGCCGTACTCGTGTTGTCCGCCGCCTGGGCGGGCGAGTGGGCCGAGCCCAAGGAAGTCCCGTACCAGGACCCGCCGCCGACCGTGCTGTGGGGTCCGTCGCGGATGAGCGACCTTGCCAGCGAGGGCTGGGGCCTGTACGGCGTCGACTACAACGGGCCGTACGACAGGCTCACCGCGGTCTACTTCTGGCACAACTACTTCCACCGCTACCGCTCGCCCGACTCGACCAACCCGGCGAGCAAGGACACCATCGCCGCCGGGGCCATCGCGGGCCAGGAGAACGACAGCTTCCAGGACCTGGCCTATTGCCGCTACGACAACTCCTACTGGGTCCATTCCTCGAAGTACAAGCGGGTGTACAAGGTCGACGCGGCGGGCGGCGGCGTGACCCGCCAGTTCCAGTCGCCGGCCACCCGGTACCCGACCGGCATCGCGTTCGACGAGCGTCACAAGGAGGTCTACCTCATCGACCGGATGGGCGAAGGCCAGTGGCCGTGCTCGGTCTACGTGACCGACACGATGGGCACAGTCCTGCGGCGCGCCGGCCTGCAGCAGTTGCCCACGTCTTACGCCGGGGCCCGCTGCCTCGACTTCGACTATTCGACCACCAACCCGAACTGGCCGAGCCTGTTGCTGACCTACAGTTTCTTCCGCGGTTCGAATACACTCGACTCCTGCAAGCTCTACGAGCTCGACCGCAACGACTTCTCGATTATCCACCAGCAGCGCCTGCCCAACCTGTCGGGCCAGACCAACAACGTCCGCGGCGTCGGCTGGGACCCGCGGTCGGGCGACTACTGGATTGGGATAATGCAGAACCCGGACAACCGGGTCTACAAGCTGGACGGCTGGTACGCGCTGCTGCCCAACGATGTCGGCATCACCGGCCTGGCCGTGCCGCGCATCACCTACAACATCGGCGATACGGTGCGGCCCCGGGTCCTGGTGCGCAACTTCGACACGCTGCAGTCGCGGACCTTCACGGCGACGATGCGCTTCACCGGCTACTCCGAGACCCGCACCAAGACGCTCATCGCGCAGGACGAGGACACCATCGGCTTCCCGCCGTGGGTGGCCCCGGCCGGCGGCGACTACGTGGCGCGCTGCTCGCTTCATCTCGCGGGCGACGCGTTCCCGGCCAACGACACCTGGGCCGAGCCGTTCCGGGTCATCGGCACCGACGTCGCCTGCACGCATTTCAACCTGCCGGCCCAGGCCGATGTCGGCGACACCATCACGCCGACCTGCTCGACCTACAACAACGGCACGACCACGGTGTCCTACTCGGTCCGGCTGCAGATCGGCTCGTTCTACGACCAGCTCGGGATGGTGATGGGCCACACGCCGGGCACGGCCCGGCTCGTAACGTTCCCGCAGGACTGGGTTGTCGGGCCGGGGCACGTCGGGGTCCACGTCGCGGCCTGCTCGACCCGGCTCGCGGCCGACATCCGCCACGACAACGACAAGCGGAGCGACACGGTGGAAGTCGCAATGCCCTATGACGTCGGCGTGACCCGGATTCTCGCGCCGGTCGGCCGGCTCGACTCGGGCGCGACCGTCACGCCGGCCTGCACGGTCGACAACTGGGGTACGGTGGCGGCGACCTACGACGTGCGGATGCGCATCGGCTCCGGCTACGAGGAGGTCACGACAGTCACGGGCCAGCCCGCGGGCACGCGGTGGGCAGTCACGTTCCCGCCGGTGACGCTCCGGGGGCGCGGCACGCAGGCGGTGACCTGCTCGACCGAGTACGTGCTCGACATGTGGAACTCCAACGACAAGCGCAGCGACTCGGTGTTTGTCGCGGTCCGCGACATCGGCATCACGCGCATCATCGCGCCGGTCGACACGGTGCCCGCCTGGTCGGAGGTGTCGCCGCGCTGCGTCGTGCGTAACTTCGGTAACTCGCCCGAGCCGGCAGTCCCGGTGAGATTCCAGATCGGCACCTGGGCCGATGTCGAGACCGTGTTCGGGCTCGGGGCCGGCGACTCGGCCCTGGTCACGATGGGCCAGTCCTACTACACGATGCCCGGGGTCTGGCTCGACCGCGCCGAGCTGCTTCTGTCCGACCCGACCCCGGCGAACAACATCGCACTCGACACCTTCTGGGTGCTCGGGCCGGTCGCGCACGACGTTGGGGCGTCAGCGGTGCTCGCGCCGTCGGGCTCGTTCGATACCTCGACCGTGGTGACGCCGCGCGGCGTCGTCACCAACCACGGCGAGGGCGTGGAGACGTTCTGGACCTCATTCCGCTGCGTCAACACCGCGACCGGCACGACCGAGTACCTCGACTCGGTGCAGGTCAGCGGGCTTGAGCCGGGCGTTTTCGACACGGTTGATTTCACCGCGGCCCGGTTCCCGGTGCCTGGCCCGTACTCGGCGCGGTGCTCGACCTGGCTCTCAGGCGACCAGAACTCGACCAACGACCTCGCGACCGGGGAGTTCACGGCCACCTGGCAACTCGCCGACGTCGGCGTGACCGCGATCTATTCGCCCGGCGGTATGCTCGACACGATGACCGTGGTCGAGCCGCGCGCACGGTGGCGCAACTTCGGCTCGATACCGTGCAGCTGGCGGGCGTCGCTGTTCCTGGTCAACCCGGCCGGCATGCGCGTCTACTCGGAGCATTTCGACATCGAGGGTGCGGCCGGTGCCGACACCATCATCACCTTCCCGTCGCACAGCGTCGGGACCGACACCGGGCTGTGGACCGTGCGCTGCTCGACCTATTCCGGCGGCGACCCCAACCCGGCCAACGACGTCACCCAGCAGCGGTTCAACGTCGCGGCCGGGATGGCCTGGCCCGAGGGCTGGGTCGAAGTCGAGCCGATGCCGCTCGAGCCGTCGGGCAAGGCGGTCAAGGAAGGCGGCTGGGCCGCGTTGATGGCGGCCAGCCGGCTCATCTTTGTCGCCAAGGGCAACAAGACCGCCGACCTGTACGCCTACGACCCGGTCGCCAACCACTGGTCGGGCCGCGCGGCCATCCCGACGGGCATCGAGAACAAGCTGCCCAAGAAGGGCGCGGCCGCGGTGGCCGACGGCAGCCAGTTCGTCTACTTCACCAAGGGCAACAACACGGTCGGGTTCTGGCGCTACGACGCAGAGTTCGATTCCTTCACGCAACTGCCCGACGTGCCCTACGGGATGTCCAACAAGAAGGTCAAGGGCGGGACCGACATGGTCTACGTCGACGAGGGCGACAGCCAGTACGTCTACCTGCTCAAGGGCTACAAGAACGAGTTCTACCGCTTCAACGTCGTGACCGGGACGTGGCAGGCCCTGCCCAATGCCCCGGCCGGCGCCAACGTCAAGTGGGACAAAGGCTCGTGGCTCGTCCACGACGGCGGGAACCGGCTCTACGCCCACAAGGCCAAGCACCACGAGTTCTACGCCTACGACATCGCAGCCCGGGCCTGGGACGCGGAGCGGCTGACCGGGATGCCCCAGCCGAGCCGGCACAGCGGCAAGAACAAGAAGAGCAAGGACGGCGGCACCGGTGCCTACTTCGACGACGGCATCTGGGCCCTGAAGGGCGGCAACACGCAGGACTGGTACCGCTACGACGTTGCGACCGACGCGTGGGAAGAGCACGACGCGCTGCCGGCCATCGGCACCACGGGCAAGAAGAAGCGGGTCAAGGCCGGGTCCGACCTAGTGTCCTGGGGCAACGGTGCCTTCTTCACGGCCAAGGGCAACAAGACCGTCGAGTTCTGGCGCTACTACCGGACCCCGGGCGGGTTGGCTGCCGGGCCCGGCGACGAACTGCCCGTTCGGGGCGGCGTCCAGGCCGAAGCCAGAGACCGGGCCGCGGACTGCCGGCTGCAGTTCCTGCGGAACCCGGCAGTCGGCCGTGCCACCATCCGCTGGTCCGGACTGTCCTCGTCCCCTGCCCCTCGGCCCGCGACCCTCTCGCTTTACGACGCTTCCGGCCGCCTCGTCTACCGCCGCTTGATCGACAATCGACACTCGTCACTTGACATCCCGCTTCCTCCCGGCATCTACCTTGTCCGCCTGTCGGGCGGCGCGGAGCTCACACGTAAGCTGGTAGTCGAGTAGACCTCTCGGACGACTGCTGCGGGGCGCGGGCATCCGCGCCCCGCGCCTTGCGTGCCGGCGGATTGACTGGGGCGGGGCCGGGCATATGATGGCCCGGTGAAGCGGCTGGTGCCGACCTGTTTGCTGCTGCTGGTCGCGGTGACGCCCGGCTGCGGCCGGCCGGCCGAGCTCGCGGTGCGCTTGGTGGATGGCGACAGGGTCGAGGTGAGGCTGGACAGCGCGGCCGGAGTGCGCGAGATATGGCTATGTCGCAGCACCGCCGCGCTGGACCCTGACCCGGACACGATGAGGCTGCCCGTGACCGTACGCCGATGGGACGCGCCCGCGCCGCGCGCCTCTGTCGACTCGACCGCGGCGCACAACGTTCGCTACCACTACCGGGCGCGCATCGTGCCACGAGTCGGCATCGCGTACTGGACCGAGCCGGAGTCGGTCGACATCCCGGATGTCGCGCCCGGCACGCAGGCTGCGACGCTGCTCGCGGTGAGCAAGCTCGACTACACGCTGAGCGTGATGTCGGGTGAGCGGGTTCTCAAGCGTTACCCGGTCGCGCTCGGCCGTGCCCCGCGCCGGCGCAAGCTGCACCAGGACAACGCCTCCACGCCCGAGGGCATCTACCGCGTCGCCGGTATGCAGCCGCAGGCGACCTTCTACAAGGCGCTGGACATCGACTATCCCAACGCGGCCGACCGCACGCGTTACGAGTTCTGCCGCGACAGCGGCCTGGTCCGCGGCACGCCCGGTATCGGCGGAGAAATCCAGGTACACGGACGCGGCATCGCGAGCAACTGGACCTTCGGCTGCATCGCCCTGCGCGATTCCGATATGGACGAACTGTTTGCGTGGCCCGGCATCAGGGCCGGGCTGCCGGTTTACATCACCGGGAGCGAGCTGTCGTGGCTCGACATCAGGTCGATCCTCAAGCCCCTGACGCCGGACTGGATTCGCTGGTGCCAGCGCGAACTTGAGCGGATGGGGTTCTATGCCGGGCCGATAGACGGCGTGTACGGGCCGGCGGTGCGCCACGCCCTGTGCGCGCTCCAACATCATCACGGCAAGCCGATAACGGC
>JAWOHG010000251.1:0-5300 GCA_046485245.1 bacterium
GCGAGCATTTCGACCTCGGGCGCGAGGGCGGGCACCGGCGGCGCCGCATAGTCCGGGCGCACGATTACACCGGTTCCGAGATCGAGCGCGGCCTGCTGCGCTCCGTGCATTCGTCGAGCGGCGTGACCCTACTCGAGGACCACTTCGCAACGCGGCTGCTGCTCGACGGCCAGGGACGCTGCTGCGGCGCGCTGCTCCTGGACACGCGCAGCGGCACAATCGAGCCGGTGGCGGCGCGCCTGACCCTGCTCGCGACCGGCGGCATCGGGCAGGCGTACCGGCACACGACTAACCCACGCATCGCCACGGGCGACGGCATCGCGATGGGATTTCGGGCCGGGGCGAGCGTGGCCGACATGGAGTTCATCCAGTTTCACCCGACCTCGCTGTTCGGCAGCAACGAGGGCGACCGCGCTTTCCTCGTATCCGAGGCGCTGCGCGGCGAGGGCGCGATACTGCGCACCGCGGACGGCACGGCTTTCATGGATGCCTACGATCCGGCCGGCTCGCTGGCGCGCCGGGACGTGGTCGCGCGCGCCATCGCCAGTGAGATGAAGCGGCTGGGCACGGATCACGTCCTGCTCGACGCGACCCACCTCGAGCCGGCGAAGATGGCCGAGGAATTCCCGACCATCACGCGGCGGTGCCGCGAGCTGGGCATCGACGTGTCGCGCGAGCCGATACCGGTCGTGCCGGCGGCGCACTACGTCTGCGGCGGGCTGCAGGCCGACCCGGACGCCCGGACCACGGTGCCCGGCCTGCTGGCGGCGGGCGAGTGCGCCTGCTCGGGCCTGCACGGGGCGAACCGCCTGGCGTCGAACTCGCTGCTCGAGGCGCTGGTGTTTGCCGACCGCGCCGCAGCGTCGGCCGGGGACAACCTGCCGTCACCGGGCAAGCCGGACCTGCCATCGGCCGAGGCGGGGACCGGGCCGGACGCCGAGGCGGAGATTTCCGCGGCGCGCGCCCGGCTGCAGGAGCTGATGTGGGACCGCGCGGGCATCGTGCGCAACGACGCCGGGCTGGCGCAGGCCGAGTCGGAGATTACCGCCCTGGCCGAGCGGGTCGCCGCCGCGCGGCCGGCGCTCTCGGTGGCGGCGCTGGAACTGGGGAATTTGCTTGAGTCGGCCCGGCTGGTCGTGGCGTGCGCGCTGCGCCGGGCCGAGTCACGCGGGCTGCATTTCAATGAGGACCACCCGAAAAAAGACACCCGATTCGAGCACGACACCGTCGTCAGCCGGGCCGAGTGCGAGCCGCTCGGGTTCGGCCGCTGACGCCCTGCTCGGGCGGTTCGAAACCTACCTGCTGGGCGACCGCGGGGTCAGCCGCTCGACCTGCTCCGCCTACATTCTCGACATCCGCCAGTTCCTGTCCGGCGAGCCGGCCATCGCCGAGCGGCCGGCGGCACTGACCCGCTCGGCGGGCGAGCGGCATCTGCGGCTGCTCGGGCAGGCCGGGCTGGGACGGGCGTCCATCGCGAGAAAGTTCTCCGCCCTGCGCGCGTTCGTGCGGTTCCTCGATGACAGCAACCTGCTCTCGGGCGACCCGCTCGGCGACATCGACCTGCCCCGGCGGTCGCGGCGCCTGCCGACCGTGTTGTCGCAGGACGAGGTCAGTCGCGTAATCGAGGCGTGCGACGCGCTCGAGGATCGGTTCCGGTCGCTGCGCGCCCGCGCGATGCTTGAGACGGCTTACGCCTGCGGGTTGCGCGCATCGGAGCTGCTCGGGCTGAAGACCAACGATGTCGCGTTCGCGGACGGGTTCGTGCGCGTGCTGGGCAAGCGCGGCAAGGAACGGGTCGTGCCGCTGGGCCGGCCCGCGGCCGAGGCGGTGCGGACCTACGTCGAGCAGGCGCGGCCCCACTTTGCCCGAAAGCGCGTCAGCCCGTACCTGTTCCTGAACGCGCGGGGCGGCCGGCTGTCACGGATGGGCCTGTTCGGCATCCTCAAGGCCGTGGTCGCCGCGTCCGGCCTGAAGCGCCGCATCACCCCGCATACGTTCCGCCACTCGTTCGCGACGCACCTGCTCGAGGGCGGCGCCGACCTGCGCGCGGTCCAGGAGATGCTCGGGCACAGCCAGATAACGACGACCCAGATATACACCAGCGTGGACCGCGACTACGTGCGCGAGGTCCACCGCACGTTTCACCCGCGCGGCTAGCGGTTAGATTACTGCGGTGCCGAAGGTGCCGCGGACGATGCGGCCGATGATGCGGGAGCCGGTGAGGCGGCGAAGCAGCGCGGGCACCTTGCCCGGCGCTGCGAACAGCACCATCCCGATGCCCATGTTGAACGCCCGGTACATCTCGGGCTCGGGTACCGACCCGAGCCGCTGGATGAGGCGGAAGAGCGCGGGCGGGCGCCAGGCGCGGCGATTGATGATGCAGGATGTCTCGGGCGGCAGCAGGCGCTCGATGTTGTCGTAGAAGCCGCCGCCGGTGATGTGGGCGACGGCCTTGAGCCGGGGCAGGACCGGCGCGACCGCGCGCAGGTAGGAGCGGTGGGGACGGAGCAGCGCCTCGCCCAGGGTCCCGCGCAGCCCGGCCGGCCGGCTGGCGAGGTCGAGCCGGGCCTCGTCCAGGAGGACGCGGCGCGCCAGCGAGTAGCCGTTGGTGTGCAGGCCCGAGGACGGCAGGCCGATGGCGATGTCGCCGGGCTCGAGCCGGCGGGCGTCGACGAGGCGGGAACGAAGCGCCTGTCCGACGATGAAGCCGACGAGGTCGAAGTCGCCCGGCCGGTACAGGCCGGGCATCATCGCGGTTTCGCCGCCGACCAGGGCGCAGCCGTTGTCGCGGCAGGCGCGGGACAGTCCGGCGACTATCTCGACAAGCCGGCGCGGCGCGAGGTCGGAGTGCGCGATGTAGTCCAGGAAGAACAGCGGCCGGGCGCCGAGCGTGAGGATGTCGTTGACCGAGTGGTTGACGATGTCGATGCCGACGGTGTCGTAGCGCTCCATCCGGCGCGCCACGAGCAGCTTGGTCCCGACGCCGTCGCAGCTCGCCACCAGCACGCTGCCCGCGGCGCGGGGCGCCTCGTAGAGCGCGCCGAACAGCCCGATTTCGGAGAGCACCGCGGGCGTTCGCGTCAGGCGGGCGAGCTTGCCGATGGCGTGTTTGACTTTGTCCATCGCGTCGATGTCCACGCCGGCGTCACGGTAAAGCACGGCGAAGCGTATGAGCCGGCTGCCCGGTTGTCAAGCGGTTTCGGCCGCGAGGGTGCCCGGCCGCAGGGCGAAACCTGTTGACTTGCGCCGCGCTGCCTGTAGTAAGAGTGAGACGATGATGAACGCGCGGCACCGAGTCAGGCTGGCCGTACGACGGGCCGGCCTGCTGGCGTTGCTGGCGTCGGCCGGGTGTGCCCACCTTTCCAGTCAGTCGCCGCGGTACGGCCGAGCCCGTCCGCGGCCGGCGGCCTCAGTCCCGGCCGGGGTGCCGGCACCCAAGGTGCAGGCCCGCGGCGATTTGCCGTGGCCGGTGAAGGGCGAGGTCATCGCCCTGTTCGGGAGCAAGGCCGACCCCAAGTACGGAACGAGGACCGTCAACCGCGGCATCGACATCAAGGTACAGTGGGGCTCGACCGTGACCGCGGTCGACAGTGGCTTGGTCAGCTTTGCCGACCGGTTCATGGGCTACGGCAATACGGTAATCGTCGAGCACGGCGGGCGGCGGCACAGCGTCTACGCCGGACTGGCCGAAGTGCAGGTGAGGGTCGGGGAGAGGCTTGAGCGCGGTCAGCGCATCGGGGCGAGCGCCGACACGTTGCACTTCGAGTTCCGGGTCAGCGGTAAGTCCGCTGACCCGCTGCTCTTCCTGCTGCCGCGCTGACCCTACTCGGCGGGCAGGCGGCCGACCAGCGATTTCAGGCCGAGCAGTTCTCGCTTCACCCAGAGCAGGGACTGGCGCGTGTCACGGGCCGCAGTCGGCGCAAGGCGGCTCGGGTCGGGCTGGCTGAGCCGGCGCCGGGCGCCCTTGATTGTCAGCCGTTCCTTGTGCAGGAGCTGCTTTATCACGCCCAGCTTGGCGAGCTGGTCGGGCGATATGATGCGGCGTCCGGCCGAGTTGCGCTTGAACCTGATGTCGAACTCCCCTTCCCAGTAACGCAGGACGTGGGGCTCGATGCCCAGTTCGCCGCAGGCTTCGGTCACGGTGTAGTACTTCTCGACAGTCAAGACCAGACCTCCTTCTTGGGCGGGCGCGCGAGCAGGCGCCGCAGGGCGACGCGCGGGTCGCAGGCCTCGTGGACGATGCGGAAGACCTCCTCGGTAATCGGCAGTTCGACGCCGCGGTCCGCGGCGATGCGGCGCGCGACGACGCACGTGCCGACGCCTTCGGCCACGCCGGTCAGGGACGGTTGGATGCTCTTGAAGGGTCCGTCCCGGCCGATGCGGACCCCGAGCGCGTGGTTGCGCGAGTGGTCGGAAAACGCGGTCACCACGAGGTCGCCGACCCCGGACAGGCCGGCGAAGGTGGCCGGGTCGGCGCCCAGGGCCCGGCCGAGCCGGATCATCTCGGCCAGGCCCCGCGCGACAAGCGCGGCCCTGGCGTTGATACCCAGGCCGATGCCGTCGGCGATGCCGACCGCCAGCGCGATGACGTTCTTCAGCGCGGCACCGGTCTCGACCCCGACCGTGTCCGGGCAGGAGTAGACCCGCAGCATCCCGTGGGTGAACGCGTCGCGGACCCGCTCGGCGAGGGGCTCGTCGGCCGAGGCGGCGACGAGCGAGGTCGGGTCGCCTTGAGCGAAGTCGTAGGGGATGCCCGGGCCGGCGAGCACGGCGGTCGCGCGGCCCAGGGCCCGGCCCAAGACCACGGACAGCCGCTCGCCGCTTTGCGGGTCGAATCCCTTGGTCACGCTGACCACGGCTGCTTCGGCCGGGACAAGCGCCGCGACCGCTCGGCCGGCGGCGTCGATTGCGGCGGCCGGAACCGCGAACACGACGAAGTCGGCCCGGTCGAGCACAGTCGCCGGGTCGGCGGAAACAACGACCGTATCAGGCAGCCGCGTCGAGTCGGGCAGGTCGTGGTGAACTCGCCGCGTCCGCAGGCGCTCGACCGCGTCCGCGTCGCAGTCGTAGAGGGCGACGGTATCGAACCGCTGACAGAGCCCGCAGGCCAGGGCAGTGGCCCAGCGGCCCGCGCCGACAAAGGCGAGCTTCTGCATCACTGTCTGCGGAACAGCTTCAGCCACAGCCCGAACCGGGGTTCGGCGCCGGCGGCGAGCCGCCTGATGTTGTCGGTGTGGCGGGCGATGATGACGATGGCCGAGCCCAGGCCGAGAGTGACCAACTGCGCGTCGCCGGCCGAG
>JAWOHG010000280.1:0-6444 GCA_046485245.1 bacterium
CAGACGCGCTGGACTTAGGATCCAGTCCTGAAAAGGGTGGGGGTTCAACTCCCCCTCCTCGCATCGCACCGCCCGGCACAAGTACCGATTAAGGAGATTCGCTTGGAGAAAACCGTCACCGCGCCGTCCGAGTGGCTGCGCGAAATCGAAGTAACCATTGAGCCCGAGAAGCTGAAGGGCCGCGTCGAGGAAATGCTCAAGGAGTACGGCCCGCAGACCGTCGTGCCCGGGTTCCGGCCCGGCCGCGTGCCCAGGGCCGTGCTCGAGCGCCGGCTCGGCGGCGCGTTCGAGTCGGGCGCGGTGGAGGAGCTGGTCGAGGCCGCCGCGGCCGAGGCCATCGCCGAGATGGATGGCATCCCGGCCGCCCGGCCCCGGTTCGTCGACCTGCAGGTCAAACCGGACAAGGCCATCCAGTTCCGCATCGCCATCGAGGTCATACCCGAGTTCGAGCTGAAGAACTACCTCGGCGTGCCCCTGAAGAAAGAGACCCCGTCCGGGTTCGACGAAGAGTTCGACAAGCGCCTCAACGCCCTGCGCGAGAAGTGCGCCAAGTTCCAGCCGGTGGCGCGCGCCGCGCAGGCCGGCGACTTCGTGACGGTGGACTACCGCACGATGGAGGACGACAAGGACGCGGTGCCGCCGCGCCAGAACGTGATGATGCAGGTCGGCGACAATCTCAACGTACCCGAGGTGAACGCCGCGCTGGACGGGGCGTCGGCCGGCGAAGAGCGTCCCGCCGCGGTCACGTTCCCGGCCGACTACCCGGACAAGAACCTGGCCGGCAAGACCCGCGAGTACCGCTTCACCGTCCGCGAGGTCAAGGAACGGCTGATGCCCGAGGTCGACGAACAGCTGGCCCAGGACCTCGGGTACGAGAACCTCGACGCCCTGCGCAAGGAGATCAACGACGCCATCCTCGCCGACCGGGCCCAGCTCGTGCGCAACGGGCTGAAGAACCAGGTGTTCGACCTGCTCGTGGGCGAGTACACTTTCGAGCCGCCCCAGTCCCTCGTCGACGCCTCGCTGGAACGCCTGCGCGGCCAGTACGAACTGCCTGACGACGAGGAGACCCGGACCAAGCTTGACCCCATCGCGCGCAAGTGGGCTAAGTTCGACTGCGTCGTGGCCCGCATCGCCCGCAAGGAAGAGCTGACCGTGACCGACGAAGAGGTGCAGGAACTGGCGCGAGGCATCGCCGAGGGCACAAAGAAGCCGCTCGAGGACGTCCTGCCCCTGCTGGATTCGCCGGCCTGGCGCAACCAGCTCCTGCGCGACAAGGTGATGGACCGCATCCTGGAGAAAGCCGATGTCACCTGAAAACACCGAGTGGTCGGACCAGTCCGACCTGCCCGACCAGTCTGACCAGGCTGAAATCACTAACTTCCCGGACGAAATGCCGGAGGAGGTACCCTTGCTTATCCCGATGGTCATCGAACAGACCGGGCGCGGTGAGCGCGCCTACGACATCTACTCGCGCCTGCTGAAAGAGCGCATCATCTTCCTCGGCTCGCCCATCGACGACAACGTGGCCAACCTCGTCGTGGCCCAGCTCCTCTACCTCGAGGCCGAGGACTCCGCCAAGGACATCAACATCTACATCAACTCCCCCGGCGGCGTGGTCTCGGCCGGGCTGGCCATCTACGACACGATGCGCTACATCAAGGCGCGCGTGTCCACGACCTGCGTCGGGATGGCCGCGTCCATCGCCGCGCTGCTCTTGGCCGCCGGCGAAAAGGGCCGCCGCTTCGCCCTGCCCCGCTCGCGGATAATGATCCACCAGCCGTCGGCCTACGGCATCTCGGGCCAGGCCACCGACATCGAAATCCACGCCCGCGAGATAATCAAGCTGAAGCAGCAGCTCACCGAGATTCTCGCCGACCACACCGGCCAGCCGGTCGAGCGCGTGGCCCAGGACTCGGACCGCAACTTCTTCATGTCCGCCGAGGAGGCCAGGGCGTACGGCCTCATCGACGAAGTCATCGACAAGCGCAAGTGAGAAACGGCACCCGCCGGGCCCCGGCCAAGCCCAAGTCCTGCTCGTTCTGCGGCGCGCCCGGCACCGCGGAACGCCGGCTGGTCATCTCCCGCCGCTCGGCCATCTGCGAGACCTGCGCCCGTGCCGCGGGCAACGCCTTCAGCGCTGCCCGGCCCGAGCCGGTCGAGACCCTGCCCGCCGAGCTGCCCAAGCCGGCCGACATCAGGGGCTTCCTCGACAACTACGTCATCGGCCAGGAACGGGCCAAGAAGGTCGTGTCGGTCGCTGTCTACAACCACTACAAGCGGGTGCGCGCGCGCAAGAACGCGCCCGACCTGGGCAAGAGCAACATCCTGATGATCGGGCCGACCGGCGTGGGCAAGACGCTCATCGCCGAGACGCTGGCCCGGTTCCTGCACGTCCCGTTCTCCATCTCCGACGCGACCCCGCTGACCGAGGCCGGCTACGTCGGCGAGGACGTCGAGAACGTGCTGCTGCGCCTGCTCCAGGCCGCGGACTTCGATTCGCGCCGCGCCGAAACCGGCATCGTCTACATCGACGAGGTCGACAAGATCGCCCGCCGCGCCGACTCGCCGTCCATCACCCGCGACGTGTCGGGCGAGGGCGTCCAGCAGGCGCTGCTGAAGATAATCGAGGGGACGATTGCCAGCGTGCCGCCGGCCGGCGGCCGCAAGCACCCCGAGCAGCAGTACATCAAGCTCGACACGCGCGGCATCCTGTTCATCTGCGGCGGCACCTTCGACGGCCTTGAGCGCATCATCGAGCGCCGGGTGCGCACGTCGGCCCTGGGCTTCGGCGCCGACCTCGCGGCCGGCACGCCGCGCGGTCTGGACGAGCTGCTGCCCCTGGTCGCGCCCGAGGACCTCATCCACTACGGCCTCATCCCCGAGTTCGTCGGCCGGCTGCCGGTCACGACGACCCTGCACAGCCTCTCCGCTTCGGCGCTCGTCGACATCATGACCCGGCCGCGCAACGCCCTGGTCCGGCAGTACTCCTACTACTTCGAACTCGAGGGCGTCAAGCTGACCTTCACCCCCGAGGCCCTGCAGGCCGCGGCCGAACTGGCCGCAGCGCGCAAGACCGGGGCCCGGGCCCTGCGCACCATCATCGAGGAGGCGATGCTCGACATCATGTTCGAGCTGCCGTCCCTGCCCGACGTGGCCGAGGTAATCATCACCCCGGCCGCCATCCGAAAAGAGCAGCCGCCCGAGCTGGTGCGCGGGCGGCTGGCTGCGCGCAAGGCGCAGTAGTCTTGGCTACTCCGGCTCGAACTGGTCTTTTCCCGCGCCGCAGACCGGGCAGACCCAGTCGGCGGGCAGGCTCTCGAACGAGGTGCCCGGCTTGACCCCTGAGTCCGGGTCGCCCGCAGCCGGGTCGTAGACGTAACCGCAGACAGCGCAGACGTACTTCTTCATGGGTTGGGTTTCCTTTCGAGTCAAATCTTCTGCCGCCTTGCTGGCCGCATAGGTCGGCGAGTTCTTGCCGGTCTTGCCACCCTTGACCTGGTGGTAATACGCGTAGGTCAGGGGCTCGCCCTGCCGGACCAGTTGCGATTCGACGACCGTGGCGATGAAGGTCGTGTGCGAGCCGCAGTCGACCGAGGTACGCACCCTCGCCTCGATGGTCGCCAGCGTGTGCTCGGTCAGAAGCGGCACGCCCGTGGCGCCGTCGACGTGGGCCGCCGTCGCGAACTTGTCGATGTCGCGGCCGCTCTTGAACCCGAACAGCCCGATGAACGGCAGCGGCGTGTCCTGCTCGAGCACCGACACGCCGAACAGACCGGTCGACGAGAGCATGTCGTGCGTGTAGTTCTGCTTGCCCACGCTCACCAGCACCTCGCACGGCGAGCCCGCCACCTGCACTACCGTGTTGACCACCAGCCCGTTGCGCTTCTCCCCCTGCCGCGCCGTGACGACGTACAGCCCGTAGGTCAGCGCGCTGAGCGCCCGCAGGTCGATGCGCTTGGGATCTATCTCACAGGAAGCGTTGAGCGGGGTCTTCACGCGGCCCCGGCCCGCTCGACCAGCTTCGATGAAATCAGCCGGCCCAGCTCGCGGCACTTCTGCAGTTCTTCCTCGGTCGGCTTGAACCGCACCTTCAGCGCCGGCGCCACGAGCTCGACGCCCATCTGCTTGAGGTACTCCTCGACCAGCCCGGCCGACTCGCCGCTCCAGCCGTAGGAGGCGAACGCCGCGCCGATGAGGTTCTTCGGCTTCAGACCGCGGGCATAGGTCAGCACGTCGGCCACGGTCGGGAACAGGTCGTTGTTGATGGTCGGCGAGCCGGCCACCAGCGCCCCGGCGCCCAGGAGTTCCGTCATCACGTCGCTGCGGTGCGCGGTGTGCATCGACAGCACCCGTACCTCGCTGCCGCCCTCGGCGATGCCGTCGGCGATGGAGCGAGCCAGAAGCTCGGTGCTCTGCCACATCGTGTCGTACACCACGACCGCCTTGTTGCCCGGCTTCTGCGCGGCCCAGTTCGCGTACCAGCCGACCGGCGTGAGCACGTCCTTCCGCCAGACCGGGCCGTGGTCCGGGGCCAGCACGTTGATGGGAATGCCCAAGCCCTTGATGCGCTCGACCGCCTTTGCGACCAGCCCGGAGTACAACAGCAGGATGTTGGCGTAGTACTTGCGCGCCTCCCACTCCAGCACGGCCGGGTCGTTCTCGTCGGCAAACAGCTTGCCCGTGGCCAGGTGCATCCCGAACGCGTCCTGCGAAAACAGCACCGCGTCCTCGTGCAGGTAAGAGACCATCGAGTCGGGCCAGTGCAGCATCCGGGTTTCCAGAAACGTCAGGTTCAGGTTGCCCAGCGAGAGCTTCTCGCCGTCCTTCACCGCGGTGATGTCGCAGGCGTCGTGGAACTGCGCGTGCAGGTTCTTCACGCCCATCTGCGAAGCGAACACCTTCTCCGGCTTCAGCCGCGCGACCGTGTCGACGAAGCAGCCCGTGTGGTCGCGCTCGGCGTGGTTCGACACGACGTACTTGATGAGGGAGGGGTCCATCACCGACGCGATGCGCGCCATCATCTCTTCCATGAACGGCGCCTTCACCGTGTCGACGAGGGTCGGCTTGTCCCCGGTGATGAGGTACGCGTTGTAGGTCGTGCCCCGGTCGGTCGCGTAGCCGTGGAAGTCCGCGATCGGCCAGTCCACCGCCCCGACCCACCAGGCGTGCTCGCTTACCCGGACGGCCCGAAATCCGCTCACGGTGTTCCTTTCGGCGGCCCTATGCCCCGGCCGCGGCCATCGCGTAGAAGTTCGCCAGCTCGGGCGCCAGCACGAAGCTGCGCGCGCCCAGTTCGTTGTCCAGCATCAACAGGCCCCGGCCGTCGCCTGCCACCAGCCGCAGTTTCTGCACCACGGCCAGCGAAGTCTCCTCTTCCTCGACCTGCTCGTCCACGAACCACTGCAGCATCGTCTGCGAAGCAAAGTCGTTGTTGTCCCGCGACAGCTTGGCCAGCTTGTCGATGCAGCCGGTGATGAACTGCTCGTGCTTGTACGCCGCCTCGAACGCGGCCAGCGCCGAGTCCCACTTCTGCTGCGGTTCTTTCAGGCCCAGCAGCTTCACCTCGCCGCCGCGGTCCCGGATGTGCTTGAGGAACCGCATTGCGTGCGTGACCTCTTCCTGGGTCTGGGCGCGCATCCAGCGCGCCATACCGCCCAGGCCCTCGCTGTCGAGCCAGGCGGCCATCGAGAGGTACAGGTAGGCCGACTCGAGCTCGTGCTTTATCTGCTCGTTGAACCCGGCCTCGACTGCCTTGGGGATCATCGTCACTCGCCTTTCCACAGGCCGTGCAGGTTACAGTACTCGCGGGCGTACGCCTTCTCGGCCTTGACGCTGAACGATGCCTCGGGCGCCATCCCCGGGCTCAGGAAATGCCGGTACACGCGGCCGTCCGCCACCAGCTCGATCCACTCGATGAAATGCTTCTCCTCCATCGGGTGCGCCACCGAACCGACCTTCACCTTGAACCCGTCGGCGGTGCGCTCGATGACCGGCACGTGCTTTTCTTGGGCCGCGTCGGTCGTGTTCTCGACCAACAGCTTCATCGGCTTGCCGCAGCAGACCAACTGCCCGGCGCCGCCGTGCAGCACCTCGACGATGTTGCCGCAGACCTCGCACTTGTAGACTTCCATCCGCTTCGCCATCTCAGATCCTCCTAACTGCTCACTGCCGTCCGTTCACTGTTCACTGTTTGCTGTTCACTGTTCACTGTTTACTGTTCACTGTTCACTGTCAACTCTTTATCAGCCTCGGGTCGGCCCCGGTCAGGCCGCACTCCGGGATGTAGCAGGTCACGTCCACGAACGGGCATTTCTGGGAGCACGACGGGCACCGGTCCGGCGGCTGGGCCGCCTCCAGCACGTAGTTGCAGTTCGTGCAGCTCCAGTACTGCGTGACGCCCGTTTCCTTGATGCCGGTCAGGTCCTTCGACCGCATCTTCGG
>JAWOHG010000319.1:0-5577 GCA_046485245.1 bacterium
TCACGGCCAGCCCCTCGCCCACGGTCCGGCGCAGCGACTCGACCTGCTCGTTGATGAACTGCTCGACGTTCAGTTGCTCGGGCGTTATCTCTTTGACGTTCACGTTGCCTCCGTTAAGGGTACTTGCTGCCCCAGCCTAAGCCGGCTCACTCCCGCGTCAAGCGCGGACCGCGGTCCCAGCACGGCGCTGCGTCGTGGTTCACGTCGCGACATGAGACTCCCGTCGCGTCGCCGTTACCCTCCGGGGTCAACCGCCGGACCCCATACTGGTTCTGAGTACTATGGCTGCTGGCAGAGGTTGAACAGACAGGCACACATTAGTCATCTGCCAGGGCAGCAAGCCCGTCACGCGGCGGTGCGTAGTCCAGCCCGACTGGCGTGAACTCTATGGCTTCAAGGTAGCACGATCTCGCCTCACTCCTGCGTCCCAAGGCGGCTAGAGCACCACCCAGATTGTTGAGCAGTATCGCGTATGTTAGATCGCTCTTGAGTTGCTCTCGAAACGAGTTGAAGAAGTTAGGAAGGAACTGCAGCACACGTTTGCCGTCCCGATTGACAAGTCGGGCATATAGCAGCCCCTCGTGTGCCCGTGTTCGAATCTCCTCAGTCGCCTGCGCGCCGGTCGGCCACGCGACCGTCTCAGCACCGCACTCCGCACCGATGAACAGCATCGCGTCAACCGCCCTGGCCGCCCACATCTCACCGACAGTGTCCTCATGAGCGAACACCGCGCTAGTTCGCTCGTTAGGCAAGGACTGTGCGACTCGACGGGCATACCACGAAGTGGCCAAGTCGTACTGCTCCAAGGCTTCTTTCGGCCGACCCATCTTCATGAAGGTCAATCCGAGCGAATTCCGGGCTAGTTCGTAGTCGGGCTTCAAATCAATCGCACGACGGAGCTTCTGCAGGGCCGCGGCCCAGTCGCCCTGCAACTGCATGACTACGCCCAGCGCCAGAAGCAGCTCTGGCCACTCGCCGTCGATCGATACGGCTCGCTCCAGATACTCTCGTGCCTCGGTAAGTCTGCCCAAGAACCGGCAACTCTGGCCAGCAAGGTAGAATAGGTTTGCGTCGGACTCGCTCGCTCGCGAGAGCTCATCCTCAGCTAACGCTAGCGCGCTGTCATACCGGCGCTGCTCGAAGCAGTGCATGATCCGGATGCGAACTGCATCCTGCATAATCACCCAACCAGAGCGGCGGATGTTAGACACATGTTGCTTGACTTGGTGCTGCTGGCTGCGGGCTGTAGCGAGCTTGCGCCACGCGCCTCTCCGCTGTGTGTCAGCGCGGCCTTCTTGCCTGCCGCCCTGAGCTTGCGCGTGCGGGCGGCCTTCTGACCGGGCGTGAGTGCCCTCTCCATACCCCGGAGTGTATGAAGCGGCGATGGGGAGTCAAGCGGAGAGCGCGGGATATGGGACAAGGGGCGCGGGACGCGGGACGAGCGGGACGGGGGCGGAGAGAAGAACGCGACGCTAGCTGCCGGGTTTGCGGTCGCGGGCAACAGAAGCGCTGTCGGACTTGGGCAGGCTCTCGAGCACCTTGTCGGCGCGGGCCGAAACCCGCCTCAGCCACTCGACCTCGCCGACTCCCTGCGCCAGCCGCTCGCTCTCCTGCTTCTCACGACGCTTGTGCAGCCAGTCGAGGAAGGCGTTACCGTCAGGTTTCATAGCGAAGCACCTCCATCGGCGTCCGAACGCTGATCAACGGGTACCCTTCGGCCATGTTAACCGCGTTCACCCTTCTTGCCGACCACTCATTGGCGATGTGCTTGAGGTTCATCGAAACCAGCACGTCCGCCCGCGCCAGGGTGGCGCACGCGACGTGCTGCGCGTCAACGATGTACTGGGCGGGAATGATGCCGTCCTTCACGTAGCGCGCCGCCAGGCGGGCCACCTCGACCTCATCGAGCGAGGGCACACGCACGAGCGCCAGCAACCGCAGCAATCCCTCACGCAATTCGGCCGGCGCATCACCAAGTTCATCTGCCGTGACGCGCGAAGTGATGCCGTCGAGGATGCCTAGCTCAATCTGCTGGAAGAGCGCCCGGACCGCCTCGCTGTGCACGAGGTTGCGCGGCTCCTCGTCGGCGAAGAAGCCGAAGACCGAGGTTTCTAAGTAAAGAACAGGCGCTCGTAGCATCAATGGAAGATAGCACCGGCGGCTCTGGATGTCAAAGGCCCTGTGCGGCCACGGTCGTTCGTCAATCGCCGTTGGCCCGGTTCTTGCCTGCCGGCCGCGGCGTGATAGACTGCCTGCAGAGAAAAATGCCGCCCAAGCACGGACCGAACGTCTCCCGCCAGCTCGCCCACGCTGCAGTCGCCCTGGCGCTGGGACTCGTGGCGTACCTTCTGCCCCTGCCCGGCATCCCCGAACCGGCCCGCCGCTGCCTGGGCATCATCGCGGCCGCCGCGTACCTTTGGGTGAGCGAGGCGATACCGCTGTACTCGACCTCGTTCCTCGTCGTCCTGCTCGAGGTCGTCCTGCTGGCCGGGCCGCTCAAGGTCGAGCCGGCCGTGTTCATCGCGCCGTTCTTCGACAACGTGATAATGCTCTTCCTCGGCGGGTTCGTGCTGTCCGAAACGCTGGGCAAGTTCGGGCTCGACACGCTGCTCGCCGGGGCCATCCTCGAACGCACCGGGACAAAGCCCAGCCGCGTCTTGCTCGGGATGATGTTTGTCGCCGCGTTCCTGTCGATGTGGATGTCCAACACCGCGGCCACCGCCCTGCTCATCGGGATGGGCCTGACTGTCATCCGCGGCCTGCCCGAGGACGAGCCGTTTCGCACCACGCTCATCCTCGGTATCCCGTTCGCGGCCAATGTCGGCGGCATCGCCACGCCCATCGGCTCGCCGCCCAATGCCATCGCCATCGGCATACTGGCCAAGCAGGGCATCCGGCTGTCATTCAGCAAGTGGATGCTGTTCGGCCTGCCGATAACCGTCGTGCTGTTCTTCTTCATCTGGTGGCTGCTGCTGCGCCTGTTCCCGCCGCGCTGCACCACGGTGAACCTGCCCCCGGCTCGGCGCGAACCGCTCAACGCGCGGCAGAAGGCCATCATCGCCGTGTTCGCCGTCACGGTGCTGTTGTGGCTGACCGCCGAACTGCACCGCATACCGGCATCAGTCGTCGCCGTCATACCGGCGCTGGTATTCACCGGCTTCGGGTTCCTGGACACCGACGACTTCGGCCGCATCGGCTGGAACATCCTGATACTGATGGGCGGCGGCCTGTCGCTGGGCGTGGCCATCCGCTCGTCCGGCCTGGCCGACTGGCTGTTGGCTTCGCTGCGCCTGGACGGGATGAGCCCGCTGGTCCTGGCCGCGGTCCTGATGTTGGCCGCGATGGTGATCACGACCTTCATCTCGAACACCTCGGCCGCGGCGATGCTACTGCCGCTGGTCGCGGGCCTGTCCGCGCACCCGGTGCCGCTGGTCCTGGCCGCGGGCATCGGCGTGTCGCTGTCGATGCTGCTGCCCATCTCGACCCCGCCCAACGCCATCGCCTACGGCTCGGGCCTGGTCAAGGTCCGCACCATGGCCCGGGCCGGCGCGCTGGTCTGCGCCGGGGGACTGGTCGTGGTGCTGGCCGGCGTGTTCGCCGTGTCGAAACTGCTCGGGCTGCTCTAGGAGGCGAAATGGAAAAGGCCAAGGCCGAAGTCTGCCCCTGCTGCCACGGCACGCAGATGACCAACCTCGTCTACGTCCGCACCGGCCAGGATACCCGTGTCTACGTCAAGTGTACCGCCTGCGGCTGCTATGTCGCCCGCTACGTGCTGTCGCGCTACACCTCGGACCGCGGCTACGAGGCGCTGCTCGAGCGCCTGCGCGGATTCGCCCACCGGTCGGGCAAACGCTGCCTCGAGGAAATCGAGGAATTCGGCACCCTGGTCCAGGCCGAGTTCGAGCACGTCCAGGCGATAGCCGAGCCCGACCCGCAGTCACGCCGCGTCGAGGAGATGATCCGCGACACCCGCACGGGCGAGACGCAGGACAAGCAAGACTCGGACAAAGGACCGGACTGAGTCGGCGTCACGGCACGGTCCGAGATCGACCGGTCCGGTCGGCCGATCGGCGCCTTACTGTGCCCTGGCGACGGTCAGGCTTGTATCGTAGAAATTCAGTCCGGTGAGTCTGTGCAGCCCGAGGTGCAGCGTGTACCATGCGTCCTGCGCCAGTTTCTTTCTCCCAACCGCGACGTAGTAGGGGTCAAGTGCCTGGCTGACCACGCCGAATCCGTTGCGGGCGAGCAGCATCCGCAGCACCTTGGGTGTGAAATGAGACAGATGTACCTCGCTCTGTGAACCGTCCAGCCTGATTGCCGGCAAACCGTACCTGGTCCTGCGCCACCCGCCTGCCCGCAGGATGCCGAGGGCTCTCTTCGCCAGGCTGCGCACGCTCACGACATCGTTCGGCACTGCTATCACCAGCAGCCCGCCGCTCCGCAGCAACTGGCGGCATCTGCGGATGGTCAGACTCGGGCTCGGCACGTGTTCCAGCACATGGAAGAGCGTTACCAGGTCAAACTGCGACGCGAAATCGACCGCTTCAAGCGTGCCTTGGCGAACCTCAAGGCCATACCGCTCCCGGGCAACGGCGACCGCACTGCTCGAAACCTCGGTCCCGTCGACCTCGTAGACGGATGAGGCCACCGACAAGAACTGCCCCGTGCCGGTCCCAACGTCGAGCAGCTTGCCGGTCGGCACAAACCTGCGAACAATCGCAAGCCGTCGCCGCCACAACTCGAAGCGAGGCTGTTCCTCCCGCAGCCAGCCATCGTACTTGCCGGGCCGTGAGTAGAAGGCGCCTATCTCGGCAATTGTGGGACGAGGGTTATCGAAGATATACCCGCAGTCAAGACACCGACAGATTCTGTTCGGCGGGTCTACGGCTGCAAGCCTGCCGCTCCCGCAGATGTCACACAGATCAAGGTGCTCCATCTGCCAGGACTCAGCGCCAAGCGGTTCCCCCGCGTCGTGGCCAGGTCTCTCGGGTTCGCAGCCATCCGTCACACGCCGATCAGCACTGCTCACAACCCTGAGTGTAAAGAATGGCTGCGAGATGTCAAACGGGCGAACGGACAGGGTGCTTTCGCAGCGCGGCCGCGGCCGCGCTTGACAAGGGACCCCGAGGTGGTACTATAGGTCAGTTCCCGGTCATGAACGGGAATGTCAGACAAACGAGCCGCAGGGCGGCTCGATTTGTTTTACACGGTTTTCCCCTACCCGCTCGCGCCAACCAAGACAGGCGATCCCTCGACTTCGCTCGGGATGACAGATTGAAGGAGGCTAGTACTCACCCCGGTTGAAGCTCGCGATGGCCGCCACGGTCGCGAGCACCGCGAACACCACGATGCAGCCCAGGTCCAGCCATACCGGGTAGAACCCGAGACCCAACGCCAACCGGCGCAGCAGGTCCACTCCGTAGGTCAGCGGGTTGGCCCGCACCAGTATCCCCAGCCACGTCGGCAGGTTCTTCGCCGGGAACAGCGCGCCGGAAAGGAACCACATCGGCATTATGATGAAGTTCATTATCGTGCCGAACCCCTGGAAACTGCTCATCCGCGCCGCGATGACGATAC
>JAWOHG010000334.1:0-5001 GCA_046485245.1 bacterium
CTGGTATCACAATGATGACTTCTGCGGCATCGCCTCCCCGACTCTGCCCCTGGACGGGTCCAGCTTCCAGGTCATCGCGAATATGAACGAGGACTCGCTCTTCTGCTTCCGCCCCGATGGCAGCGTCAAGTGGATGGGTGGGGAGGACGCCGGACTCTACTACGCTGCGGCCCTCAGCGAGGACGGCACGAGGCTTTATGCGCCCGTGGAGGGCTTGGGACGGGACTCCGAGTTGTGGTGCTTCGAGTGCGAGACTGGACGCCTGGTCTGGCGCCGAGACGATGTCGGTTTCGTCGGCACTCCGGCACTCGGCCCCGGCGGTGCGATCTACGTCTACGACCGACGGCATGGGGCGCTACTGCGACTCGCCGATGACGACGACTCTTGCAGGACGGTGTGGACCGTGGCCCTCCGGGCGGATCCCCATGGCAGCCTCAGCTACCCGGTGGTCGGCAGCGACGGAACGGTCTACCTGCCTTACCAGCCTGAGGAGACGGACTCCACGGCCCTCGCTGCTGTTGCGCCAAACGGGTCTGTACTGTGGTCGCGCAAGTTCGACCGCAGCACGGGATATGACTTGGCGCCCATCATCGGTGCCAACGGCCGCATCATTCTTGTAGAGAACGAGGACGGAGTCTTTTGCCTCAATCCGGACGGCTCCATTGCGTGGCGTCAGTCCGAGGTGTACGACCTCCCAAGCGCCTTCAGCACCGCCGTGGGTCCTGACGGCCGAATCTACGTGGTGACCTGGTTCCCCAGGCTCGTCTGCCTGGAGCCAGATGCTGGCCGCGTTCTATGGGATGCCGCCCTCAACCGTGAGATGTTTAGCGGTACTCCAATTGTGCTCGACGACGGTCGAATTCTGGTACACGATGCCTTTAGTGACAACTCCATGCTGATGGCGTTCGACCGTGACGGGAACGAACTGTGGAGCTTCGCCGCCCTTGAGTCGCTGGGCATCGAGACATCGGGGCGTGCGCCGAGGCGGGATGAGTGTGACGAAGGCGGTGCCCCGGTCGTTGGCCCGGACGGCAATCTCTACCTTGGCAGCGAGTACATGGGCCTGTGGTGCCTGTCATTCGGCAACGCGCGTATTGCCAGCAGCGGCTGGCCGACCTACAACCACGACCAGTCACGCTCCGGCTGGACGGGCCGGCGCTGATACCGGCAGCCGGCAGGCGGCCGCGAGCCCTCAACCGGACCGCGCCATCGCGGCACACGTCGCCACTTCGCCCGCCGCGCCGTTGCCGGAATGACGAACGAGCTAACGGCTCTCGGCTGACGGCAGGACGTGTTCTGCATTCGCCCACACCTTCGGGCTCACGGCTTACAGTTCACGGCGCCCTTTCCTTCAGACTGGCGCAGTCCGTCCAGCACGCGACCAAGGACGCCCCGCATTGCTCCGGCCATTCACCAATTGTCAGTCGCCTTGACACTGGCCGTTTCCAGGCCTAGCATGTATCAGGAACGAGAGAACAACAAGGCCGGACGAGAAAGAGGTCCGGCGAACAAGGAGGGCTGCGATGACAGGATTCAGGAAATGGCAACCGACAACCTTACCGATCTTGGTGAGCTTCGCCCTGCTGGTCGGAGCGGCCACGGTCGGCTGCGGCAAGAAGACGGCTCCCGCGCCGAAAGCGGAAGCGACCCGCGCTGAGCAGGCTCAGCCCGACGAGCCGGGGACCGTGACCTATGACGAGGGCCGCAGCACGTTGGTCGTCACCTTCCAGAGCGGCACCACCCACGAGTACAGCAACGTGCCCCGCGAGGTCTACGTTGGCATGATGGCGACTCCGGCGAGAGGCGTGTACTTCACTTCATACGTCAATGGTCGATACCCCTACCGGACGATAGAGTCAGGGCAGGGCGTCACGGTACAAATCCAGGGACAGGGAGCGAAGCCCGGAAAGCCGTTCCGGCCTTCAAAGTCACGTCGCCAAGGCCGGTAGCCCCGCAACATGTGTAGTCACGGACGGCGGGGGAAGTGCCGGGTCACTTCCCCCGCATTGGCAGTATTGACAAGCCCGCGGGCCCGGGCTTACACTCAGCCGACCTTGACGGCCCAGGAGGAATGCATGAACAGCTTCGAGTCACGTCTGGCCCGGCTTGTCGCCGGGCTGGTTGTCGGTGCGGCGCTGATGGTCGCCGCCTGCGGGCCCCGCGGCAGCGCCAAGGTGCCCTATGACCTGCAGTTCATCGACGCGATGGTGGCGCATCACCAGGGCGCCATCGATATGGCCGGGCCCGCCGAGTCGCTGGCCCTGCGCCCGGAGTTGAAGGAGTTCGCGCGCAAGGTGGTGGCCGACCAGTCGGCCGAGGTGGCGCTAATGACCGCCTGGCGCGAGCAGTGGTACAAGGGCAGGGCCAAGGTGCCGACCATAATGACGATGCCCGGGATGAACGAGTCGATGAAGGGAATGGACCTCGGCCACCTGCGCGGCCTGTCCGGCGCGGCGTACGACCTGATGTTCGTCGAGATGATGGTGCCCCACCACGAGGGCGCAATCACGATGGCACGCGAGGCACAGGCCAAGGCCGAGCACGCCGAGGTCAAGCAGCTCGCTCAGGCAATCATCGATGCCCAGCAGGCGGAGATTGAGATGATGAACCGCTGGCAGGCGGAGTGGCGGACGGCCAGGTAGCGGCCTGGGAGGTCACGGGACGGGTGAGCAGGCAGGGGGGGCGGCCGATGGCCGCAAGGCCCAAAGCCAAGAGCCGGTGGAATCGCTGATTCCGAATTCCGTGTGTCTAATGTCCAGAGTCCAAATTCTAAGGTCCAAGGTCTGACCTTGTCCTTCGTCCTTTCCGCGCTTGATTAGTCATTGGCACCCACGACTTCGTCTTTGCCCGCAGCGCTGCAAACCACGGGACAGTCCCGTCGCCCCGGTCCGCTAGGGACAATCCCGGGTTTGCTCGGCTCACGGCTTACGGCTTGCGGCTGACCCTGAACCCTGGACCAGTTACCCTGTCCCCTGTCCCCGGCCCGCGCTAGCGCGGCCTGAACGTCGCCGGCGAAGGGGCGGCCTATGTCGCCCTTGCGGGTTACCTCCAGCAGGCCGGCGTCAGGTCGGCCGACCGCTTCGTCGATGCCCTGCGGTTGGTGGTGAAGGACCGCGACTACCCGGCCGGCGCCGCGGCGTTCGCCGTCGCCCTGGCCGAGCACAACTCACTCGCCGCCCAGAAGCTGACCTCGGCACAGGCCATCGCTCTCCTGCGGCAGGCTCAGCCGGTCGTCAGCCGCGCAAGCCAGGGCGTCGGCAACTGCCTGTCCGGCTTCTGCAACTACCTGGCAAGCCGCTAGCGGCCGAAGGCCCACGCCGAACGCGGCCTGCCAAGTTGCCACGCCCATTGGACTTACGAATCGGGCCCGCCTGACCCGTTGCCGGCCGCTATTGACAACCCGCCGGAAGGGTGTAAAGTGAGGTGTCGGTTGGATAAGGACCTCTCCCCGACCTAAGTAATCGCAGGTCCGAAAACAGCTTGTGTTCGCTCCGCGAACTATGCTTCTGGTCCGCCAACCAGCCGACCCGACGTAGACTCCTGAACGATTCCCAAGCTAAGAAATCATCGGAGGTATCTGATGAGTCAGCGTATTTTCGTGGGCAACCTGCCCTTCAGCGCGACCGAAGGACAGCTCACCGAGCTGTTCGGCAAGCACGGCGAAGTGACCTCGGCATCGGTGGTCAAGGACAAGATGACCGACCGGTCCCGCGGCTTCGCGTTCGTCGAGATGGCGTCGAACGAGGCGGCCGCTGCCGCCATCGCCGCCCTCAACGGTTTCCAGATGGACGGCCGTGCCCTGACGGTGAACGTGGCCAAGCCGCGCACCGAGGGCGACCGCGGCGACCGCGGCGGCCGGCGCAACTCCGGCTGGTAGACCCGGCTTCGGTTTGACACTCGGGCGGCGACCCTCACCGGTCGCCGCCCGCTTTCCTTGGGGGCCGGCCCGCGACCTTTCGCCTACCGCCCGGTTTTGCGCGGCCTGATGTACAGCTTCTGCCCAGCGTAGTCGTAGACCGTGTTGAGCCGGGAGAGGAAGCTGCCGCAAACGACCGCCTCTGCCCCGGGCTGCTTCGACCGCGCCGCGTCCGGCGCCCAGGCCACGGCCACATCCCTGAACCGGTACGGACCCAGCTCCAGCCACGCGGCCCGGCCTTTCCAGCCATAGATGTCGCCCGAGAGTCCCCGGCCGATGTTCAGCTCCTCGAGGCCTTCGGGCAGCTTGAGCCGGGCGCTGTCCGAGACCAGGAACACGACCTCGTCGTTGGCCGCAAGGTCGATGTAGGCGTCGAGTTCCAGCGACTCGCCGCCGTCGATGCTCGCCCGGAGCTTGAGCCAGGGCATCTTGTTCTTGTGCAGTTCCATCGGCAGCTCGGCCCAGGACCGGTCCGGCCGAAACCCGCCCGAGTCGTGCAGGACTATCACCGACCGGTCGTAGTCGATTTCCACCACCCAATGCCCGAACAGCGAGTAGCCCATCACACCATCGCTCGGGAACCCCGACATTGTGCTGTCGACGAGCCACACCAACCGCTGGCCCTCGAACTTGACCGGACCGGCCTGGAACGATGCCGATTCCGCCATCAGGCCGCGCGCCGGCTCGCCCGTGCCCGCGCCCGGGATGCGCACTTCGTACACCGGTCCCGCCACCGACGATTCGGGCAAGGCTTGCCAGAGCATCACGCCGTCGAAGCTCATCCCGGTGTCGAGGATGACGCGCAGGACGCGCGACTGCCCGACCTGCACCGGCACCATCACGACGCCGCCTCTCAGCGTGATGGGTATCTCCCGTGGGGGTGCGGCACCGGGCCGATTGGTGTGAGCGGCCGGCGAACACGACGCCAGCGCCGTGGCGACAAGCAGTGCAGTGAGTTTGACCATGCCTGACTCTCGACTGTGCGGTTCCCGAGTCAAGAATCCGCACGCACCTGGGCCGCCCGACTTCGGACAATCGTCCGACTTCCGTCCCTTCTCACCCGCCCCTCGTCCCCCGTCCATGCT
>JAWOHG010000196.1:0-9766 GCA_046485245.1 bacterium
CCGCGCCGGTTGCCGCGCTGCGTTACATGGTGCGGCGCACCCGGCACGACGACCCGCGCAATCCTAGCCACGCATCAGCCTACCACCCGCCGCCAGCCTGTCAAGAAAACGGGTAGCGTCCCCGGTTAGGAGGTGGTAGGTAGGAGAAGGAACGTCGGGCACTTGCGGGTGCGGCGAAAGCCGACACGACACTTGCGATGCCGCATGCTGTGGACGGGCGGGGGGGCCGAGAGTGGACTGCGGGAGTGAAGCGCGGGTTCGACCCGGACGAGCTGGCGCTGGCGCGGCAACAGCGCCGCCGGGCTGTCAATCTTCCGGGCTCGTCTTGCAGGGTGGACGCGCGCCGCGCCTCGGACAGACCCCGGCGACGTCTGACTTCACGGCCGCCATTTGTCCAGCTTGCAGGGATGACAGAGGTGAACTTTCTTCGCACTCACCCTCAGGCACTTCTCGCAGATGTACTTCGGGGCGCGGACCGCTTCTACCACTTCGTCCCTGAGTTTGTCCGCGTACTTCCGGGCCTTGCAGAGCGACCCCAGCTTTTTCACCTTGCGCTACCTCCGTTCTCGCCGTCGGAACTCGATGGCCGGCCATCGGTCAGCAGGCTCGCCGGGCCGTAGACGTGACCATTGCCGTCCGACAGCACAGTGATGCCTTCCAGGTTGGTGGTGTCGGGACCGACAACCACCAGGTCGGTACCAAGCGGCAGGCGCCGCCCGGCAAGCAGCAGCGCCGGGCCGCGGACGTCCGAGCTGTCCAGCCTGCCTGCCGCGCTCCCCAGGTCGACGTACAGCTTCCGCCCGGCCGCATCAAGGTCCAGCCCTGCGGCACGGGCAATCGCCTGCGCCACCTCGGTGTTGTCGATCAGGCCGCCCGGCTTGCCCGGACCAAATGCCTACAGCGGAACGTCCTCGCCGGTATGGCCGTGCCGGCCGCGGCAGACTCCGTGATGGTTGAGTTCGCGGCGTCGGTACGGACTCCGCCGCACAGCAGCGCATCGAGCGCGAGGGGACGGCCAGAGTACCACCGGGCCGGCGTCGCCAGGCTCATGTCGCAGCCGTCCGGGATCATCAGGATGACGTTGCGGGCGCGAGGCTGGGCCAGCACGAGCCCAGCCGTGAGGAGCAATGCGACAACTGCGGTACCGCGCCTGGTCACCGGTGTCACCAAGTTACGCGGTCCGGTGCCGGGGGGCGGCGTCCGGGAACGGGGTATGCCGCGGAGCCGCGACCGGCCCGGGTTCGGGTGCTTCGGGCTGCCAGTGTCCCGGGGGCGTCCCGGGGCGAACCTTGTGCTCCCATTCCAGCACGAGCTTGCGGCCGAAGACCTGTTCGAACAGCAGCCCTTTTTCGAACACCCGCTGCCGCCATTCCTCGTACAGCCCGAGCACGACGCAGTGGATTATCGCCTTGCGCGGCGTGAAGGAGCACTTCAGCGTGTGAACAAGACTCCGGTGGCTGCTGTCGAGCGAGTCGACCAGGCTCAGGATTGCAGCAAGGACGCGGACCCGGTGTCGGTCGTCACGGTCGAGCCGCGCGAAGTGCTTGTGCCGCGCGCCGGGCAGGGCCTTGCGGTGGTAGCGCGCAATCGAACCGATGACGAGCCGTTCGCGCCGCCCGAACGGCAGCAGTTCGGAGTCGAGGACTATCTTCAGTGCCTGCTTGTGGTGACTCTTAGACCCGGCCACGTAGCCGATGTCGTGCAGCAGCCCGGCGCACTGGAGGTAGAAGCGCTCCTGCGGCCCGAGTCGATGGAACGCCTGCGTCTCGTTGAAGAGCATCAGCGCCAGCCTGGTCACCTGGTGGGTGTGCTCGACCTCGTAGTCGCAGGACCGGGCCAGGTCGAACACCGCTTCCAGTCGCAGGTCGCCACCGCCGGCTGCCGCGTCGAACGGCTGGCGCTCGCCGTTGGCGTAGCCGCCCTGCAGCCTGTCCAGGCTTTCGCCCTTGATGAGCATCTGGGCGAAAAGCTCCGGCAGCTTGTGCCGCCTTATCTGGGCCACGGTTCGCCCGACTTCGTAACGGACGCGGTGGTGCGTCACTCGAAAGAGCTTCGGCTTGATGTCGAGAATGGCGTACGAGGCGCGCGGGTCGCTGTCGTCCGGCCGTCCCACGCTGCCGGTGTTCACGAACAGGCAGCCCTCGTGCTCGCGCCGCGCCGGCCGGTGTTTGTGACCGGAGACGATGATGTCCGCGCCGGCAATCTCGGCCAGCTCGCCCAGCCGCTTGTCCGAGGTCTGCTCGCCGACGTACTCCTCGCGGTCGGCCGGGCTGCCGTGCGTCAGCAGTATCCTCCGTCCCTCAAGCTCGAAGCGCGCCTCCTCAGCCAGGCCCTTCAGGTAGTCCCGGCTGCTCTTCGACAGGTGCTCCCATGCCCAGCGGAACGCGAGCCGTTTCTCCGGGGCCTTCGTCTTCGGCGGCTTTCCTTTCCCGACCGCCAGCACCTTCAAATCGTAGTTGCCGGCAATCGAGACGGCGTGCTCGCGCCTGAGTCGGCGTATGACCTCGTCAGGCTGAGGCCCGTACCCGACCAGGTCGCCGACGTTCCAGACTGCGTCGACGCCCAGCCGGTGGGCGTGTTCGAGAACGGCCTCCAGCGCCGGCAGGTTGGCGTGAACGTCGCCGATGAGAGCGACTCTCATGACGGTTTCGGTCCGGCCGCGGCGAAGCGCGCCAGCCGCTCCCAAGTGCCCGCCGCACGGGCGGCCTGCCAGTACTCCCGGAACTCGAGGTAGCGCGCCCGACGCAGGCCGCGCACGCGGCGCTCAAACGCACGCAGGCCGCGTTCGAGCCGCTCGCAGCCGCGGGCGGAGCCGAAGAACCGGACCGTGCGCGCCTTCTCCTTCGCGACGAAGCCCGGCAGGAACTCACGCCAGACGTCGAAGTCGTGGATGTCGCCGAGCATCGCCTGCACTTCCTTGGCCGCCGCCAACTGGCGCTCGAGGCGGCGCCCGGTGAGCGGTCGGAACAGCTCGAGGGTGTAGCGCAGGTGCTTGGCGGCGATGCGCATCTCGTGCAGTTCGCGGACGCAGCGCGGCCGCTCGACGAAGGGCTCAAACGCGAGGAACTCGGCGAGGTGTTCGCCGACGAGCCGGCGGCACAGCCGGTCGAGCCCGGGTGAGTGCGCGGGTTCGGCCGGGCTCGGCGTCAGCGTGGCGGCGATTTCTTCCGCAACGCCGGAGTGCTCGAATTCCTCGACGCGACGCACCACCCGGTCCTGGAGCGCCGCGCGCTTCTGGCGCAGGCGCAGCAGCAGCCGGCGCAGGCCGTAGCCCGCACCGCGGCGCTTGAGCTCGGCGAGCCGGGACCCGACAAACTCAATCTGCACGTCGGTGTCGCGGGCCGAGCCGAGCGCCCGGGTCACGCGGCGCACGGCGGCCTGCCACCTGCGGCCGCGGCGAGACGGCAGGGCGTCGGCGAACACGCGCAGGGCGGTGCGCAGCCGGCGCGAGGCGACGCGCATGCGGTGGACAAACTCGATGTCGCCGCCCGCCTTGGCGCCGGCAGCTTCCTTCATCACCATCTCGAGCCGCTCGAGCACGGCGCGCGCCGCGTACGCGGCCAGCACCGGGTCGATGCGTTCGGGTTCAGCCGGAGCGGCGGGCATAGCGGGCAAGCAGTTCCTCCTGCGCGTTCACCGGCGCGGCGCCCGGGGCCAGTCGGCGGTAGACGCCGTCCGGACCGAGCACCCGGGCCTTGACCGAGTCCGACCAGTAGCAGTCGAGGATGCCGGTCAGCTCGCGCTGCAGCCCGGGGTCGAGGACCGGGAACAGCAGCTCAATTCTACGTTCCATGTTGCGCTTCATCCAGTCGGACGAGGACAGGAAGACGCGGGGCGAGCCGCTGTTGTTGAACAGGTAGATGCGCGAGTGCTCGAGGAAGCGGCCGACGATGCTGCGGACTTCGATTGTCTCGCTGTGGCCGGGCACTCCCGGCACCAGGCAGCAGATGCCGCGCACCAGCAGCTTCAGGCGCACGCCCGCGCGCGCAGCCTCGAGCAGCTTGTCGACGAAGCGGCGGTCCTGCAGGGCGTTGAGCTTGGCGAAGACCAGGCCGTTGCCGAAGCGGCGCTGGTTCTCGATCTCCGAGTCGATGAGCTGGAAGAAGAAGGGCCGCAGGTCGCGCGGCGCGGTGATGACGGTGCGCCAGCGCGGCGGCAGCGAGTAGCCGGAGATGACGTTGAACACGTCGGCGACGTCGCGGCAGTAGGCCTCGTCGGCGGTGAAGAACCCGATGTCGGTGTAGACGCGGGCGGTGGCCTCGTTGTAGTTGCCGGTGGCGAGGTGAACGTAGCGGCGGATGCCGTCTTCCTCGCGCCGGATGACCAGGGCAAGCTTGGCATGGATTTTCATGCCCGGGATGCCGTAGACGACGTGGCAACCGGCCTGCTCGAGCATCCGGACCCAGCGGATGTTGCGTTCCTCGTCGAAGCTGGCCTTGATTTCCACCAGCACGGTTACGCCCTTGCCGCGCGTCGCGGCCCGGGCGAGGGCCTGCACGACCGTGGACTGCTCGTAGGTGCGGTACAGCGTTATCTTGATGGCGAGCACCGCGGGGTCGTCGGCCGCCCGCTCAATCAGGTCACGCACCGGGTCGAACGACTCGTAGGGCAGGTGGACAAGGCGGTCGGCCTGCCGGATGTGGTCGAAGATGTCGGCGTAGTCGGTCCGGGCGGGCACGAGCGGCGGGTCCTGGAGGTCGGGCCGCCTGGTCTGGGCGATCAGGCCGAACAGGAAGGTGAGGTCGAGCCAGCTCTCCAGCCGACGCACCCGGGCCGGCGGGACGATGCCGACGCGCTCGCAGAGCCGCGCTAGCAGGTTGTCGGACATGGACGATTCGACATCGAGCGTCACCGGCCTGGCCCGGGGCCGGCCGCGGACCTCCTTCTCGACCGCCTCAAGCAGGTCGGACACGTCTTCCTCGTCGATGCTGAGTTCGCCGTCGCGCATGACCCGGAACACGGCCGACTCGATGATCTCGCAGCCCTGGAAGAAGGCGCCCAGGCGACCGCGGACAAGCTCGTCAAGCAGGACAAAGCGATGCTCATCTACGCGACCGGGCAGGCGTACGACCCGCGGCACCGCCGTGGGCAGGGGCAGCACCGCGAGCAGTTCCTCGCCTTCCCGGCGCACGAGCACGGCGAAGCAGAGTGTCCTGGACGGCAGTACCGGAAACGGGTGGGACTGGTCGACGGCCATCGGGGTCATCAGCGGGTAGACCTCGGCGTCGAACAGGCCGTCGGCCGCGTCGCGGTCGAGGCCACCCAGCTCGGCCTGGCCGAGGATGGCGATGCGCTCCCGCCGGAGCGGGCCCCGGCGCAGGTCCTCGAAGCAGCGGTAGAGCCTCTCGACGAGTTCGGCCGAACGCGACTCGATGGCTGCCAGCGTATCGGAGGGCAGATAGCCGAAGCTGCCCGGCTGGTCGTAGCCGTCCTCGAGCAGGCGGTGCAGCACAGCGACTCGCTTCATGAAGAACTCGTCGAGGTTGCCCTGGAAGATGGCGACGAACTTCAGCCGTTCGAGCAGCAGGTTGCTGCCGTCCTCGGCCTCCTCGAGCACGCGCTCGTTGAACGCGAGCCAGCTCAGCTCGCGGTTGATGTAGCGACGCGGTTCCCGGCTCATCGGCCGGGTCGGGCCACAACCAGCCGCAGGCTGCAGCCCGACACATCCTCCAGGAGGCCCCGCTTTTCGGCGAGGGCGGTCCGCTCGAGCACCAGTTCGTCCTCGGCTTCGGCGACAAGCCTGATGATGCCGTCTCCGTTGAGCACGGCCGCGACCGACCGGATGCGTGACGAGTGCGAGTGGTCGAGTGCGTCGGCCACGCGCAGCAGCGCGGCCAGCTTCTGCACGAGGACCTGGTGGTTCGGGTTCAGCGCCGCATAGAGCGAGTGTTCGGTGCGCGGCGCGGCGCCACGGTGATAGCGCGCAGTGCAGGCGACGACCCGCACGTCTTCGTCGCTCAGCCGGAACAGGTTCAGGTTGTTGATGAGGTACTCGGAGTGCTTGTGGTGGGCCGAGTCGGCGACGAACCGGCCGATGTCGTGAAGCCAGGCCGCGAGCAGCAGGTAGCCGAGGTCGCCCGGTTCGAGCCCGAGCAGCCCCTGGAGACCGGTAAACAGCCGGCGAGCCAGTCGCGCCACCTGCTGGGCGTGGCGGACGTCGGCGCCGTACTTGTAGCACAGCGAGCGGGCGACCGAGAGGAGCTGGCGCTGGCGGTCGTACCGCTCGGCCCGGCCGAGGTCGAGGAGCATGTAGTTCAGCACCGCCTCGCCCAGCGGCGTTTCGAGCACATAGGAGTTCTTCGGTTGGAAGGCCCCGATGAGGCCCACAACCGCTACGCCGAGGTTGCCGGCCACCTGCGCGATTTCGGCCGGGAGCCCGTGGTCGTGCTGGAGCTGGTCCGGGCCGGCAGCCGCGCAGGCGTCGTGAAACCGCCGCGAGTCGGCCGGGGCGAGCGCCAGGAACCCGGCCTCGAACCGGCTGTCCGAGAGCACGCGCGAAAGCGCCAGGCCCAGTTCCTCGCTGGCAAAGACGATGCTGTCGATGCCGACCCGGGGCAGGGAGCGACGCAGGCCGGCAAACTGGCTGGCAACGTAGCGGCCCAGGGCGACGCGGGCCGCCGGCATCGCCGCGCCGGCGCGGTCGACGATGCGGCCAAGCCGCATCATTCCCAGCGGCAGGCCGGCGGTCGCCAGCACTGCGCCGCGCCGCATCAGCGAGAAATCGAGCGAGCCGGCGCCGAGTTCGACCACGAGGATGTTGCGCTCGTGCACCGGCAACCGGTCGCGCAGCGCCGACCAGATGTAGGCGTCGAAGTAATAGGCCACGTCGCCGGGCGTGAGCACCTCGACCGCAAAACCGGTCCGGCGCCGCACCGTGTCGGTGAAGACTTCGCGGTTGGTCGCCTCGCGCACCGCGGTCGTGGCGATGACGCGGGCCCCGGCGATGCCATACTCGTCGAGCACCCGGCGGTAGTCGCGCAGAATGGCGATGACGCCGCCGGTGACCGCCGCAGATATCGTGCCCTGGTCGAACGCGTCCCGACCCAGCGGCAGGACGCGGCGCAGCATGTCGAGCACACGCACCCGGTCGCCGGCCCGTTCGCCGACCGCGAGCCGCACCGAGAGCGACCCGACGTCAACGACCGCTGCCGGGCTGGTCGGTTCCTGCACCATGTGGTTTGCGGTCGGAGTAGTAGCTGATGAGTTCGCCGAAACCCCAGGGCCGGCAGTCCTCGGGCTTGAACCCGAGCAGCCCGGCTATCCGGTGGATGGCCGCGGCGCTGCGCGCCTCGATTTCGAGGAACTCGGGGATGA
Source organism: bacterium (assembly GCA_046485245.1). Lineage (GTDB taxonomy): Bacteria > Hydrothermota > Tepidihabitantia > Tepidihabitantales > Tepidihabitantaceae > CBFGJX01. Next base: position 7,315 of record JAWOHG010000196.1, read on the forward strand.
ACGAGTGCTCGCCGGTGTAGCGGTCGAACGAGAGGGTGCTGCGGTCGAACGTGTAGCTGATGCGGCTCTTGGTCATCCGCAGCCAGCAGCGCAACTTGAGTGCCTCGAGGATGGCCCGGGTGGTGTCGAAGTCGGACACGACGACCTCGAACTCGGCGCGAGTCTTGGCGACCGAGTCGCCGACGAACCGCTTGTAGGTCAGAACCGACCGTTCGCCCTCGCGGCGCAGGCGCACCAGGTCGCGGGCCATACCGATGGAGCCGTCGGTGAAGTCGTAGAAGAGCGCCTCGACGTCGGCCTCAAACACCCGCTTCGCGCCCATCCCGGCCAGCCTGACTTCCAGCCGGCGGCGGTCGACCTCGAGTATCTTGGCCTCGATCTCACGGTAGCCGTTCGGCACCGGTGTGTCTGCCGTCACAGCGTTTCGCATCGTTGCCGGCCGTCGCGAGGGAGAGGACATTTCTTCACTATGCAACAGCCGGTAGGTTAAGACTGGATAAAGCGGGTGTCAACCTTGGGCACAGGAGGTGCAGGGCTGCGACTGGGCCGGCCAAGCCCGGCGGCTCAGGAGGAACGGACGGCGCTCCGCGGCCCGCTCTGTCATTCCGAGCGAGCGTAGCGAGTCGAGGAATCTCTGGTTCGGCCACGTCGCCGCATTTGAGTCCGAGCTCAAGGCAGCCAAGGTGCCGTCCGAGCGGCGCTCGCCGATGATCTTCCCCGAGTACCGGCGCGACGAACTCAAGACGCCGTTTGGGTTCGCGGACAAGGTCTGCTAGAAGACGGCTGACAGTATTGCGGGGCGGCCCTAGGCCGCCCCGCGGCATTTCCCTGCGACTCCGGGACTCGTTTTCGCACCAGACCCTTCACTACGTTCAGGGTGACAGACTGGATTGCTGACCGGCGGGAGTGTGCTTCATCCCCTGTCATCCTGAGGCGAAGCCGAAGGATCTCACGCTTCACCGTCTCGCAAACCCGGGACACTTCCCCTATTTCTCTGCTGCTACCTTCCGCGGTCTGCCGGCGCGGCGGCGGGTGAGTGTGCGGTCGGTCAGCGATTCGACGCGGGCGATGAAGGGTGAGCTGCCCAGCGGCCGGCCGCTGGCGGTCTCGCGCCGGATGAGCAGCGTATCGTCCTCGGGTTGCTCGGCAAGGTAGCTGCGGTAGTCGCTGCCCAGCATCCCGACCGGCAGGTTGTCGTCTGAGAGCAGCGGGTCGGGTTCTGAGAGCACGTGACTGCGGGCGCTGGACCACAGCCAGTCCCAGGCCCTGCTCACCAGCCCGGCTCGCACCGGGTTGCGCTCGATGTAGCGCACCACCGGCAGCAGGTAGCTGTCGGTGTCCACCGCGCAGGAGAAGAACCGGTTCTGCCACAGCCGGCCCGAGCGGCCGCGGTCCTTGTTGACCCGCTGGGTGTAGACCAGGTTGACCGCGCCGAAGCAGCGCGCCAGCGAGTCGGGCCGGTGCGGCACAGCCAGCAGGTGCACGTGGTTGTCCATCAGGCACCAGGCCCAGACGTCCACCTCGTACTGCCGGCGGTACTTCAGCAGGGTCCAGAGGTAGAACCTGCGGTCGTCGTCAGAGAAGAACACCTGGGCGCGGTCGTTGCCGCGCTGGGTGATGTGATGCGGCAGACCGACCGCCACGACCCGCGCTATCCGAGACACGCCCCACAGTATCACCGCCGCCAGCCGCTGTCAAGAAATAGGGGAAGTGTCCCGGGTTAGCCGGGTTAGCGGGTTAGCGGAGGGCGGGAGAGCCGCCCTCCGGGATTGTTGCCGACCGCTGTTACTGGACGATGAGTTGCCGGGTAGTCGTGCCGGCGTCGGTCACGAGCCGGGCGATGTACACGCCGGGCGCGACGCGTACGCCCCTGTTGTCTAGCCGGTCCCACGCGACCGAAGTGCCCGCAGGCCGGTCGAATGACCGCACGACCCGCCCGGACGCGTCAAAGACGGTCAGCGACCGGGCCGGGCCACGCCAACGCAGCGATGCGGCGGTTGTCATCGGGTTGGGCAGGGCGGTGAACGCGGCGGCACGCGCAAGACTGCGCTTTTCTTCGAGCGCCACCCCGGTCCATGGCGAGTTCCAGTACAGGTTCCTCAGGCCGGCCCCGGTGAAGACACACCCGGCCCCGGTGCCCGGCGCGCCCGGCGAGTAGACGAGGAGGGGTCGCACGTCCCGCCCGGTGCCGGCGCTGTTGGTGTTGATGCGCAGGGTGTCGGACCAGACGGTCGGGCTCGACTGCGAGACGTCGTGGCGGAAGACCGTCCGGTGCGCCGCCTCGCTGATGTAGCTCGCGTTCATCCACTGGTTGCCGGGGTTGGTGTAGGGCTTGAGGTCGCAGTACTGCTCGTCGTTCGCGGTCGTGCCCGCCAGGTACAGGTTGGTGTTCCAGTTCCGGCCGGCATCCGTCGAGTACATGTACATGATGTCCCAGTCGCCCGAGTTCTGG
>JAWOHG010000211.1:0-26208 GCA_046485245.1 bacterium
TCCAGCGCGAGCTGAATGTCACATCCGTGCTGGTGACGCACGACATCCGCGCGGGCTTCCGCGTTGCGACGCGCGTGAACCTGCTGCGTGACGGCCAGATCGTATTCGAGGGATCGCCCGAGGAGATGGTCGCAGCGAATGATCCCTACATCAAATCTTTCCTGAGCTGACGATGGCAACCGTAACTGAGCGCAGCAGATTCGACTGGAAGCAGGGACGCGTCGCGTTGCTGATCATCGTCAGCGGATTGCTGCTGACATACGCCGTCTACCGCGTCGGCCAGGTCTTCGACGTGTTCGCGAGCCGCTACGAACTTGCGACGCTCGCGCCATCCGCGCTCGGTCTGCGGCCTGGTGCGCCGGCCGCGAACCCGGGCTTCAGGCAGACGAGCAGGTCATCGACGTCGGCCGGTGCCGAGACGCTCGCCGCCCCCACCCGCAGGCGAGAGAAGTTGTGCCCGCCGCGGATGCGTGACATCACATCCTGGCACGCAAACACGTACCGCCCGGAACGTGCAAGCAGGCGGCCGAGCGCATCGGCGATGAACTGGACGCCCTGCCCGGCTTCGCCCGCCACCCTGATGCCGAAGTCCGTGCTCAACGGAACTCCTCTATCACCCTGGCCAATACGGCCGGGTCTGTGGCCTGCTCGGTCAGGGCGCGCTCCCCGAGCGCCGGCAACTGCTCCTCGTAGACGGCCCGCTGCACGCGCAGGAACACGCCGGTCGGGATTCTTTCCTCGACTTGTGCGCTGCCTTCAGCATTCTGCATGCTGACTTCGCCGCTTGTCCCCCGGGCGTTTTGGCCTTTGGCTTTTGGCTTTTCACCTTTGGCATGGTCCGCCGCCCCCCTGTCCCCTCCCGGCCAATCCCAGGCGCGCGCCAGGGCCGACTCGACGTTCGACGAGTCGTGACCTTCACCCTGGAGGTCGTAGACGCGTTCTGAGAACCACTGGTACGTGTTGACACGGTTGTAGGTAACGCAGGGTTGCAGGATGTCCACCAGAGCGAAGCCACGATGCGCGAAAGCGTCGGCCAAGACCCGCTCGAGCCGCGGCCCATCCCCGGCAAAGGCCCGCGCCACGAACGTCCCGCCTGCCGCGATTGCCGCCGCCATCGGGTTGAACGCGGGAAGGAGCGTGCCGCCCGGCTGCGCCTTGGTCGCGAATCCCCGTTCCGAGGTCGGCGCCGGCTGGCCCTTGGTCAACCCGTACACGCCGTTGTTGTGCACGAGGCATATGACGCCGATGTTGCGCCGCAGCGCGTGCACCAGGTGACCGCCGCCCTCGCCGTACATGTCGCCATCGCCGCCCACGGCGATGACCTTGAGCCGATGGTTGGCGAGCTTGACCCCGAGCGCGGTCGGCAGGGCCCGGCCGTGCAGGCCGTGGATGTAGTTGGCACTGGCATACTGCACCGTCTTGGCAGCCTGACCGATGCCGCCCACCAGGCACACCTCGCCGCGCTGCCAGCCGGTCCCGGCCAGCACGCGCTCAAGCGACTCGAGCACCTTGTAGTTACCGCAGCCCGAGCACCAGGTCGGCACGGCCGCACTGCGCCACTCGCCCGCCGCCCTCGCTCTTTGCGCTGCATTCTGCATTCTGGCTTCTGACTTCACCTCAGCCCCTCGCCCGGCTGGCCAGCGCGGGCCTCACCACGAAGACGCAGAGGGCCTCGAGCGCACCAGGTTCGGTATCTCTGACATCACTAATCTGCCATCTCACATCTGACATCGCCCCAGTCCGCCACTCCGCGCTTATCACTCCGCGTTTACCTTGTGCGCTGCATTCTGACTTCTGACTTCACCTCAGCCCCTCCACCACCGACTGCAGCTCATCGGCAAGAGCAGCGCCCGCGAAGGGCCGACCGTCAAACTTCAGCAGCTCAGCCTGCGGCCGCACCAACACCTCGCGGGCAAGCAGGCGAGCCAGCTGGCCGGCGCTGTTGGCCTCGACCGTGATGACTCGCCGTGCCAGGGCCAGCGCGCTGCGAACCGATTGACGCGGGAACGGCTCGAGTTCATCCAGGTGCAGCATCCCGACCCGCACGCGCCGCGCCTGCAGGATTTCGACTGCCTCTCGCACCGCGCCGTAAGTCCCGCCCCAGCAGGCGATGACCGTGTCCTCGCCCTGGCCCGGGAAGCAGCCGCCGCAGTCGACCGCCGTCCTCATCGGCTCGAGCTTGCGAAGGCGCTTGTCCTGCATTCGCTTGCGCGTCGGGGCGTCTTCGACCTGGAACCCGGCCTCGTCGTGTTCGGACCCGCACGCGCGCACCACCTGGCCGGCGAAGCCGGGACGCAGCAATGGCGACACACCGTCCGGCGCATCCGCGTAGCGCTTGTAGGTGTCCGCCGGCCGCGCCTGCCAGTAGCCCTCCGCGAAGTCCGCGCCCGGGTCTGCCGGCCGCGCCGCGATGTCCGACATGGTCCACAGCGAGTCGGACACGAGCTGATCGGACAGGACAATGGCGGGTACGTGAAACCGCCACGCCAGCTCGAACGCCCGCTGGACGGCGCTGAAGGCCGCCTCGGCCGTACCCGGCGCCAGGACGAACCGCGGGAACTCGTCCTGTGAAGCCGAGATGCAATAGAGCAACTCGCCCTGCTCGTTGCGGGTCGGGAACCCGGTGGCCGGCCCGGTGCGCTGCGCGACTATCACGACAATCGGCAGCTCCGCCATCCCGGCGAGGCCCAGCGCCTCGGTCATCAGCGCAAACCCGCCGCCCGACGTTGCGGTCATAGCGCGGACGCCGGCGTACGCCGCGCCGCACACCATGTTAAGCGCGCCGATTTCGTCCTCGGCCTGTTCCACGACCAGCCCCAGCTCAGCCTGCCTCTCGGCCAAAAGCTCCATCACCGGGGTGGACGGCGACATCGGGTAGCCGGCGTGGAACCGGACTCCCGCTGCGATCGCGCCCAACGCCATCGCCTGGTTCCCGGAAAGCACCAGCCGACGCTTCGACTCCAGCCTCGGCAGGCGGCAGTTGCACTGGCCCCTGAAACCCTTGCGGGCAAGACCGGCACCGGCCCGGGCGCAGGCGACGTTGGCCTTCACGACCTTGTCTCCCTTGCCCGCGAATCGCTCGGACAGAAGCTCCAGCAGGGGCTCAAGCGGGTGGCCGGACAGTTCGAACAGCGAACCCAGCCCGACCACGTTGGTCATCGCCTTGTTGCCGCCGACCTCCAGCGCGGTCTGCGCCAGGGGCAGAGCCAGTATGTCACGCTCCGATGCGGTATGGCTGTCGTCCGCGACAATGGTGCCGCCCGGCACGACATCGGTCCTGTGAATGTCGACCGACAACCGGTCCAGGGCGAGCAGCAGGTTGAACCGGGCCGGCGGGCCGAGGACGGCCCGGTCGGCAGCGCGCACCGCCGTGAAGTTATGGCCGCCCCGGATGCGGGACATCACGTCCGGGTAGGCGAAGACGTGGTAGCCCGACCGCGCCAAAGCCCGCGCGGCCAGCTCCGCGGCAGTGTCCACGCCCTGGCCGGCCTGGCCCGCAATCGTCAGCGTCGTGTCGACCACGAGTGCATACTATTGACCGCACGAGCACAGGTCAAGCCGCCCGTCCTTGACTGGACCGGGACCGCCCCTACAATCCGGCCGTGCCCGGACCCGCATCATCCGCCCGACGCGCGCTCCTGCCGCTGGCCGCATTCCTCCTGCCGCTGCTGCTGTACTTCCTGACCGCCTGCCGGGACATCTACTGGATGGACACGACCGAGCTGGCGCTCTGCGGCCGGTTCCTGCTCGTCCCGCATCCGCCCGGCTACCCGCTGCTGACGCTCCTGGTGCGCCTGTCCGCGCTGGTCTCGCCGGCGCCGCTCGCGTTCAACCTCGTCTCGGCGATTGCCGCTGCCGGCTCTTGTCTCGTGCTCTACCTCATCGTCGTGCGGCTGGCCGGCGATCGGATGTCCGCCTTCGCCGCGGCATTGCTCTGGGCCGTGTCCTTCGAACTCTGGCAGCAGGCAACAGCGCTTGAGGTCTACGCACTCGGCGCGCTGCTCGCCGGGCTGGTCGTCCTTGCCTGCCTCGAATGGCACGCGACCGGGGATGCCCGACACCTGCTCGCCGCGGGCCTCTCACTTGGTCTCGCCCTCGCCAATCATCTCACGGCCCTGCTGGTGGTGCCTGGCCTGCTGCTCGTCATCCTGCGTCCCGACCGCCGCCTCACGCCGGGCCTCGCGGCCGCCGCGCTGGCCTGTACTGCCCTGCCGCTTGCGCTCTACGTAATCGTTCCCCTGCGCGCTGTGCCGTCTGCCCCGGGCGGCTGGGGCGGGATCGAAAGCGTCAGGGATCTCTGGGCATTCGTGTCGGGGAGTGCTTATCGTTACCGGCTGTTGGCGGGCAGCCAGGGCTATCTCCCCAGCCAACTGGCTGCTGTGCCGGCCGCGTTCGGCCGCCAGTTCCTGCTCGGCTGGCTGTTCGTCCCGATCGGAGCAGCCGCTCTCTGGGCAGCGCATCGCCGCGTCCTTCTCGCATTGCTGCTCGGCATCGCGCTCAGTGCCGGATTTGCGCTGGCCTACAATATCCCGGACAAGGAAGGCTACTTCCTCGTCGCTTACCTACTCACGGCAGCCCTGGCCGGCGCCGGCATTGCCCGCCTTGGCCGCACCCGCCTGCGCCGGGGCGCGGTCGTGGCTGCGCTCGCGGTGGCAGTCCTCCAGGGTACGATCAGCTACCGGGGCCAGGACCGAAGCCGACACGACGCCTTGTCGAGCTTGAGCCAGGCCGTCCTGACCGAGGTGCCGCCCGGCGCTGTGCTCGTGACTGACGACTACAGCGTCCTTCAGGCTTTGCGCTGGCTCGGCACGCGCTCAGCTCTGCCTTTCGACGTGGTCAGCGAACACCACCTGGCATTTGGCTGGTACATTGACTGGCTCGCGCTGCGCCTGCCGATTCCGACCGCAGCCCGGTCGCTCTCAGACAAGCTCTGGTTCGATTCACAGCCTCGCGGCGTCGAGTTCGGCGAACTGGCGCGCCGCACCGTGACCGAACAGCGGCGACTCCTCGTCGCTGCGTTGCTGCCCGGGCGCAGGGTATTCTGGCTGGCCAAGGACTTTGGCGAGTGGACCGAGGAATGGGCCGGCTACCGACTCCTGTTTCGCGGCCTGACGAATGAATTCTCGGCGCGGGAATCGACGGTCGGCGACCTGCCGACCCTTGACTGGCTGCCGTCGCCAGCCGTATGCGCGGGACGGCGGGCCGACAACTACGCCGAAGATGTCTGCCGGAGATACGCCGCGACCTTCAATCGGCGCGGCATACTGCGCTTCAGCCGGGAGGACGCTTCGGGCGCGCAGGCCGACTTCGACCGCGCACTGGGCTTCTTCACCGACTACCCCGGCGCAATCGAAAACAAGGGGCTGGTCTACTACTTCTCAGGACAACCCGACAGCGCGCGGCGCTACCTCGAACGGTTCGCTGCGCTCGAGCCCGAGTCGCCGGAACTGCAGCGCATCCGGCCGCTGCTCGAACGACTGAAGCGTTAGGCCGGCCTGGTGCCGCGCCGCCGCAGCACCGCCTGGACGGCAAAGGCAAGCAGGACGGCAACCGCGATGACCGCGCCCCACACGCCCAGCACTGACAACGCCGTGACAATCCCGGCCGCGATCAGCACCCCGACAGAGCAAGCCAGCAGGGACCGCCAGTAGCTCATCCCGAGCAGGACCGCGGCCAGCGAACCGGTCCACGCACCCGTGCCCGGAAGCGGGATACCGATGAAGGCGACAAGACCCCAGAACTCGTAGCGCTGGATCAGGCCACTCCGCCGGCGCGTCCGCTCGTACAGCCAGTCGAAGAACCGCTTGAAAGAGCTGACCCGGCTCAGCAGAGCCACGATCCGCTCGATGAGCAGCACGACAAGGAAAATTGGCAGCATGTTGCCGGCGATGGACAGCACTAGCGTCTGCCAGAGCGGGAGACGGAAAAGATTGTTGCCGATGGGGACTGCACCGCGCAACTCCACGATTGGCACCATCGCCACCACGAATACCGCGGCCTGGGGCGACAGGCCGGCCGCGCGCAGCCCGGCCGCAATCCGGTCGCCGACGCTCGCTTCGGCAAACGACGCCGCCACTGCCAATACCAGCATGGCGAGTACGACTCTCTTCACAGCAGCCCTTTCCGGCGCCGCAGCGCCCACTCCAGCCCAGCCGCCAGCGCCGCCAGCACGAACAGCCACACGCTGCGCCGCGGGTCGAACCGGATGCCGCGGCGGAACGTCGCACGCCTGGCCTCGAACTGCGGCCCGGGCAAGCTCTCTGCGTCAAAGTACATCCCGCCGGCGGCGCGCGCGATGTCTTCCAGCAACGCTCGGTCACGGCCGGTCCGTGACATCTCCAGTGATTGGCCGACGACCGCGAAACTCGCATCGGTACGGCCAAGGCGCTCCCCGCCCAATCCCACCTCGGCCGTCGCACTGTATGCGCCGGGCTCCAGCCCGGCGGCCGCCGCCTCGTAGACTCCATCCGCTGTCTCGGTCATCGGGACGCGAACCACCGCGCCATTCGAGTCGGCGGCGACCTCGACAATGACGTCAAGGCCGCTCCAAGGTCGCCCACCCGGCGCAATGGCTCGCAGGGTCAGCCGCGCCGGCTCACCGTACAGGAACGCCGCGCGGTCCGGCACAAGCCGGAACCGCTCCGAGTCGCTCTCGGCAAGATAGGCCGTGACACCGGTGAGGAATGTCTCAAGTGGACTTGACCGGCCCGGCAGGACCGCGGCGGTGAATCCCCACCGCCACAGCGGGTAACCCGCAACGTAGACCACACGCCCTGAGCCGTACTTGCGGGTCGAAATGACCGTCTTGCCGGAAACCGTCTGCACCCATTCCTCTGCCCCGGCCGCGACCGACTCGAGCGGCCTGAACCCGGCGAACGGCGGCACGCTGTCCAACCGCACTCCGCCTGCGCCCTCGGCAAACCACGGCAGCAGCCTGCCGGCCGGCGTGAGCTGGATTGGCTCGGGCCCGAGCCCGGTGCGCGCGGGCGTCGCGCCGAGCAGGCGTTCAAGTCCGGGCCCGGCCGCCATCGACGGACCAGCCAGTATGAACAAGCCCGCCCCGCGCTCAACCCGCCGGGCGACGTCCTGCAACAAAGCCGAAGTCCGCGCATCTTCCTCCGGGTTGTCCAGGACCAGCACGCGGGCGCTGTCCAGCCATCTTGGCCGACTCGACTCGGGCGTCGACAACCGGCGCAAGTCAATCGAGCTGTCCAAGACAAGCGACTGGGCAATGAACCTGGACTCCGGACCGGGATGCAGCGCTATCAGGCCGACCGTGAGACTCCCGCCGCCGACGTCGACAACCTCGGTCCATTCGTTGTCGGCCGAATCGGTCTCGCCGACCAGCACTTCCACGTTCGCGGTCAGCCGCGCCCGACCTGGGCGGTCAAACACGACCCGGAACGCGGCTTCGGACTCGGACGGTCCCGCATCCAACAATGCGGTGCGCTCCTGGCCGCCCAGCCTTACCCGCGCCGGCTCGCCGGCGAAGCCGGCCGCCCCCAGCCGCACGGTGACCGTGGCGCTCTCGCCTGCCCTGAGCGCGGCCGGCAGGACAAGACCGGTGACGGCGACGTTGCGCCGGGCCCCGGCACCGACCCCGACCGCGTACACCGCGACACCGGCCCGTGCCGCCGCCGAGCGACTGTCGGTTTCTCCGTTGTCCTGGCCGTCGCTCACCAGCACTATCGCGGCCGGCCGGGTGCTCGACGCAAGCTCAATAGCACGACCGATGCGCGTGCGCGCCCCTCGCACCTCGTCCCCCGCCCCCTGCCCCTCATCGGCGACAGGCAGCGCCGAGTCGCCGAAGACCCATACGCGCCGAACAGCCCAGTCAGGCAAGGGAAACCGGTCAACGACCCGCTGCACGACAGTATCCAGCCCGGTTGCCGTCACGCTCATCGACTGATCGGCCAGCATCACGACATGACGCGGCCGCTCTTTCCAGTGCCAGCCCAGGACCGACCCGACCAGCACGAGCGCCAGCGCCGCCAGCACCGCAAGCCTGAGCGCGAAAAGAAGCAGGCCGTCGCGCGCCGACAATTGACGGCGGTACGCGAGCAGGCCGAGGGCAAGCAGTACCGCGCTAACGGCGATAAGCATCAAGACGCAGGGGTTGGTCAGCCGGACCAAGCAGAAGACTGAGACTCTCGGCCGGGGCAGTGAAGGGCAGTACCGGGCTGGAGAGGTCGGCGGCGCCGTCACCGCTCGTGTCGGCAACCGCGAAGGCACGGTAGCTGCCCGGCCTGACTTTGAGCACGAAGCGGCCGCTCGGCTCCACCGCGGCCGCGGCGACGGTCCCCTCGGCCTCGACATAGACGAGACCGCCGCGCAGGACCGAGTCGGCCCCGCTCACGCGGCCGGCGACCAGTGCAAGGTCGGGTGATGAGTCGGTCGAGAAGTACGTGACCGCGGCCGAACGGGCCAGGTTGCCTTCGAGGTCGCGCCAGCCGGTCGGCACGACGAAGTGAGCTGTGAGACCCGCCTCGAGGGAATCACGGTAGCCGACGCCGAACGACTGCCAATCCTTGTCCCACGCGCGGCGGAACAGCGAGTCGAGCCGCGCCGGCACGAAGAACCAGGGCACGCCCGCAGTCGTGTCAACGGGCTCGCTGAAGCGCACGGTCAGTCGCGGGCTGACCCGGATACGGTCCGCACCCGGCCTCGGGTCGAGTGAGGCGACACGCGGCGCTATCGTGTCGGACCGCTCGCTCGCCTTGAACCGGCCTCGGAAGCGTATCGCGTTGCCGTCGCGGTCGACTGCCCGGCCCCGGATTTCGTGGACCCCGGGCCCGAGCGCGGGGGTCCAGACCAGCAAGCGCGAGTCGCCCCGTCCGCGCGAAACGCCCCGCACCGCCAGGCGGGTTCCGTCGGGCCCGGTCAGTACCAGGCTGTCGGGTGCGGTCTCGGCCGGCTCGACCGGCTCGTCGAACTCGATCTCGATCTGTGTGCGGGTTCGGGTCACGATGCGCTCGAGTCGGGGCGGGAACCGGTCCGGGCTGGGCGGCGGCAGCTTCTTGGCGCACCCGCCGACCAGCGCAGCCAGCAGTATCGCACCCAACCCGCAGGGAATTGCCAGTCTCCTTCTCATCGTGCCTCCCTCAGGACAGCGCGCAGGCGCCGGACCCGCGCGGCCGGCAAGCCCTGCCGCGCCGCCATCAATGTCAGGTGTAGTGACAGGCTTCGGTAGAGCGGAACGAGTTGCGGTGCCCGGCCCCGCAAGGCGGCGACGTGACGCGCCACGGTCTGGGTCTCGCCGCGCTGCACCGGCCCGGTCAGGCTGGCCAGCGACCCGGATTCGATGATGTTCTCAAGCACTGCCCGGGGCAGGGCCGCCAACGTGCGCACGCCATCGCGCTTGTTCAGCCCGACCTTGCCGGCCAGGTCCTCGACGGCATCGCCCAGCACGTTGAGGAAATTGGACGCGAAGACGCACATCGCGTGATACAGCGGCCGGTCCTCGCCGCGAATCGTGACCAGGCTGCCGCGCAGCCTGCGCACCAAAACGCTCGCGAACCGCAGGCCGGCCGGCGTTCCCTCGACCGCGAAGGTCGAGCCGGGCAGGTTGGCAATCGCCTGCGCATGTGACGCGAACGACTGGACCGGGTGCAGGGCCAGGGCCTCGTGCCCGGCATCCCGGTGCCCGCCAAGAGCCTCGATGCCATGAGCCCCGGAGCAGTGAACGACCAGGGCCCCGGGCAACAGCCAGCGCCGAACCGCCGCGTATTCCGGCGCGATGGCGCTGTCCGGCGTGGTCAGGAAGAGCACCCGCGACCGCGCCGCTACCTCGGTCGTGCGCAGGCGCTCATAAGGCAGCTTGAGCAAACCGTACGCCACCCACGCCTGGCGCGGCCGCTTGTCGGCAACGCCGGCGATCGGGTACCCGAGCCGGCGGCAGTGCCAGGCCAGCGCGGTCCCGGTCCGCCCGGCACCGATGAAACCGACCGCGGGCAGGCCGCGCCGGGCAGGCTGGCGCGCGCGCAGCTTGCCGCTGCGCCTTGCCTTGGATGACTTGGGGGTCGGGACTTCAGTCTTCACGTCGCCCAAGATACCGGCCGAGTACCGGGTGTCAAGCCGGCCTATCCCCGGTTCGGCCCTGCCGCGGGATTCGGGGTCGGACGCGCGTCCAACTTGACAAGGCAGCGGCCGGAGAGGTATCATAAGAGGGTAATGCAACCCGGCCGCGGGCGTTTTGAGAGGACGCGGGCCGGGTGTTGTTTTGTGGCGCGTCCGCAACTGGAGGAATGACTGAATGAAGAGAGCCGTCTTGGCATTGGCGCTCCTGGCCACCGCGCTCGTCGCCCAAACCGGGGCGCGATATCTTATCATCACCGCCGACCTGCTCGAGCCGTCGGTGCGGCCCCTGGCTGAGTGGAAACAGGCTCGCGGTCTGCTGACCAAGGTCGTGAAGCTGTCCGAAATCGGCACCGACACCACCAGCATCCGCAACTTCATCGTCACCGCCTACAACACCTGGAACCCCCGGCCCGAGTTCGTGCTGCTCGTCGGCTCGCCGAACCTGAACGCCGGCGCGGCCGGCGCCCTCCCCGCGGGCCGTTATCGCTACGGCGGCGGCGGCGGTTACTCGATCTACTCCGACGACCGCTACCGCGACGTGAACAACGACGGCCTCTCCGAACTCACGATCGGCCGCTTCCCGGCCAAGACCGCGGCCCAGTGCGACGTGATGGTCGCCAAGACGCTGGCCTACACGCAGTCGCCCGACGTATCCGACACGCTCTGGACCCGGCGGATGACCGCGGTCATCCGCGACTACCAGGACGACGACGCACCGACCTACTGGGCCGACGCCCGCGCCGCCGCGACGCTCGCCCGCCAGAACGGGTTCGTCGCCTGCGACTCGCTGGCCTCCGCCCGCGGCCACACCGCGACGCACGTTGTGAACTCGGTCAACGCCGGCACCAATCTCGTGCTGTACCGCGGCACCGCCACCAACAACTGGTACACGCCGTTCGCGGTCAACGTCGCCTCGACCACCAACGGCAAACGGCTGCCGATAATCCTCTCGTTCACCTGCGAGACGATGTCCCTTGTCCCGGGCGAGTCGATGGTCGGCGACGCCTGGCTCAAAGCCGGCGCAACCTCGGCACTCAAGGGCGCAGTCGCGTTCGTCGGCACCACCGCCTCGGCTACCGACATCGCCCGGTTCCGCAGCGCCGGGGTCAACGGCTTCTTCACCGGGCTCTTCGCCGAGCGGCGCTACAAGCTCGGTCTCGCCTTCGACCGCGCCAAGCAGAACATCTACCAGCTCTACCCGACCTATACCTCGCGCTACCACGAGATCAACCTGCTCGGTGACCCGGAACTGGACATCTGGACCGACACCCCCCGCGCCATCCTGGTCGCCCACCCGTCCTCCATCACACCCGAACCCCAGAACGTCCAGGTCACGGTCACGCGCTCCGGCGCGCCGGTGCAGGGCGCCGACGTCTGCCTGTCGATGGACTCCACCGTGTACTCGGTCGGCGTGACCGACGCCGACGGCCAGGTCAACCTCGCGGTCGCGCCCGGCCACACCGGTGCGCTGCGCATCGTCGTCACCGGTCATAATCTCTTTCCGTACGACAACGTCATCCCGGTCGAACTCACCGGCATCGACGAGGCGGGAACCTTCCCTGTCCCGGCCCGGCGCCTCGTCGTCACGCCCTCGACGTTTGTCAACCACGCCGCCATCGGCTGGTCCGCACCTCTCCGCGCGGACGCGCGACTGCGCATCTTCGACGCAATCGGCCGCACGGTCGTCGAACTGCCCGCTGGCGCCGGTTCGACCTCGGTCACGTGGCACGCCGCGGCCGCCCCGGCCGGCGTGTACCGTTGCCTGCTCGTCGACCGGTCCGGCGCACTCATCGGCTCGACCCGCGCAGTCAAAGCAAGATAGCCTCTAGACACCTGTCTGCTGGGCCGCCCGCGAGGGCGGCCCAGCGCTTCCTGTCCAAGGCCGCTTGACATCGCCGCTCCCCGGCTTATGGTGTCTGCGAGAGGAGGCTGCATGCACGTCAAGCGTTCTGCAGTCCTGACCGCCTGCCTGCTGTCCGCCATCACCCTGTCGGCCGCACTCGGCCAGACTTTCGTGTCTACCATTACATTGCCCGACACTTTCGGGTTCGGCAACGCGCCGCGCGGCCTCGTCGCCAATCACCTGCGCGGCGAGGTCTATTGCGGCGGCGACTACCCCGGCGGCGTGCTGTTCATCAGCGACTCGACCGCTCAGAAGACCGGGTTCACCCGTGCCGGCACCAACATCGTCCCGCTATGCGTGCGGCCGAACGGCCAGTGGCTGTTCGTCTCGCACTACAACAGCCGACGCCTCTCGGTCATCGACGTGACCACGCGCACGGTCATCCGGTCGGCATCGCTCGGCAGCAACGTCGTTGCCGCAGCCTGCCGGCCCGACGGCAACCGTGTCTACGGCGTGCTCTCCTCTGGCGCCAGCCTCGCATTTCTCGACCCGGCCGGCGATTCGACCGTGGGCTACATACCGCTTCTGTCCCGGCCGGTCTCTCTCGCCCTTGACAGCACCGGTCAGAAACTCTACCTGCCACTGCCCGACACCAACCGGCTGGCCGTGGTCAACAGCCTCGGCGACTCGGTGCTGCGCTACGTCCGGGTCGGCGCGCGGCCCCACGCCGCGGCCTGGCGCGGCGCCACGGGCCGGCTCTACGTTGCCCGCTACGGCTCGGACAGCCTGGCCGTGATCGACTGCGCCGCCGACACGATCCTGCGCTACGTCGCGGTCGGCGACTCGCCGGTCGGGTTCGCAGTCAACCCCGTGCTCAACCGGGTCTACTGCCTCAACTACAAGACCCGCACGGTCAGCGTCATCGACGGCGCGAACGACTCGGTCATCGCGACGGTGCCAGTCGGCAACGATCCGCGTTCCATCGCCTGCTCGCCCCTGACCGGACGCGTTTACTGCGCGAACAACGCCTCCTACAGCGTCACGGTCATCGACGGCGCGACCAACACCGTGGTCCGAACGCCGCTGGTGGGCATCGGCCCGGTCGAAGTCGCCTGCTGCCCCCAGTCGGGCCGGGCCTACGTCGTCCGAGCCGCGGAAGCCGCCATCAGCATCATCGGCGGCCCGTCCGATACGGTTATCGGTCTCGTTACCACGGTGGCCCAGCCGGTGGCGCTCGCCCTCGACGTCACGCGCGGCAAGGTCTGGTGGCTCGACGAACTCAACGGCATCGCCGGCTCGGTCACGATGCCGTCGGCGCAGTCGACCGCCAACGTCCCGCTGCCCTCCCTGCCGGTCGCCGCGGTCCACAACCCGGCCAACGACCGGCTCTACGTCGCCTGCGACGCGGCGGGCCGCGTGGCCGTCATCGACCCGGCCAACGACTCGCTGCTCGCGCTCATCCCGGTCGGCGCCTCTCCCCGCCGTCTCTGCCTGCGCTCCGACGGCTCGCGCGTCTACTCGACCAACTCCGGCGGCAACTCGGTCAGCGTCATCGACGCGACGGCCGACACGGTCATCGCCACCGTGCCCGTGGGCGCGACGCCCTTTGCCCTGCGCCACGACCCGGTGCGCGACCGGTTGCTGGTCGTCAACTCCTCGGGCAGCTCGGTCACGGTCGTCAACTGCACCACCAACACCGTGGTCGCCACCATCACGGTCGGCACCTATCCCTACGACGTCGCGCTCGCCCCCCTGTCCGGCCGCGCATACGTGCCGTCCAGCGGCACCGACTCGGTCGCGGTGATTGACCTCGCGGCCAACACGAAAGTGCGCTCCATCGCCGTGCCCAACTCGCCCACGCGCGCGCTGTACAACCCGACCGACAACCGGCTCTACGTCGCCTGCTACGCGGCCGAGTCGGTCGCGGTCATCGACTGCGCCGCCGAGTCGCTTGTCGCGACGGTCCGGGTGCGCACGCCCGCCGCGCTGGCCCTGTCCAAACACGGCCGGGTCTGGTGCGCCTCAGACGGGCACAACTCGGTCTCGGTCATCAACCCCGGGGCGAACCGCCGGCTCATCACGCTGCAGACCGGCGACGAACCGCTGGCCATCGTCGCTGACAGCGCCTCGGGCCTCGTCTACACCGCCAACTACTCCGGCTACACCCTTTCCGCGTTCAAGGACCACGCGGTTGACGTCGCGGCCGTCTCGGCCAACGTCAATGCGTCCTATGACCCGCTCGACACTGTCGTACCGACCGGCACCTGGGCCAACTACAGCGTCGGGGCGGTCGACTTCGACGCCTGGCTCTCGCTGCGCGACCCGCTCGGCCGGCTGGTCTACTCCGAACACCGCTACGTGACCGGCCTGGCCGCGGGCCGCGACACGACGCTTACGGGCTTCCCCGGCTACGTTCTGCGCACGCCCGGCAACTGGGTTGCGCGCTGCAGCACCCGCTGCACCGGCGACAGCGTCCGCGCCGACGACGTCGTCTCGACCGGCTTCACGGTGACCGGCACCGGCGTGCTCGGTTGGGCCCAGCACACGCCGATGCCGCTTGCGCCCTCGGGGCGCGCCGTGAAGGAAGGCGGCTGGCTCGCGACCGGTCCCGACGGCACCATCTACGCCGCCAAAGGCTACAAGACCGGCGACTTCTTCGGTTACGCGCCGCTCGGCGACTCCTGGCAGACCCTCACGTCCATCCCGCCGGGGCTCGAGGGCCGCCCCCCGTACAAGGGCGCCTGCGCCGCGTCCGACAACAACCGCTACATCTACGCGGTCAAGGGCAACAGCCGGTTCGGGTTCTACCGTTATGATATGGTTGACAACTCCTGGCTCGAGCGCGAGCCGGTGCCTGGCGGCATCTCCGGCAAGAAGCCCAAGGGCGGCACCGAAGTCGCGTTCGTCCAGCGCGGCGACACCGGCTTCGTCTACCTGCTCAAGGGCCGCACCTACGAGTTCTGGCGCTACAACACGGTTGCCAACTCCTGGACCGCGTTGCCCGACGCGCCGATGGGCACCTACAAGTGGAAAGACGGCACGTGGCTCGTGGCCGTCGGCGACACCGCCGTCTACACCCACAAGGCCAACCGCCACGAGTTCTGGCGCTACGACATCCTCGCCGGCGCCTGGTCCCCGACCGCGCTCGCGCCGATGCCCCTGCTCAACTTCATCGGCCGCAACAAGCGTTCCAAGGCCGGCGGCTGCGCCGCGCTGTGGGGCGACCGCATAATGGCGCTCAAGGGCGGCAACACGCAGGAACTCTGGGAATACTCGCTCACCGGCAACACCTGGACCGAGCTTGAGACCATCCCCTCGCTCGGCATCACCGGCCGAAAGAAGCGCATCAAGGGCGGCGCCGACATCGTCAACGTCGGCAACTGGCGACTCTACGCGCTCAAGGGCAACAAGACCGTCGAACTGTGGAGCTACACCCCGGTCAGCCTGGGCCTTGCGGCCAAAGGCTCACGGCCGGACCGGGACGGCGTGCAGGCCGAAGCCGCGAACCTGCGCCCCGCCTCCGCCTTACAGGTGGAGCAGAACCCGGCCCGCGGCGGCGCGGTCGTGCACCTGGCCGGGCCTCCGACTGAGGACCCGTCTCTGCTGACCCTGCACGATGCTGCCGGCCGGGTCGTGCTGTCCGCGCCGGTCGGCGGCCGGTCAAGGGTACCGCTCGACCTGTCCAGGCTCGCACCCGGCGTCTACTTCGTCCGCCTGGGCTCAAGCACGCCGGTCGGCCCGGCTCGGCTCGTGCTGATGCGCTGACCGATTGCCGCGACCGGAACCAGGCGCGGGGCAGTATCCCGTCTTAGCCCGGGCGTCGGCACGCGGCAGGCCGCCCGGCTCGAACCGCGGCTGGACCGGGAACCTGTCCACCTGCTCGGCGCGGGCCTGCGCCGCCGGTTGAGCCCGACATTGTTTCGCCGGCTCGACCGGGCGATGAACGTTGCTGTGGACCGGTAGTTGACCCGGGTGCAGGCCGGCGAACTCGGCCGGCTGTTTCTGTGCCGGTTCAGGCATTGGCTCACCACCGAGGTCACCCCCTCCCCAACCGGTAGTGTCAATCAGTCGATCAAACCACCATTAGTAACTGCGTCTGACCGCGGCGACTGCATCCGCGCACCGTTCCCCTGTCCCTTCATCACGGCTTAACGCCCGGCCGCATAATCACCTGCAGTCATACCGGCCGGACCTGCTGCCGGCTTGACCACTCCGCCCTGCCCGATATGCTCTGCCCCGATGAGACTGGAGGAGTGATGCCGCCGCACCGCCGCCACGTGGTCAAGTTCGCCCCGGTGAAAACCGCCGGGCTCGCCATCCTCTGCACGATGGGCCCGCGCGTGTCCCGGTCCGGCCCGGACCGGCGCGGCCGCTACCCCGAACCCGGCGCGCTCACGGGTATCCCCGAACTCGTCGAGCAGGGAATGGCCGCGGCCCGCATCAACATGTCCCACGTCCGGCCCGAGGGCTTCGCCGAAGTCGAGAAGCTCATCGCGGCCATCCGCCGCACCGAGGAAGAACTGCGCCGGCCACTGCCCATCATCCTCGACCTCAAGGGCCCCAAAATCCGCATCCGGGAAATCCGGCCGCTCGGACCCAAAGGCCCGCTCGAGCCGGTCGACCGCATCGCGGTCAGCGAAGGCGACCGGGTCCAGATTGTCACCTGCGACACTCCCCGCGGCCGCGTCCCGGCCAAGGTCAAAGCCCGGCTCTGCGTCGCCTACCCGCTCGACCTCTACGTCGAAATCGACGAAGGCAACACCATCGTCGTCGGCGACAACGAAGTGTACCTGAAGGCCGAACGCAAGGACTTCCCCGACCGCATCACCTGCGTCGCCGAGCACTCCGGCACCATCAAGCTCAACAAGGGCATCGACCTGCCCCAGGTCCCGGGCGGGCGGCTCCAGGCCGGCCCGCTCGACGTGCCCGAAGACACAGCGGCCATCAACCACGGCTTCGACGTCGACTTCATCGCCCAGTCCTTCGTGCAAGGGCCGTCCGACGTCTGCGACATGGCCGGCCTGCTCCAAAAGAGCCCGACCGGGCCCAAGCCCATCATCGCCAAGATAGAATCGCCGGCCGCGGTCGCCAACGTCGACGCCATCCTCGCCCGCGACGAGGTCTACGGCATCATGGTGGCGCGCGGCGACCTCGGCGTGCTCGTCGACTACCCGGAAATCCCCAAGGTCCAGCGCCGGCTCATCGACCGCGCCAACATCGCCGGCAAACCGGTCATCGTCGCGACCCAGCTCCTCGAATCGATGATTCGCAACCCCCTGCCCCAGCGCGGCGAGGTGCAGGACATCGCCACCGCGGTCGAAGAAGGCGCGGACACGCTGATGCTGTCGGGCGAGACAGCGGTCGGCGACTTCCCGCTCGCATGCGTCAAGGTTATGTCGCGCGTGGTCGAGGCGACGATGCCCATCGACCGTGACCGCTACATCGCCAAGTTCGCTGAACGCTACACCCGCGAGCCGGCCACCCGCAACATCCACGTCCTCGGCTACCCGATTGTCAGCCTCGCCGAGCAGGCCGGGGCCCCGCTCATCGTTTCGTGGGCGACAACCGGCGCCTCGGCCACGATGATATCACGGTTCCGGCCATCGATGCCGGTGGTCGCGGTGACGAACCGGGTCGAGACCGCGCGCCAGTTGCGCCTCCTCTACGGCGTCTACCCGGTGCTCGTCGACACCGGCCTCGACGCCGCGACCGGCAAACCCGCCGACCTGCCCCGCACCCCGGAGGGTGCGGTCGCCTTCACCCGCGCGGTGGTCAGCGAACTCGGGCTCGCGAACCGTCTCAAGGTCAAAGGCCGGCTAATCGTTGTCACCCTTCACAACGGGCTGGCCGGCGAATTCTCCCGCTCGGTCATCACCTTCCGCTGGTAGCGGAATCGCCACCCTGTCACTGCGAGGAGCGCAGCGACGCGGCAGTCTTCCTGCCCTTGAGATTACCACGGGCAATGACGCCCTCGCAATGACAGGCAAGGACACCCGCCGCCACCCCTCCGTCATTTCGACCAAGGCGGTTCTCCGCCGCGTGGAGAAATCCCTCTCCCCGTCTGACGTTCCAGTTCCGGGCCAAGGATAAGCGCTCCGCCCGCTCGGCATCGCGCGAGATTCGTCGCCTGAGGACAGGCTCAGAATGACAAGCGTGACTGTCACCCCAAGCGCAGCCAGGAATCGCCGCGTCCTTGCCCGGGTTCTGCCATTCGACATTCGTCATTCGTCATTCGCATTTCTCCTGCCTGCCCTCGCCCTTCGTGTCTTCGTGGTGAATCCCGACCGGTTTTGACTTCCGCTTCACTCTCAACTAGTATCCGGTCGATGCACTACGGCCGTGTCTGGGCTGAAATCGACCTCGACGCGCTGGACCACAACCTCGTGGCGGTGCGCGCCGCCATCGGCGCTCGCCGGCTGCTCCTTGCCATCAAGGCCGACGCCTACGGCCACGGCCTGCGCGAGGTCGGTTCAGCCGCGGCCGATAGGGTCGACTTCTTCGGCGTCGCCTCGGTCGGGGAGGGCGCGGCCCTGCGCCTGGCCGGGGTGAAGACGCCGATCCTCGTGCTCTCCCCGATTCCCTACGGCGAAATCCCCGGCCTGTTCGACCACGACCTGGTGCCCTCGGTCAGCGAACCCGAGTTTGCCCGCCTGCTCTCGGCCGAGGCCGCTTCCCGCGCGACCACGGTCGGGTTCCACGTCGAAGTCGACACCGGGATGGGCCGCACCGGGGTCGATGCCGACCGCGCCTTCGGGTTCATCACCGGCACGGCGCGCCTGCCCGGCCTGCGCCTCGACGGCGTGTTCACCCACTTCCCGGCCGCCGACTCCGACATCCACTTCTCCTGCGGCCAACTCGCCGAGTACCGCGCCCTGCTCGACCGGCTGCGCCACTCCGGGCTCGACCCTTTTCTAGCTCACTCGGCTAACTCCTCCGGTTTCTTGAACATAGCCGATTCCGGTTTGGATATGATTCGCCCGGGCCTGCTCGCCTATGGCATCCTGCCCGACTCCTACGCGTCGGGCCAGCGCGCCACCGCGCTCGACCTCAAGCCGGTGATGCGCCTGCGCAGCCGCGTCGTCAACCTGCGCGCGGTCACGGCTGGCCGCTCGGTCTCCTACGAGCGCGCGTGGTTCACACGGCGCGACTCGCGCATCGCGGTCATCACGGCCGGCTACGGCGACGGCTACCCCTGGTCGATGAAAGACCGCGGCTTCGCCCTGGTGCGGGGACAGCGCGCCTCGATTGCCGGCAACGTCTGCATGGACCTGACCATGCTCGACGTCACCGACATCCCCGAGGCGCGCATCGACGACCGGGTCACCCTGCTCGGGACGGACGGCGGCGAAACCATCACCGCCAACGAGTTGGCGGTCCGCGCCGGCACCATACCCTACGAAATCGTCTGCCGCGTCTCCCCGCGCGTGCCGCGGGTGTTCCTGCGCTCAGGCAAGGCCATCAAGGTCCGCAACCTCTTGAACAATGACTGAACAACAACCCCAGATGCCCGAACCCGGCCTCGACAGCCTCCTCCTCAGCCTCGCGGCAGCCGCGCTGGCCTACCTCGGCCACGACATCGTGCCCGGCGCCGAGAAGCAGGCTGTCAACCTGCCCCTCGCCAAGCAGACCATCGAGACGATTGCCCTTCTCAGGACCAAGACCGAGGGCAACCGGACCGAGGAAGAAACGCGGATGTTCGACGAACTGCTGTACGAACTCCGGCTCCAGTACGTCAAGGCCGAAGGCGCCCCGCCCGAGCAGCCGAAGTCCCGGCTCATCATCGACCCGTCCAACCCGGACCGTTAGGCGATTCCTCGGCACGCCGTCATTTCGACGGAGGCCGTCCTCGGCCGATTGGAGAGACCCCTCTCCGCGCCCAACCTCTCCGGGCCGGGCCAACGGCAAGGGGTTCCTCGACTTCGCTCGAAGTTACGGGCAGGGATGCCCGCCGCCAATCGTCATTCGCCCCGCCCCTCGTCCCTCGCCCCGTTTTCGTCACTCGAACTTCGGGTTTCGGACTTCCCCATCTGAGGGCTCCCGTCCCGCTTGACAGCGACCCCGGGGGGTCTAGCATTTCTGCCAGTCGGCAGGTTACATCCCGACAATTAGGAAGTGAGGAAATGCGACGCCTAAGCGCCGCTGGATTCAGTCAACTAGTTCGTCCGTCGCCTGCCGACTGAAAGGCCGCAGGAGGCCCGAGGCTGAGATGATGCGCTACAAGGAGGCAGTCCAATGAAGTGGCTGTTATCAGTCACCGCACTGCTCGTGCTGGCGACCGGCGCTTTCGGCGCCGCGCTCGTCGAACCGCAGCTGCAGTCGATCCTCGCCGCCGAGGATGACGATGCATACATTCCCGTGACAATTGTCCTGAACAACCAGTTCGACAACCCGACGCTGATGGCGATGGTCGAAGACCTGCCCCGGCCCGTACGGCGGGCGCGCGTCGGCCGTATCCTGTCGGACTTTGCCGAACAGGAGCAAGCCGACCTGCTGGCCTACCTGCGCGCCGAAGAGGCGGCCGGCGAGGTCAGCGGGATGGTTTCACTGTGGATAATCAACGCGGTTGGCTGCGGCGCGAAGCGCTCGGTCATCCGCGAACTCGCCGAGCGCGACGACATTGCCACGCTCAGTTATTCCAAGGTCGCGGCCGACGTGGCGGACCTGGACCCCGGTCAGTTCGTCGCACCTGACGTGACCGACGCCGTGCAGCCCAACCTCGTGCGCATCAACGCGCGCGGCGCCTGGGCCCAGGGCTACACTGGGCAGGGCGTGGTCATCGGCGTGGTCGACACCGGCGTGCGCTACACGCACTTCGACCTGCGCGGCCACCTCTGGCGCGCCATCGACACACTGACCATTCCGAAGTGCGGCTTCAACTTCGCCTCCAACCAGCTCAACTACGGCCACCCCGGCCCGTCGTCCTACGACAGCGTGACCCCGCTCGACTACTACGGTCACGGCACCCACTGCGCCGGCATCACCTCGGCCGACGGCGCCTACGGCAACAACATCCGCGACACGATGGGCGTCGCCCCCAGTGCGAAGGTAATGTCCCTGCCGGTCGACGTCTATCTGCACTCGCCCTACCCCGACACCGTCCTCGACGCCAACAACTGGGCCGCGTTCCAGTTCGCGGTCCGTCCGGTGCGGCCCGGGCGCGCACCCGGCCCGGACACGCTCAACGGTGCCGACCTCATGACCTACTCCATCGGCCTCATCACGAGCTGGATGCCGCGCTACGCGATGTGGCGCGTCGTCGAGGAGAACGTCCTCGCCGCCGGCATCGTGCACATGGTCGCGGCCGGCAACGAAAACACCTCGGGCATCCGCACGCCGGGCAATTGCCCACCGCCCTGGCCTCACCCGGCCAACGGCACTGGCCACCCGACCCTCGGGCTCGGCTCGGTCATCACGGTCGGTGCGACCGACAACACCGACCTCAAGGCCAGTTTCTCCTCCATCGGGCCAAGCCGGGTCTGGCCGACGCTGGCGCCGTGGAACGACTACCCGGCCCCGACCTACCTGCGCGACCCCGACATCTGCGCACCGGGCGTCAACATCTACGCGACCTCCAATTCCGGCGACCAGATGTACACGACAATGTCCGGCACCTCGATGGCCACTCCGAGCGCGGCCGGGTGCGTCGCCCTGATGCTGTCGAAGAACCCGATGCTCACCCCGCGCAAGATTGACTCCATCCTCGAGATGCATGGCGTGGTCGACCTCGGGCTGACGGGCAAAGACACCATCTTTGGCTCCGGCCGCATCAACTGCTCGCTGGCCGTGGCCTTCACGCCCCTGCCCAACGACGTCGGCGTTACCCGCATCAACGCGCCGACCGCGGGCAACTACGACTCGCTGGCCACCGCCACGCCCTCGGCGTGGGTGAAGAACTACCTCACCGACCCGGTGAGCTTCAAGGTCCGGATGCGCATCGGCACGTGGTACGTCGACTCGGCCCAGGTGACGGCGCTTGCCGGCGGCGACTCAATCCAGTTGACCTTCGGACAGTGGACCGCGCTCGAGCGCGGCGTGCTGGCGGTCAAGTGCTCGACCGAGCTCGCGTTTGACGGCAACCCCGGTAACGACAAGGTCGAGTACCCGCTGACGGTCATCGTCCACGACGCCAGCGCCGGGCGCATCACGGTGCCCTCGGGCACGGTGGACTCGGCCTCGACCGTCACCCCGACCGTCATCGTCCACAACTCCGGCACCGCGGTCGAGAACATCACCGCCCGCCTGCGCATCGGCGCCTACAACGAGACCGCGACCGCGACGGCAGTGCCCGGCGGCGACTCGGTCGAACTGTCCTTCCCGCAGTGGCAGGTTGCCCTGCGCGGCGATCAGGCCCCGACCTGCTCGACCGAGATGGCCGGCGACGTCTACCCGTCCAACGACAAGTCCACCGGCGCGTTCTTCGGCCGCGTCCACGACGTTGCCGCCGCCGAAATCCTCGCCCCGAGCGGCCGGGTCAACCCCAGCGTCGCGGTCACGCCGCTGGTGCTCGTGCGCAACACCGGCACCGACCCGATTTCCTGCAACGTCCGGCTGGAAATCTCGACCGGCTACGCGTTCACCCAGACGGTCAACAACATCCCGGCCGAGACCGACACCGTCGTCGAGTTCGCGACCTGGCTCGCGAGCCCGCCGGGAATCTGGCAGACCTCGGCGCTGGTCACGGCCTCCGGCGACATGATTGCCGCCAACAACCTGTTCGTCGACTCGGTCCGCGTCGGCGACCCGGTGCCGCCGGGCTGGAGCGAAGTCACCCCGTCGGTGCCCTCGTCACCCTCGGGCCGCGCGGTCAAGGATGGCGGCTGGCTGGTCTATGACCCGCTCAGCGCCACGTTCTACGCCGCCAAGGGCTACAAGACCGGGGACTTCTACCAGTACGACCCGGTCGCCGGCGCTTGGCTGACCAAGCCGTCGATGCCCAACGGTATCGAGGCCAAGCCGCCTTACAAGGGCGCGGTCGGCTGCGCCGACGGCCTCGGCAACATCTACGCCACCAAGGGCAACAACACTTCCGGCTTCTGGAAGTACAACACCGTCGACAGCACCTGGACCCAGCTTACCGACGTACCGCTCGGCCTGTCCAACAAGAAGGTCAAGGGCGGCACCGACCTGGTCTACGTCGACCTCGGCGACAGCCAGTACGTCTACGTGCTGAAAGGCTACAAGACCGAGTTCTACCGTTACAACACCGTGTCCGGCGCGTGGTACACGCTCGCCGACGCCCCGGCCGGCGCCAAGCCCAAGTACGACAAGGGCTCGTTCCTCGTGCTCGACGAGGCGAACCGCCGGCTGTACGCCCACAAGGCCAAGTACAGCGAGATGTACGCCTACTCGCTGGACAGCGCGGCCTGGGGCGGACTGACTGCGGGCATCCCGCTCGCCAACCAGCAGACCGGCAAGAACAAGAAGGCCAAGGACGGGTCGGACGGCGTGCTGCTCGACGGCGTGCTCTACGCGCTCAAGGGCGGCAACACCGGCGAGTTCTTCACCTACGATCCGGCCACGGCGACCTGGGCCGAGGCCCCGCTCGTGCCCGAGTTCGGTTCCACGGGCAAGAAGAAGCGGGTCAAGGCCGGCGGCAGTCTCGCCTCCGACGGCGAGGCGGTGTATGCCCTCAAGGGCAACAAGACGCTCGAGTTCTGGGTCTACACCCTCGGCACCGGCGACGCCTGGCGGCCCGCGCCCCAGCGCAACGGAGTTCTCGCCCAGCGGCAGGACCCCAGGGGCTTCGGCATCACGCTGCGGCCCAACCCGCTGCGGTCGGGCCTGTCCACGGTGGGCTACAGCCTGCCCGCGGCCGGCCCGCTCTGCATCCGCATCTACGACGTCACCGGCCGGGAGCTGGTGACCAGTTCAAGCATTGCCGGACGCTCGGGCGCGGTCAGCCTCGACCTGCGCGGCCTGAGCGCCGGCATATACCTCGTGCGGCTGGAGGCCACGGGGTACGTCACCACGAGCAAGCTCGTAGTGGAACGCTAAACCCAAAAGGAGAGAGGCTAAGAGATGAGGCAAACAGTAACGCTGTTGGTCCTGCTACTGCTGGCCGGCATAGCCGCCGCCCAGCCGATGAGCGGGACATACACCGTCAAGGCCGACGGGACAGGCGACTTCCTGAACCCGTACCTTGCCGGCGAAGCCGTCCGCACCCGCGGTGCGGTCGGCGACGTCACCTTCGACATCTACTCGGGCGTCTACGTCATACCGGGATACATCTACCTGTACCAGGTGCCCGGGTCCGACACCTGCGACATCACGTTCCGGGCCGCCACCGGCCAGAGCGTGACCATCGAGAACAACTCGGGCTACGCCTTCTACGGGTACGCCACGAACAACGTCCGGATTGAGAACCTGCGGCTCGTCACCAGCAGCTACGGCATCTACCTGAACGGCTGCGACAACTGGCGGGTAACGGGCA
This sequence comes from bacterium, assembly GCA_046485245.1. GTDB lineage: Bacteria > Hydrothermota > Tepidihabitantia > Tepidihabitantales > Tepidihabitantaceae > CBFGJX01. The sequence continues at coordinate 24,351 of JAWOHG010000211.1, forward strand.
ACACCATCCGGTCGGGCAGCGACTGCATCCGCATCTACTTCAACACCATCGGCGGTTCCTCGAATAACAACGTGTTCGAGCGCAACGACCTCAAGACGTCGTCCAACTACGGCATCTACCACTACGGCTCCAGCACCTACCGCCACCAGCACAACCAGTTCATCAACAACATCATCAACGGCTGGACCTCCTACGGCGTCTACTCCTACTACAACGACGGCGCGCTCTTCTATTACAATACGTTCTACGGTACCGGCTCTTTCACCTTCTACGCCTACTACACGGCCGGTGACACATGGAAGAACAACGTCGTGGTCGGTTTCTACCCGATGTATCGCGCGACCGGGTCCAGCAACTTCCCGGCCTTCTCGAACTACAACTGCTGGTACGCCTCCAGCGGCTCGAGCCAGCAGTTCTACAACTTGACCTACGGCTACCAGTCACTCACCCAGTGGCAGACCAACTCGGGCGGCCTGGACATGAACTCCATCACGTCCAACCCGCTCACCGGCGGCGTCAACAACCCGCGCCTGAAGACCGGCTCGCCCTGCATCGCCGCCGCCAACCCGATTTCGGGCATCACCGTCGACATCGACGGCGACACGCGTGACGGCTCGACCCCGGACATCGGCGCCGACGAGTACACCTCGGTCGGCTCCGCGATGAGCGGCATCTACTACATCAAGCCGGGCATCCTCGCCGCCGACACGTTCCCGTCGTTCGAGGTCGCCAACGGCCAGCTCGCCCTGCGCGGCCAGTCCGGCGACATCACGTTCGAGGTCTTCGCCGGCACCTACAACGAGCAGGTGTGGGTCGAGTTCGACCAGACCGCGAACTGGATCAACTACCTCGCCCACCTGAACACGGGCGTGCCGGAAGACGTGACCATCAACAACCGGAACCCGGTGTACGTCAACGGCATGAAGCGCATCCGGTTCCGCCACCTCAACCTCAACTACACCAACTACGGCATCTACCTCAACAACAACGCATCGGTCTCGCCGTGGCGCACCATCGACACGCTCGTCATCCAGGGCTGCAACATCTCCGGCACCGGCTCCTTCGGCATCTACGGCTGGCTGGCCAACGCCAACTGGGGCTCGGCCGAAGACTCAATCTACAACAACACCATCTCCGGCGGCTCCTACGGCATCTACATCTACGGTTCCGGCTCCTACTACACGAACCGGATGTACATCTTCAACAACTTCATCTCCGGCTTCTCCTCCTACGGCGTCTACCTCTACTACCACCGCGGCACCAAGCTGCTGTTCAACACCATCGTCAACTTCAGCAGCTCGGCCTCACGCTGCGTCCAGGACTACTACGGCTACCACGGCACCGGCGCCAACGACTCCTGCGTGGTCAAGGGCAACATCTTCTACAACGGCTACAACTCGACCGCGGCCTACGCCTACTACAAGTACCTGGGCAACATTACGCCCTCGCTGTTCAACAACAACTGCTACTACGTGCCCAACAACTCGATGGGTTACGTGGCCTACAGCAGTTCATACGGGTCGAGCACCTGGAGCGGCTGGCAGGCGCTCGGGTTCGATCCCAACGGCATCAACCAGAACCCGCAGGTCGGCGGCCCGCTCAACCTGCACCTGCGCACCGGCTCGCCGTGCATCAACGCCGGGCCGGCCGGCACCGGCATCGCCTTTGACATCGACGGCGACACCCGGACCACGCCCGACATCGGCGCCGACGAGTACACCTCGGTCGGTTCCCCGATGAGCGGCATCTTCACCATCAAGCAGCAGGGCGGCGGCGACTACCTGACGTTCGCGCAGGCGTTCGGCGACGTCCAGCTCCGCGGGTTCGGCGGCAACGTCCAGTTCGACGTCTACGACGG